>CALRZF020000021.1:0-21687 GCA_943372585.1 Ramlibacter sp. 2FC | reverse complement strand
GGGCTGCCCGTACAAGAAGATCTACTACAACTGGAAAAGCGGCAAGGCCGAGAAGTGCATCTTCTGCTACCCGCGCATCGAGGCCGGCCAGCCGACGGTGTGCAGCGAGACCTGCGTGGGCCGCATCCGCTACCTGGGCGTGCTGCTGTACGACGCAGACCGCATACAGGAAGCGGCCAGCGTGGAGCATGACCGCGACCTGTACCAGGCGCAGCTGGACATCTTCCTCGACCCGCATGACCCGAAGGTGATTGAGCAAGCCCGCCTTGACGGCATTCCCGACAACTGGATGGACGCCGCACGCAACAGCCCCGTCTACAAGATGGCGGTGGACTGGAAGGTGGCCCTGCCGCTGCACCCCGAGTACCGCACGCTGCCCATGGTCTGGTATGTGCCGCCGCTCTCGCCGATCAGCGCTGCGGCCAATGCCGGGCACCTGGGCCAGAACGGGCAGATTCCCGACGTGAACCAGCTGCGCATCCCGGTCAAGTACCTGGCCAATCTGCTGACTGCGGGTGACACCGGCCCTGTGATCCGGTCCCTTGAGCGGATGCTGGCCATGCGCGCCTTCCAGCGTGGCAAGCATGTGGACGGCGAGATCAACGAGGCCGTGCTGGAGCAGGTGGGCATCAGCCGCGCGATGGTCGAGGAGATGTACCACGTGATGGCGATTGCCAACTACGAAGACCGCTTCGTCATCCCGACCACGCACCGCGAGTACGCCGAGAACACCTTCAATGTGCGCGGCGGCTGCGGCTTCTCGTTTGGCAACGGCTGCTCTGAAGGCACCAGCGAAGTCAGCCTTTTCGGAAGTGAAAAGAAACGAACCATCCCCATCAAGGCGGAGATCTGACATGAACGAACGCAAACAGACCCACAACGACATGTCCGTCACGCTGCGCGTGCTTGCGCGGCTGCTGCAGTACCCGGACGCCGGCATCCGCAGCCACCTGCAGGAGATGCGCACCGCGCTGCATGGCGCCCGCATCGTCGGCAGGCAACGGCTGGCCGAGCTGGATGCACTGGTCGACAGCCAGCTGGCGCAAAGCCCCATCGACGCTGAGGCCGACTATGTGCAGCTGTTTGACTGTGGCCGCGCCACCTCGCTGCACCTGTTCGAGCATGTGCATGGCGACTCGCGTGACCGTGGCCCGGCGATGATCGATCTGGCCAAGACCTATGAAGCGGCTGGCCTCTTCCTGGTCGAGGGCGAGTTGCCGGACTACCTGCCGGTGGTGCTGGAGTACGCCTCCACCCAGCCCCCGGCGCAGGCGCGCGCCTTCCTGTCAGAGGTGGCGCACATCCTGAACGCCATCTTCAGCGCGCTCGAAAAGCGCGAGAGCCGCCACGCCAGCGTGCTGGGCGCCTTGCTGGAGATCGCGGGCGAACCGGCCCGCGCCGTCACGATCACGCCCGACGAACCGCTGGACATTGCCTGGGCCGAGCCGGCAGCCTTTGACGGCTGCTCGACGCAAGGCCAGGCCAAACCGGGCGACCCGCAACCCATCCGCCTCGTCCGCAGGTCACAGCCCGCACAAGGAGCATCGATATGAGCGCACTGCATGGTTTTCTGTTCCAGGTGTATCCGTATGTCTGCCTCACCGTGTTCCTGGTGGGCAGCCTCATGCGCTTCGACCACGGCCAGTACAGCTGGAAGAGCGATTCCTCGCAGATGCTGCGCACCGGCACGCTGCGCTGGGGCAGCAACCTGTTCCACGTGGGCATCCTGTTCCTGTTCTTCGGGCACCTGGTGGGCCTGTTCACACCGCACAGTGTCTATGGCATCTTCATGAGTGCCGGCACCAAACAGATGCTGGCGGTGGTGGCAGGCGGCATCGCAGGATCGTTGTGCTTTGTGGGCCTCTCACTGCTGTTGTACCGGCGCATTTTTGACGCGCGGATCCGCTACACCAGCCACCCCACAGACATTGCCGTACTGGTGATCTTGTGGGTGCAACTGGTGGTGGGCCTGATCACCCTGCCCTACTCGCTGCAGCACACCGACGGCAGCGTCATGATCATCCTGGCCGACTGGGCGCAACGCATCGTCACCCTGCGCCCTGTGGACGCCACAGCACTCTCAGCGCTGCCCTGGCCCTACCTGTTCCACATTGTGTTTGGCATGACCATCTTCCTGCTGTTCCCGTTCAGCCGGCTGGTTCATGTGTGGAGCGGCTTTGCGTCCATCTACTACGTGCTGCGTCCGTACCAGGTGGCCCGCTCGCGCCGCCTCAACGTACCGGCAGGCCACAACCAGCCGCCTGTGCGCGACGGTCTTTGAACACACCTGCAAATTCTGAAGGAAATCATCATGGACAACGGATGTGGATCAGGCAGCTGCGGCTGCAAGGGCGGTGGCATAGCCACTGCCGCGAGTACACCCAAGGCAGTGACGGGCGGCTACGATGCCGCGCTCGTCAACTCGCTCACCGCGCCACCGCCCATACCCCTGGTGCCCGGCCGCGCAATCGTTCCCGGCCCGGTGGCAAGCGTCAACGGTGTTGCCCTGCACGCTGAGGGTGAACACCCGAACGAAGAGAGCCTGCGGCAGATGGCCTGCAGCGAATTGCTGCGCCAGGCAGCGCAGCAGTCTGGCCTTCTGGCGGCAGACGATGAGCCCATGACCGGCGGCGTGCAGAGTGAAGCCGCAACAGACGCCATCGAGGCGCTGCTGGAGCGCGAACTGAAGGTGCCCGAGCCCTCGGACGAAGCCTGTGCGCGTTACTACGCCGCCCATGAAGCCCGCTATCGTACCGATGAAGAGGTGAATGCACGCCACATCCTGTTTGCAGTGACGCCTGGCGTTGACGTTGTGGCCCTGCGCAACAGGGCCGAAGGCGTGATGCTGGAGGTGCGCTGCCATGACCGCGACGATGCCAAGGCAGCTGCCGCATTCGCGGCAGCTGCGACGCGCTGGTCCAACTGCCCCAGTTCTGCTGAAGGCGGCGAGCTGGGCTGGCTGGGCCCGCAGGATTGCGCGCCCGAGTTTGGCCGCGAGCTGTTCGGCCTGAACGACATGGGTGTGTTGCCGCGCCTCGTGCACAGCCGCTTTGGCTTTCATGTGGTGGAGGTGCTGGCGCGCAAGAGCGGCACGCCACGCCCATTCGAGACTGTCCGCGAGGCTGTCCGCCTGGCGCTCAGGCAGCAGACCTGGGCCACCGCCTTGCGGCAGTACCTGACCATCCTGGCAGGCGAGGCCTGCCTGGTTGGCGTGGCGCTGGAAGCCAGCGACTCGCCGCTGGTCCAGTAGGAAAGCAGCATCAAGACTCCTGCTATGCCCGACGACCTGCTGCTGCGCCTGCGGCGATTCCATGACCACACCTTTCCCGGTGCGCAGGAGCAGTTCCAGAATTTGATGCGCGACGGCCAGCATCCGACCATCCTGTTCATCGGCTGTTCGGACTCACGCCTGCTGCCATACCTGCTGACCGGGTCAGGGCCGGGTGAGCTGTTCATCGTGCGCAACGTCGGCGCCTTTGTGCCGCCGCATGACGGATACGTTGGCGGCGGGCAGGACGCCGGGCGCCGCTGGGTCGGCTACCACGGCACGTCGGCTGCCATCGAGTTCGCGGTGCTCAACCTCAAGGTCTCGCGCGTTGTGGTCTGTGGCCACAGCCATTGCGGTGCGATCCGCGCAGCATATGAGGGCGTGCCGGATGAAGCCGTCAACCTCAAGGCCTGGCTGACCCTGGCCTCCGAGGCGCTTTTGCCGGTGCAGCCCGGCCCCGAGGCGCTGCGCCGCACCGAGCAGCGCGCCGTGGTGCTGCAACTCGAGCGCCTGATGGACTACCCCATGGTGCGCCGCGCGGTGGACGCCGGTAAGCTCACGCTGCACGGCTGGCACTACGTGATCGAGGACGGCGAGGTTCATGTGTTCGATGTGCAGGCAGGCGCATTTTTACCGGCCTCGGTAGCCAGCCACAGCGGCACCGGCCCCTACCAACCTTATGTGGAACATGATGGACAGGTTCTTCTTTGACACGGCGGCCGATGCGCCGCATTGGGCTGCGACGCTGATCAACAGCCGGCGCACCACACTGCCCAAACGGATGCAGGGGCCAGGGCCGGATGCGGCGCAACGCGTACAGGCACGCGAGAAGGCTTTTCGCTCGCCGCTGCTGATGCTGGCTGTCGTGCGTCTGCAGGACGGTGATGCGGCGGCCAGCATCACCACTGCCGAGCGCTATGTGTCGGCCGGATGTGCCATCCAGAACATGCTGCTCATGGCCACTGCGCAGTCCTACGGTTCAGCCCTGACCAGTGGCAAGGCCTTGCAGTCGGCGCCCTTGCGCACCCTCTTCTGTCTGGGCGCCGAAGAAGAGGCGCTGTGCTTCGTGAACATCGGCACCATCGCCTCCGCGCGGCCACTTCGCAAGCGGCCGCAGCAGGACAGCTATGTCACCACCCTCGCGCCGTTGCCCGCGGGCACCCCATGATTCAACAGTTCATCACGATAGAGGAGCCACACGGCCCCACGACGCCACGCGGATTCGCCTTGTGGGCGCTGGGATTCAGGCCGTTCTACCTGCTGGCCAGCGTTTTTGCCGCGCTGTCCATCGCCCTGTGGGCCATGCAGTTTGCCGGTTGGATGGACACGGCCTATCTGCAGGGGCCGGCCTGGCATGCGCATGAGATGTTGTTCGGCTTCACGCTGGCCGTGGTCACCGGCTTCCTGTTCACTGCCGGGCGCAACTGGACGGGCCAGCCCACGCCCACCGGCCTGCCACTGGCCCTGCTCGCCTTGCTGTGGCTGGCCGGGCGCGCGCTGGTGTTGACGCCCTGGAGCTGGGCGGCTGCGATCGTGAACGTGAGCTTTACGTTGAGCGTGGCTGTGGCGCTGGCGCGGCCCCTGCTGGCCTCGCGCAACCGTCGCAACTATTTCTTCATCGCACTGCTGGTTGTCATGGCCGCCGCGCAACTTGCATTCCACCTGGTACAGCTGGACGTGCTGCGGTGGCCGGCGTGGGCCGGGTTGCAGCTGGGCCTGGACGTGCTGCTGCTCATCATGGCGGTGATGACGGGGCGTGTACTGCCCATGTTCACCAACAACGGCGTGCCGGGCGCGGGGGCCCGGGCGTCGCCACTGATAGAGCAGCTGGCTGTGGGCCTGCTCATCGCCCTGCTCGCCTTTGACGCGCTACAACTCTCAGGCCACTTCATTGGCGTGCTGGCGCTGTCGGCGGCCGCTACCCACCTGGCTCGTTGGGTGCTGTGGAAGCCCTGGAAAACGCTGCGCGCACCTCTGGTCTGGGTGCTGCATGCGGCGTACATCTGGATCCCAGCGCATCTGTTGCTGCGTGCATTGGCGGCATGGGGCTGGATGCCCGCATCGGCCGCCATCCATGCGCTGGCGGTGGGCGCTGCCGGTGGCTTGATCATCGGCATGATGACGCGCACGGCGCTCGGCCACACAGCCAGGCCCCTGCGCGCAGGCCGGCTGGAGGTGGCCTGCTACCTGCTGGTTCTCGGTGCGGCGCCTGTACGGGTCTTTGTGCCGCTGGCGGCGCCCGAGTGGACCGCGCATGCAGTGCTGTTTTCTGCCCTGCTGTGGTCCGCCGGGTTTGCGCTGTACGCCATCGGCTACGGCGCCCTGCTGACGCGGCCACGCCTGGACGGCAAGCCGGGCTGAAACGCCAGGCGTCTCGCACATCTGCCGCCCCGTACTTTTCTTTCCACACACCCGAGCCAAACGCCAATGAACATCACCAACTTCGACGACCTGCTTATCGCCGCGCGCTCCCAGCCAGAGCCCCAGCGCCTCCTGTTTGTCTTTGCTGGCGCCGAGTTGCCGGGCGATGCAACGCCGCAACAACGTGCCTCCTTTGAAGCCGGTGAGGGCGGCGCGCTGGTTCCCCTCATGACCGTGGACAAGGCGCCCGATGAGATCGCAAGCTTTCACACGCTGATGGAAGAAAGCCTGACGTTCAGCCAGGAGTGGCGCATCCTGTTTGTGGCAGCCATGTCAGGTCACGGTGGAAAGATGCCCTCCAGCGTAGACGCCGAGCCACTCCTGGAGGGCATGGTGGAATCCATCAAGCAAGGTGCCGTGGGTTCATTCATCAGCCTTGATAGGCAGGGACAGGCAGTCGCGCTCGGATAACACGGTTCAAGCGCGCAAGAAGAGCGCTGGCTTGCATGACTGCTTCTGGCCGAAAGCGGACGTGTGCATCGCGTTTAAGGTCAAAGTAGAGCCCGGAGAAGGTAGGAACTCGCGGGCGGGTCAATCCTGTAGGGCGGCTCGCATCTCTCACGCTTGAAGTCGAGAGTCGCCTTCGACTCTCGGCTTCAGTGCTTCACGCAGCTTCACCAACGGGTTTTCCAATCGCTCGGTCACCGCCTTGAACGCCTCTTCCGACATGACGCTGCCTTCAGCGCCGAGGGTCACTACCTCGAACTCCCCAAGAGGCACGTTCTCCGGCAGGCGCTCGACAGCCAGAATGACTTGGTGCTTAAAGCCGGCTGCCCGGCCCAGGACGTCAATCATCCTGCGCAGATTCGTGTCATCTTGGCCAGACTGAGCGAGGGTGTCCGCAACGAACGGGAACAACGGGGTGTCACCCCATTCGGCGTTCGTAGCCAGCATGGCTAAGTGCATGGCCAGCAGCGAGCGCGGAGCCGAGCTCCCGCCCGACTGAGCCCGCGAGCCCGGTTTTGGCTCAGAAATTTGCTCTGAGGCAGGCACGCCCAGCAGATTCGACAGGCTGGCGAACTGGTCGTTGAAGTACTTCCGGACGTTCTTCAGTCGGTCCGCATCGGTGTACTTCTTCAGCTCAAGTTCCGCTTTGTCCTTGCTCTCATTCAAGCGCTTCAAAACGACGCTAATGTCGTTGGTGACGCGTTCGAACGCGTTATCTAAGGTCCGCTTACTTTGAGATGCGAGCACGTCCTCCAGCTTCAGTCGAGCCCGGCGCTCGTTCTGCATCTGGTCAAGTTCGCCGATGGAGCGCTCAATCTGCTTGAGCGAACTACGCACGCGAGCCTCATTCCCATCTGTCGCATCAAGCTGTGACCTCATCTCTGCGACGAGTGTTGTCAAGGATTCAAGGTCGCTGGAAAGCTGCAGGCGCGCATGAAAGGAGTTGGCGTGAACCGTCCCGCAGGTAGGGCACTCGATGGAGGCGTTGGCTTGCTCCAAATACGCGAAATCGCCCGTGAGCTCGTTTCGGGCTCGCTGTGCGACCTTCAGCTCGGACTGGAGCTTCTGACGTGCATTGACAAGGTTCAGCAACTGCGTGCGGACACGCACTTGCTCCTGCTGAAGTTTCAGCGCCCGTTTTCCAAGTTCTGCAAGTTCGGAGCGAAATGCGTTGACATTCAAAGACGGAAGCTTTCTGGGGAGGACGTCCTCCACTCGCTTGAATGCCTTGCGCTGCGCCTCCAGCTCTTGCTCCTTGTCGCGAATGCGCGCTACTGCATCATCCTTTTGGTGCTTGGCGACGAAGTACGCATTCGGGTGTAGGCCTATAAACGCCTGGAAAGTCTCTTCCTTCCATTTGGAGAACTGCCCCAGGTTCTCGAACGTGTCCCAATCCGCACCCCAACTTCCGTCCTGGTCCATGAAGTACGGCAGCAGCATGTAACTCACCCCTGCCGGCGCGTAAACGTTGCTCACCGGCCTGCGCAGCTCCAGCCTGTAGCCGAAGAACTCGCTAGCCAGCTTATCCCATGTGGTCAGTTTGTCCGCGGAAAAAAGTAAGGCGCCAGCTCCGTTGAACATGCCCAAGCGCTTACCCTGGCGCAGCGAAAGATATGTCGCGCCGCCAAACTCGAATTCCAGGGCGGCAGCCGTATCCGGGTCCCAGTGGCCAGCGGACTGCTTCAGGGTGGGGCACCCAAGGGACCAGAGCAGGTTCTTAGTTATTCTCGATTTCCCCGTCCCGTTTGTGCCGAACAGAAGGGTCTTGCTGCTGAATCGCTGCTCCCGGGCTTTCCCGTCTCTGCCGGATACGAGCCAAAGCGTCTTGAAGTTCACGCGCCGGTTCATTCTTTTTCCTCAGGTTGCGCACCAGCCGCAGGATTGTGTACGTCGAGTTCGATTCCATTGGTCAACACCAGTAAGGCGATTGCTCGCAGATAGGAAACCGGAAGGCCGGCGGTTAGGAACTGTTCGGTCGCGCGAACTTCTTGCACTATCTCCTCCATCACTTCTTTGAGTGCACCAAGCGCTCCTGCGTGCATGACCTTTGCCTTCGCAACGGAAAGCGCCGTCGCGATTTGCCGAAAAACCTCGTTCGTTCGGTCTGTCGCCTCGGCACACACGCGCACTCGTTGGATCCGAATTTCCTCGCGCGCGAAGAAGGGGTACTGCTCGCGCTCCAACTCCTCGATCGCTCTATCAAGGGCGTTGTGAACTGGCGGCCTGAGCCGAGCCACCTGGCCCAAGATGTCGATAACTTGCTTGCGAGAGAGCAACCGTGCCCTCAGTTCATCGAAGGACCGGGCGTAGCTCGTGTCCGAGGCGCGACGCTGAATTTCGCTCGCCAGCATCTGAGCAGCAATCGTCGTATGCGAAAGTTTGAAGGGGAGCTTCCCTGCCGCCGAAAGGTCGCTCAGCTTGCCCCCGACAAATATCTCCTGCTCGCCAAGCGGGAGGTTTGTTCTCTGCACGTGGACGCAGGACAGGTCCACATCGTCTGTAACCACGCCGAGCTGTTGCCCCAGCTGCCCTTTGATCTTGGTCTGCTGTTCTTCGGTCAACGTATGCAGACATGTCTTGCCGGAGTTGGTGTCGCCGCCCTTTTCATTGGGCAACTTCACGCCCACATTCGAGACAAAATGCAGAACCGTCGGGTGCCCTTTGAATTCCAGCTTGCGGCGATATAGCTTAGCGAGAATGGAGGGCTCGTGCCCGTCGCCCGACTTCCGTTTCGTGCCCTTGCGCTGCAGTTCCTCGAGCGACCAAGCACCGCTCCGCTCCGACTTCTTCACCTGGCAAAATTCGACGGAGCTCGGCGCGTCCCCGGAATCAAGGATGGCTACGTCCTCCTTGAACTCGGAAAGAATGGCGAAGTCTTGCTGCGTCCCAAGCCTTTCCACAGCGGAGAGTGTTGCCCACCACTGCTGGAAAGAAAAGCCCAGCGAGGCCGACCTGCCCCCAGACTCGTCGCCTGGCTTGTCGCGCAGCAGCGCTTCAAGAGGTCCCGGCGCAGATGCTGGGTGCTGTATCGGTCTTCGACGAAGCACCATCCTTAGACCCGACAGCGTGCATCCGCCACTTGATGGCAGCCGTCCGCAATCTCGTGAAATCTCATACCTGCTGTACCCTCCACTTGCAGCGCCTGTTCATGTTGTGCCAGCGAAAAACTAGGAGCCAGCTTCTTGGGAAGCTGGTTGCCATGGTACCGGCAAAGGGCTGCGCTGCCAACTCGGAACGCTGGGCGAGGCCGCCACAGCAGTTGGACTCCTTCTGCCGGGGGCGCCGAGTCTGCTTTCGACCCAAAGCGGGCCTACATCCTTTAACCGCTACTCTGGTTCGTATCGAAACTATTTTGGAATAACTAGGCCTGCACGACCTCTCACCTCTACCTCGCACCAGCACTACGAACACTTTCCCCAGTCGTGGTAGAAGCCAGCGCGAGCCGCGAGTCCGTCGATGCTCGCGCCGGCCATCACTTCAGTCCTCTTCTGAGTTTTGCTCTCCCTGGTAACGTTCGTTGTTGGGATTCAGTTGGTCGCCGTAGTTGTCCTGCGCATGATGGTAAGCATCGTTGTTCGGATTCATGCTGTCAGATCGATCGTCATTTGGTGTGCGGCTCATAGTGCTTTCCAGATTGGGTTGAAAATTGCCCGCCGTGTTCGCCGTCCAACGACTCGCATAGGGGCCACACAATAATGCGTAATATGGCGTAGCGCGAGTTCGGATCCATGGAAAAAGCGACCCCCATCAAGACCTTCGTGCAATCGTTAGCGGTCCCGCTGTGGCCAGTACGACTTCTGCGACCCATGAATCATTTCATGTCACCGTCAGGCCTGGCGGCGGGGGAGGAACGGGTTCCGCACCCCGACCTGCTGGCGGCAGTCGTTTTCAGTCAGCAGTCATTTAAAGCCATGCTCCGCAGGGCTCTTGGAGACCAAGAGTATCGGAATGCCCGCAATTTTGCAGTCGGCAAGTCGACCAAGTCGCGCACGGCCACGCGTGTCGCCGATATGCTGGGCCTTGATCTTGACCAGCTTCGGGATCTTTTCAGAGAACCTCATGAATCATTTGGGGGGATTTTTTATGCAGCGGAAGGAGCGCTATATCGAGTCGCGTCCGCGGCTATAAATACAACCGTTTCCTGCCCATGCTGCGGCGGCGACCTTTTTGAAAGCCCCTCATGTTGGTGGCGTAGTAGGTCCAACGTAACCCTGGAGAGCGGCGCCTACAGGTTGGTGGACCGGATACTGATGGACTTGATCGTACTGAGTTGGGTCCGATCGCCAAACATATTGAATGAGCTTGCCAAGCCTGACGATCACCCGCATTGGCAGTGGCTCAGACTTTTGCATGACCGGGTGGGGGGTGGTCACATTGGCGACCTTGTCGCCCGAAAAGCTGTCCCTGATCTCACTAGAGAGCGCATTTGGGCAATGGGACGGGGCGAGACCCTCGACATAGAGGCGGTGGAGTCGCTAGTAGCCGGGGTGGCTGACGAGGACCTACTCCGCCGAAGTGCGACTAGCGCTCGCGGGCTCAGCTTAGCCAGCGAATTATTGATGGCGGCGAGTGCCGAGTCGATAAACCCATCCACCGCACGCCAGGTACTTCACTCGCGGCTGAGGGTGCTCCTGTTGCAGTTCGACCTGACAAGCCTCCAACGACAGGGCCGTTTAATGCCGGCGCCATGCAAAGGCGCGCTACCCCTCGTCAAGTAACTCAGGAGGGAGTGCGTTGGGCATAGGAATATGACTACTTCTGGCCGATTGCAGCCAACCCAGGCCCGTCAGCGCTGCTTCTCTTTCTTCTGCGACTTTGAAAAGAGTCCTCCCTTGGACTTTGCGGCTCTGACGATCTCGGCTCTGTCCGCGGGCGATGCCCGTTTGTACCAAGCCATGCAAAGCGCCAGAAGTCGCTTGCGTCCTTCGGGGTCGGTAGGAGCTTTCATAGCCCAATCAAGTCGTCGCGCAAATGAAAACCCCGCCTTTTGCACTCTTTCTTGGGGAAAGACCTTGTCCGCAGACAAGACGTGTGGCGGGGTGTGTTCGGAGGAATTTTACCGCGGCTGCCTGCAGGAACTGGCCGAACAGTTCAAGGATTCAGCCTCGATGGCGGTGCTGGAGGGAGACAACGTCATGTACATCGCACATGTGCCCAACAGCCGACGCATCCGCTACAACGGGTCCGTGGGCTACAGGTCGCCGGCATTTGGCACGTCCCTGGGCCTGGTGTTATGGGCATGTCTGGACGACACCCGGCTCGAAAGCGCCCTGGCCAAGGCGTCCTTTCCGGCTTACACCAGCAAGACACTTACGACTGCGGCTCAACTACGGGCCGCCATAGAACAGGCGCGTACGAATGGCTTTGCCACGGCACAAGAACAGCTTGAATACGACATCGTGGCCATCGCCGTGCCAGTGAAGGACACCAACGGCAATGTGTTCGCCGCCGTGAACTGCTCTTCGGAACTGACGCGCAATGACATGGACACCTTGGTCGCGACCCGGCTCCAGCCACTACGCGACACCGCTAGTCAGATTGAGCGGGGTCTGAAGCGCTTCCCGGCTCTGGCGCATTCCATCATGACAAGTTAGGGTCCACAGCTGCGCCACTCGAGTTCAAATATCGGTTTTGCTCTGAAAAAGACTGACTTCATGAAGTCGGAATCCAATAGCCCTGCCATTACTTCCCATTATGGGAGCGCCTGTAGCCTGGATGGGTGCCTGCTCAAGCATCTTGCGATGCAGGAAGATTGACTGGTTCAATTGCTCCTCCAGAATTCCAGAGAGAAGTGCGCGCGAACGCCTGCCATTTGCCAGAGTTAGCCGAGATGCCCTATCAAGTTCTACTTCGGCATAGTCACGTGCGACCGACAGAACTTGGAACTTGAGGGTTACAAGTTCGTTGACTTCGTACACTCTGGAGGGCGAATCGGGAATCTTCGTGTGAAACCCATCTATCTGAGTTGCGTTAATTTCAAGAACGACTGCACTGGAATCAAGTCGTCGGCAGACACGCTTTAGCTCGTCATGGGCCTCATTGGCTTGCATGTAAAGCGACTCGAGCGCGTGTCGATCAAGACGCGCGTTACGAATGACATCAATCAAACCCAAGCAGTGTTCACGAAACTTTTCCGCTATCCACTTGGCGTCTCGGCGCTGTTGAGCTTCAAGCTGCGCTTTGATTTCAAACTCCAGCATCATCTGCCGGCTTTGCTCTACAAGAACAACCATCCAACCTTCGCCGTCGTTGGGGAGTTCGAAACGCAACCGTTCTAACCCGAAGAAAGGCTGCAAGATCGTCACGATCTGGCTTCTTGCACCGTTTACGCGACCAGCGTGCTGGTCACATGTCAAAACTGTACCTGGCGCAAACAATCGAACACGAAACGCTTCGAGGCTAGTCATCATGGATTTTCAATCTCTCAGAAATAACAAACGCGTACATGCTTGCGTACAACGACTTGGCGTCCACCACCGCTGGCGGAGCTTTGGTGCCGCTGAATCCTTGTGTCAAAGGGACAAGATAAGCAGTAGCCCTACCACTTCTCTGGGCTACATACTCGATTGCGACCTCCTCGTTTAAAGGGTCACCAACAGCCAAGCGTATGCGCTGCTGCAGCTTGATGAAGCAGGCGTCACTCAAAGTACCGTTCATAGGCTTAGCAATACGCAATCGCAGCTTCTGTGCAGGAAATTTGGCTTCAGCAAGCAGCTCAATGAGGGGAACGACGTCTTCGGGAAAGGCTAAAGCCAGTCCCTCGGGCCGGCCGTGGTCACTCCATGCGCTTGCCAGCTTTTTTCTTTGAATCAAATCCTTTTGATCAAGCCTCTTCAGCAGGCCACTCCAAAGTGGCCAATCCATTCTTGAGAAGTCAAGCTTGTTCAGTTCTGAAGCTGCGTCAGATATCAGCTGGGCAGTTTGCTCATCGGTCTTACTGGCCAATTCACGATCAACAATCAGTTCACAGACTCGGTAAAGCACATCCGGAGCAATGCAGTTTGCTGAGCAGATTCCTCGAGGATTAATTCGCCGCTGAATGTCTGAAAGAATCTGTGCCATTTGAAGCACTGTCATCTGGGCCGCATCTATGGTTAATGCAGTTCTTGATGACTGATCTGGGATCAAGATTTCTGATGAAACGTTCTGGGGCAAGTTGTGAGAATTCTTCAGAGCTTCTAGGACGAATTCGTCATTCGCCGATCCATTCCTTCGCTTGCATTGTCGCAACGTAGCAGCACGAGTTCCAGTCCAAATTTCCAAAACACGAGACGTGACTTGTCCAAGGATCTCAGCATTCAAGTGCGACCGGATAGGATCTTCATACAGATGAAAATAGGTCTGCACCGTGGTTGACAAATTCGCATGACCCATTCCGTGCTGAAGTACATGTAGAGGACTTACTGACGACGATGTCTTACTCATCAGAACTGCACTAGTGCGTTCGGAAGCGTATGTGTGGCGACAGGTATGCCAAGTAACATTCGGATCACCAGTTGCTGTTTTCAAGGCCGACATAACTAGGCGGTAGCTCTGGCCCATTTTGTATAGCAGCTGCGGCCGATGAGGATCGGCAAAAAGTAGATCGTCGTTTACTGCAGCCTCAGCTCTACGTCGCTCTAGCCACGCTCGCAAGATGTCACGCGCGTCTTGCTCTGTCACTTCCACAGTGCGGCGGGCCGCCGCGGACTTGAGCGACTTATGACCACGTTTTGGAGATACGTCGATCAGGACGCAGTTGTCTTGAAAGCGCAGACTACCAAGCCGCAGACCGGCTATTTCTGATCGTCGCAAATTTGTGCGCCTCAATAGCGAAAACAGGACTACGCACTGCGATTGCAGTCGCTCCTCAAGCGGGCAATTTTTCAGGAGCTGGTACGCAAGGTCGAATTCATGTGGCCAAACAACGTTAGCCATTGGAGCAGTTTCGAATTCCCGTAACAGGGCGCTCTCAAGCGGATCCACATCCAGTGCGCGAACAAGAAAACGATGAAAAGAGGCAAGCGCAGGACTCAGTATCTGAACTGACCCCTCTGACGAGATAGCCAGAGCAGCCTCGTAGATCGCCCGCCAATCGGGCTCCTCAATATTTGTGGGGTCAATTCCGCAAGCCATCATTCCCTGCAGAAGGGGCTTAGCTGCGACGCCGACGTAGTTTTTTAGTGTCTGGATTGCTGGCTTGGCGACTCGAACGCTTCCATGTAGCAGCATGTCGTTTATCCAGCCGAATAACAGAAGCCCAGCACTACCCGCTTGAATTGCCTCTGGGTACAAGTGCTTCAGGTTCTCCATCAATTGATCGCGTGCCCGCGCATTCGAAAGGTTGATGCCATCGCCTGTGCAGCCCCGAAACACCCCCTTCAGACTGGCCAGAAACCACTCGCCCCCCTTACTCGATGTTTGCACGCTGGCCTGAAAAAGCGCATCTGCAAAGTCATCCGAGATGTTGTCTAGACCTGTTTTCAATATGTCGGCGGATACAGATTTGTAGCGCCTGCGCCAGGTTTGATCAGACACCGCTGCTAAAGGCAAAACTCCTTCGAGGTGCTGCGACAATAATGGAGGAAGGACCAATGAGGTCCAATGCCGGCCACATAGCAGTATTTCCTCTAGAACCTGCTCGACTGTCCCGTTTGTTTTGCTGTAGATCTTGAAGGCTTTTGCCAGTGCGAGGATTTCGGCATTCCATGCATAGTAATTTTCGGATAACGCGTTCCAGCAAACTGCCGTAAAACCAGATAACACGCGCCGATGCGTCAATCTACCGTTCGACCACGATACAGCCAGTTGCCCTCCTTCATAGACCCATTCATCGTACTTCTGGAGAGATCGGATTAAATCGGCTCTACTTAAAACCGCGTCAAATGCAATGAGAGCCCCCACTAACAATCTTTGTACTGGCTGATTCTCAACTGCTTCTGTCAACACATAGTTTTGGAAAATCTTGAAGCGCTTTGCTGAACGAGCTGCTGAAGGGCTGGGTGAAGCAAGAAGATCTTGCGTTTTTCCGTGCGTCCCTTGAGATTTTCCAGGCCCGTTCATTTTGAAAGCTTCCTGAGCCCTGGGATAGGCTTCATGCCAAGCCCGGCAGCCACCTGGTCGAGCGCATGAGCAGCCTCACGCAACCAGTCCAAAGGCGTGCGAGTGCTGCTCATGCTGAAGACACTCGCGTGCGGTACCGTATGGCGTGATATTGCATCCACAACCGTAGCGCCAAGCCCGGCACGACGCAGTTCGTTGGACATGTAATTCCGATATGCATCGTGCTTAAGTCCTGCAGTTTCTTCTGCCGAGAAGACATCCACGGAGCCTGGCGTACAGGTACTGCAGTCACCTGTAACCAAGAAAAACAACGGCGTCGCTTTAGAGCCCAAGATGCGCTCGATTTGCAGCCTCACGGGTGACTCTGGATCCCAGCCAAATTTTTGTAGACGCCGATCCAGCGCTTCTATATGCGCACACCACAGTTCAAGTTGTAGCGCCAATAAGTTGGGGATAGGTAACGGTGTGGCACCACGCCATGGACCAGCAGCCTTGTCGACGAGTATCCCGAAGTCGGAACCGGAGCTCCAATCAGCTGCGCTGAACTTGTACTCTTTGCTTGCACGCGCCAGAGTTAGAAACGCAGTCCGATGAGTGCAAAAAATTGCATAGGCATTGTGAAATTCAATCAGCGCTTCCAAAGTAGTTCTTTTTGATACTCGCAGCTCTTCTATCACTCGCTTGTGGTGCGCGTCGAGAGTTTGAATAGACAGTTGGGTTGGCGTCACAGCAGATCCCACGACTATCGCTTCGGCATCTGTCTGAACAGGCGCACTCCACCCCAGCCATGCGTAAAGTTGACTGCAGGCCAAGTTGATTTCAACGGGCGTTACGCTCAGATAGTGCAGTCGCGCAGGGCCCAAGAGTGAAAAGGCCCCAACTGCGTAAGCAGCCAGAGGCCGGTTGATCCCTGCCTCAAGTGCAGCAGCTCCTCGTGAACTCAAGAACCGGGGAACAGTAACGCTAGGCCCAAAACCGGGCAACCGTCCACTAGCGTGCGGGTTGGCAAGCAAATCACCCAAGCACTGAGCGGTGGGATTAGCTGCATGTGCGCGCCGCAACATGTCTGCGAGCGCGCCTGGCAAAGGTCGGTTGACTTCCGTTGTACTGGGAACGCAGCCGGATCGCGGTTGCGCAAGAGCGCCGAGCAATTGATCCAGGTTAAGGCGAACTATTCCCAGCTGAATATCGACAACTGCCGTGTGCCGCCTGTCGCTGCATGCAGCCAAGGGGACAACCAAAGCGACGCTCCAAGGTAATCCCGTGACGAAGGCAATGGCAATAACTAGCGCGAGATCGTCCCCCCGTTTTATATCGGCATAGAGCTGGGTTGCTACCTCCCGCACCAGAGCCAACGCGAGTGTGCGCTGGCCGCTCGCACCCTGCCGTTTTATTGGGTCACGACTTTGCAGTTCAACAGCGATCGCGGCGTTGACGGTGTTGTTGATCAGAAGAATTCGGCGCGGTGTACCCGCCGCAGATGCCAGACATTGCCGGAGTGCATCCGCCTCTATCCGGGCAACATAATGAAGATCTGCTGTTGTTTCATTTGGCTTACCGGCCAAGTCTTTGGCGCGTTCGGCTATGCTGCGCCGAAATTTTCGACCAAGCGTGAACGCCATCAAGAATTCAGCGGCGATCAGGCGCAACGCTAGCGGCGTGAACTTTGTCCGGCTCGTCAGAATTGCCCAGACTGGATATTTGCTTATCCTTCCGCACATCAGAACCTGAAGATCGTGAGGGCTGATCGGCAAAACGTTGGCAAGCTCTCCAATTCGCTTATGGAGTTGGACGGCAGCGGCGCCGTATTTTTCTGCCGACGCTGAATCAAAGGCCATCTTCAGCGTCGCAACCGCATTTGCAAGGAGCGGACGCTCAGGAGGAGATTGAAGAATGGCAACAACGATCACCTGCGCCTCGGCGTCGACGACCGATAGGCTGCTTACAGTGGCAATTTCAGACATGTTTTCACTCGCGGCCCTTTTGGACGGCATGGCGCGGCCGGGGCCAGACAACGCGCCAAGACAGGGTTACAAGCACGGCAGAGCGGCCGCGCCAACGCGCCAGACATGCCAAAACATGCCTGGAAATGAAAGTGGAATGGATTACAGCGATCGCAATGCGGCGGCAAGCGCCATGGCGATCAAGTGATGAGGCTAATTAACGTCAGCTCGTTCAACGCGTTAGCAAAGCTAGGTTTACGCGTTGGGGTTTTATATTAGCGCAAAAATTTTGATCGTCAAAAATTTGTTTCGGTCCAAGTCGTGCGCGTCGAATCGCTCCTATCAAACACCCTGATCCAGGACGAAATGACGGCACCGGACGTCTGATGTGATTACTCAGTCAGGCAGATAGATGCGGTCCAATAGTCACGCTTTGGGCGTCGTACTTTTGCGCTTTACACCGTGAAATTTGCGAGAGGGGTGTGACATGCCGTTGGAAAGTGGCGTCAATTTCACTTTTCGGCGTCACAGCGGCCTCTGGAAATTTCCATTAAATTCAACGATCAATCACCCTTAGTCCCGACGCTTTTCGATTTGGACCGAATTAGGTACGCCAATTTTTCTGGGTCTCCGAAGCCAGGGTCGTGGGTTCGATCCCCGCCAGCCGCACCAGACTCTACAGAGGGCCGTCACGTTACAGCGTCACGGCCCCTTCTTTTTCCTGCGTGACCTTCTGCGTGACTCTCACGCTTTCAGCCATTGACCACGCGCAGGAGCGTGGTGCGATCTACCGTGTGCTGCACCCGGTTGGCGGCATCCACCAGCCGGGCCACGGTCGCCGTCGCGTAGTGCTGTGGCATGCCCTCCATCGCATGCCCCAGCAGCAGCGCCCTATCCTCTTCACTCACCCCGGCATCGCGCAGCCGCTGGCCGAACGTGTGGCGCAGGTCGTGCACCCTCACCTTCGTCAGCCCCGCCAGGCTGCGCGCCCGCTGCCATCCCGTGTTGTTCATCGTCCCGACGCGCTGGTACGGCATAGTCGGCGCCTGGTCGAAGTTCTTCACGCGCTCACGGCGGTAGACAAACACAAACTGCTCATGCTGTCCCCGGCACGCCTGCACGATGCTCCAGGCGGCGTCGTTCAGGATCAGCACATGGTTGCGCTTCCCCTTGAACTCAGCCGCGGGCACCACGAACACACTGCGCCCCAGCTCAGACACCGGCACTTCCCATTCCCACCTCAGGCCGCACACGTTCTCATCACGCGCGCCCGTGTTCAGCGCGAACAACACTGGCCGTTGCAAATGCTGGGGCAAGGCCGTCACCAGCCTGGCCTGCTCTACCCATGAAATCGGGTAAGGCGGCCGGCGCTGCTCGGCTTCGTCCATCATCTCGATCAGCGGGGCACTGGAAAGCCAAGGCTTGCCATCGTCACGCCACACACGGGCCGCGCGGTTCAGCACGGTACGCGCCACCACCAGGGAACGGTTTACTGTGGCGTTCTTGGTGCCGGCCGTCAGCCGATCTTCCTTGAACGCTTCCAGCGACTCATTGCACACCGCCCCGATGGGCATGGCACCCACGTACGGCAACAGCAGCTTGACGTGGTACGCGATCCATTCCAGCGTGCGCACCTGGCGTTGCTGGCACTCAATCAGGTACTTTGCCGCGCCATCTGCAAACAGGCGCTCAGCGCCTCTTCGAGATTGCTGGTCCCGCTCGGCGTCGATTGCCGTCTGCCGCCCCCTGAGCCACGCTTCAGCGTCGTCCTGCGAGACGGCACCAAGGCGCTGGAACACTCGCTGCCCCCGGTACTGCTTGTCAACAATCCGCTCAACACCTTCGAGGCGGACACCTCTTGTTCGGGTTCGCATGTTTGAACTCCTTTCGCTTTGCGACCCGGACGCCCACGGGAGGCAATATACGCGTCGGCCCAAGCGTCAAGCTCAAGCCTGTCAAAGCAGATGCCGCGCGTGCCCAGGGGCACCTCTACCAGGCCCGGCCGCACCTCCGCGTCGAAGCGGTTGCGGTCCATGCCCAGGTAAGCCGGCGCATCGCGGTGCCGGATCAGGCGCGGGACGATCTGGGTCGGCACGATCAGGCTTTGACAATCCTCGACTTGCCCAGGCGGCGAACCCGCGCTTTGAGCTTGACGCGCCGATAGCAGGGATCGCTGTACATGCCGCGCTGTACGGCCCGCACGTGCTTCTTGAACCGGACCACGTTCACATCGATCCCCAGGCACCGCAGAAGACGAAATTCACCCGGTTTACGTAGATTGGGCTTGAAGGGTTTAAACATCGTTGACTCCTAGGCTGTTGCGGCCACGGCGGCGCGCGGTTGGTTCATGGTGTGGTTGCTGGGGGTAGCGCGGGGCTTTTCCGCTGACGACTCAGGTCTAGAGGCCGGCGACAGATGAGGGGCCAGGCGGGCATGCACCCTGGGAAGAGGGTCGTTCGCCGAGCCGAAGTCAGCGATCTGCCCCATGCGGTGGAGTTGCTCGCGCAGTTCATCCGCCTCTCGCCCCCGAACGCGGGCCACCAGGTTGCTATGCATCGCTTCGTTCACTGCATTGGCGTCGATAGTGGCGACGCCTTGACGCGTCATCCAGTAGAGCGCCAGCTTTGCAGCGTACGGGGCCTCGCCTGATCGCACCCATTTGCGCACGGTGGTCAGGCTGACGCGCAGCGCCGTCGCAATAGCCTCATCATCGGGACCGCCGAGGTCGGCCAAGATCGCATCAAAACTCGGCAGAGCCGATGGCATCAGCCGATTGAGGACCGACCCCGCCAGCTTCGCCCTGCCACGTTTGGCGGCCTTGTCCCGCCGCTGCGCGCGCTCAATCTCTGCGCGGCTTCGGTTCGGGGCACGCTTCGCGGACTTGAGGGGCAGTCGTACGCTGATCGGACTATTTGGAAGCTCACCCAACCAGAGCGAGTTCGTCGCACTGAGACTCGCTTTGCCCGATGCAGCCAATTCACGGTAGCGCGCGGTGGCGCACGCGTCCGCGACGATTTCATCAAAGGTGCCGGCGAGCTTTGCGGCGATGATTTTGTCCAGCACGCCGTACCCTTCGGCATAACTAGCTGCTCGGCAGCTACCGGGATCAATGTCCGGCACGGCCAGCAGCCAGGCGTACACGTCGGGCCGGCTGACCGGAACCTGGCCGAACATGTCGAGTTGCGCAGACGCGCCGTTCATGCCCGCACTTCCTCTGGTTCGTACCAATAGCTGTGCGGACCGATCATCATCCGATCAACGACCAGGCTCCCGCGCCTGCGCGCTCGATCATCCCCACAGGCCGCTATCCAGTCGTCAATGAGCTGCTGGGCATTCTCAAGGTGTCCGAACTCGGCCACGAACGCCAAGAACTGGCCGCATACGCCATAGCTCACCAGGCGCGTCAACTGCTCTTGCTCAATTTCCCCAACCTGATGTTCATCGTTGAGGCCAAGCTCTTCCTCGGCCGCCGCGTCTTCGTCGCTCATCTCGGCGATGCCGAAGTGATCCTTGAGCCCCGGCGACCAAGTCAGCATGCGCTTGCCGTCAAACTCGCCGACGAACTCTCGGAATGCACACGTCGCGTGTCCGTCGCCTTCGCCGGACAGGGCCAGCAGCTGAAAAGGGGTGTAGTGGTTCTGCGTGCCCCAGGTGTCGCGCTTGCCCACCTTGGCGTGCGAACTCGTTAACTCGGACGACAGCCCCCACTGTTCCTCATGCCCCCACTTGGCGATGTACTCAGCGGCCTTGCTGCCGCCGCGAACGTCCAGGGCGTATTGGTTCGCCCATTGACGGTTGCTCCCGTCCACCAGGCCGGCTTTCTCAAGGTGTCGGACCCATTCGCCACGGTAATAGTCGATCGCCGGGCTCGACAGCCGGCCCAGGTCGTCGGGCGCGCCCTCCTCGAACGCACCGGCTTTGCAGAAAACCAGCATGTGCAGGTGCGGGTGCCAGCCGTTGCCGCCGCCGTAGGTCACCTCCATGCTGGTAACTCCGCCCACGCGCTGGGCCGTGCCGGCGTCAATGTCTTTCGCCGGATTGGCGACCTGCATCACCTTCTTCCAGCCCTTGGAGCCTTGAAAGCGGTTGCGCGCCTTGTCGAACTTGGGCATGAGTTCGGCCAGCGACTGACCGATGTAATGCGGGAACGTGAAGGTCAGCAGGTAGGCATGGCCGCCCTGCGCCTGGTGCTGCACCATGGCGTAAGTCAGCTCACGACGGCGCACTTCCGCGACCTTGGCGGCGCAGACGGGGCACGCCCAGACGCTGCCACAGGTCTTCACCTTACCCAGGCGGGCTTTGCCCGCGTCCAGGCGGCGGAAGACCGGGATGGCCCCTTCGGTGACAACGTGACGGGAACACCAGCATGTGCGGTGCTGGTCCTGATGTTTCCGACCGTCGTTGAAGTGAAGGATGGTTTGGGCCTGACGGCGCAGACCGTCACGACGGACCATGGCCGCCCGGCTACGCTCTGCCGCGCCGGGTATATCGATTTCGCGTGTATACCGAGAGTTCATTAGATGCCCTTAAGGACCGGGGGTCGCACGAGGCGAAAGCACCCCACGC
>CALRZF020000020.1:0-22855 GCA_943372585.1 Ramlibacter sp. 2FC | reverse complement strand
GGCAGCGAGCTGGCTGGCCGCGCGGTTGTGGTCCAGGCGCAGCATGGCGGTGAAGTTCTCGCGCGGCAGGCTGGGCGCGCTCTTCATGGCGATGTAGGCGTTGGTGTTGGCGGGGTTACCCACCACCAGGACCTTGACGTCGCGGCTGGCGACGGCGTCCAGGGCTTTGCCTTGGGCCGTGAAGATCTGGGCGTTGGCGGCCAGCAGGTCGGCGCGCTCCATGCCCGGGCCGCGCGGGCGGGCACCCACCAGCAGTGCGTAATCAGCGTCCTTGAAGGCCACCAGCGGGTCGCCCGTGGGCACCACACCGGCCAGCAGCGGGAAGGCGCAGTCTTCCAGCTCCATGATCACGCCCTTGAGCGCTTTCTGGGCCTTTTCGTCCGGGATTTCGAGCAGTTGCAGGATGACCGGCTGGTCCTTGCCCAACATTTCGCCCGAGGCGATACGAAACAGCAGGGCGTAACCGATTTGGCCTGCGGCGCCGGTAACGGCAACGCGGACGGGCTTTTTGCTCATGGAAAATCTCCGAAGGAAGTGTTGTGAAACCGGCGTCGCAACAGCCCGCACACAGGTGGGCAAAGCCGTGCAAATCAGCCCGTAAGTGTACTCGCGAAAACCCTGAAACGTCAATTTGTCTTATGTCTTATATAAGATATGATTCAACGACTTTCATGTTCCTTTCCAAGCTGACTGCGCATGGCCCAAACGACCACCTCCTCGCCGACCGACACTGCGTCCGGCGTTGACGCGCCGGTGCAGCCCACCCCCGCTTTCAGCCCGCTGTACCAGCAGATCAAGGGCCTGATCCTGCAAAGCCTGCAGGCCGGCGAATGGAAGCCGGGCGAAGCAATACCCAGCGAGATGGACCTGGCCGCGCGCTTTCGCGTGAGCCAGGGCACCGTGCGCAAGGCCATTGACGATCTCGCCGCCGAGAACCTCGTGGTGCGCCGCCAGGGCAAGGGCACCTTTGTGGCCACGCACTCCGAACAGCACGTGCAGTACCGCTTCCTCAAGCTCATGCCCGACAGCGGCGACCTGGACAGCGAGGGCCCGGCCCAGCGCCGGGTCGTGGAGTGCAAACGCCTGCGCGCCAGCGCTGAAGTGGCGCGCGCACTGGCCTTGCGCTCGGGCGACGCGGTGCTACAGGTACGCCGCATCCTGTCATTTGGCGGCGTGCCCACCATCCTGGAAGACCTGTGGCTGCCGGGCGCCACCTTCAAGGGTCTGAGCGCCGAGCAGATGGCCGGTTACCAGGGACCAACGTACGCCATGTTTGAAGTTGAATTCGGCGTGCGCATGGTGCGCGCCGAGGAAAAAATCCGCGCCATCGCGGCCGACGCGCAGCAGGCCGAACTGCTGCAGGTGCCTGCGGGCACACCGTTGCTGAGCGTGGAACGCGTGGCCTACACGTACAACGATGCCCCCATGGAACTGCGCCGCGGCGTCTACCGCACTGACACCCATCACTACCGCAATGCGCTGAACTGAAGCGCTCGTGCAACACCGAGTTGCAGCGCGCTCACCCAGACGAATTCATGGTCAAAGATGCAACCCCCGTGTCAGCTTTGTGCGTTGCAATAGAATTTTGGGTTGTCTGCCTTCGACAAATTACAACGCGGTTACATCACATCCCACGAAAGTTCACATGACCGAGCTTGCCAAAAAGCGGCCTGAGTTCCGCAACATCAATGCCCTGACGGACTTGCCGTCATACCGGTTGCCCGCCGCCGGCATCGTGTCCATCCTGCACCGCGTCAGCGGCGTGCTGATGTTCCTGCTGATGCCCTTCATCATCTGGATGTTCGACACCTCCGTCTCCTCCGAATACTCGTTTGCCCGGTTCAAGGCCGCCTTCAACAGCGGCCTTGGTTTTGTGCCGGGCTGGTTCGTCAAGCTCGTCGCGCTGGCGCTGATCTGGGCTTATCTGCACCACTTCATCGCCGGCCTGCGCCACCTGTGGATGGACGTGAGCCACACGGCAGTGAGCAAGGAGTTCGGCAAATCCTCCGCCGTCGTTACCCTGGCCCTGAGCGTTTTTCTCACGCTCGTGCTGGGCGCCAAGCTGTTTGGCCTCTACTAATACCGGGAGCATCAAGATGTCAGTGAATTACGGCTCCAAGCGCATCGTCACCGGCGCACACTATGGCCTGCGCGACTGGTTGAGCCAGCGCGTCACCGCAGGGCTGATGGCCCTCTTCACCCTGGTCGTGCTGGCACAGGTGATCTTCAGCCGGGGCCCGATCGGCTACGACAAATGGGCCGGCATCTTCGCCAGCCAGTGGATGAAGGTCCTGACCTTCTCCGTCATCGCCGCACTGCTGTGGCACGTGTGGGTGGGCATGCGCGATGTCTGGATGGACTACGTCAAGCCCGTGTGGCTGCGCCTGGCGCTGCAGATCTTCACGATCGTCTGGCTGACGGGCTGCGCCGGCTGGGCCATCCAGGTGCTGTGGCGCCTGTAAGCGCGAAAACATAACGAGACCCACGAACCATGAGCTACACAAGCAACAACATCACCACGCGCAAGTTCGACGTCGTCATCGTCGGCGCGGGCGGCTCGGGCATGCGCGCCTCGCTGCAGCTGGCGCGCGCGGGCCTGAACGTCGCCGTGCTGTCCAAGGTGTTCCCCACCCGTTCACACACCGTGGCGGCCCAGGGCGGCATCGGCGCGTCGCTGGGCAACATGTCCGAGGACAACTGGCACTACCACTTCTACGACACCGTCAAGGGCTCTGACTGGCTCGGCGACCAGGACGCCATTGAATTCATGTGCCGCGAAGCACCCAAGGTCGTCTACGACCTGGAGCACATGGGCATGCCGTTTGACCGCAACCCCGACGGCACCATCTACCAGCGCCCGTTTGGCGGCCACACCGCCAACTACGGCGAAAAGCCCGTGCAACGCGCCTGCGCCGCGGCCGACCGCACTGGCCACGCCATGCTGCACACGCTGTACCAGCAGAACGTCAAGGCCAAGACCAGCTTCTTCGTGGAGTGGATGGCCATGGACCTGATCCGCGACGCCGAAGGCGACGTGGTCGGCGTCACCGCTGTAGAGATGGAAACCGGCGACCTGCACGTGCTGCACGCCAAGACCGTGCTGCTGGCCACTGGCGGTGCAGGCCGTATCTTTGCCGCATCGACCAACGCCTTCATCAATACCGGCGACGGCCTGGGCATGGCGGCGCGCGCCAACATCCCGCTGCAGGACATGGAGTTCTGGCAGTTCCACCCGACCGGCGTGGCCGGTGCCGGCGTGCTGCTGACCGAAGGCTGCCGCGGCGAAGGCGCCATCCTGCTCAACAGCAACGGCGAACGCTTCATGGAGCGCTATGCGCCCACGCTGAAGGACCTGGCGCCGCGTGACTTCGTGTCACGCTGCATGGACCAGGAAATCAAGGAAGGCCGCGGCTGTGGTCCCAACAAGGACTACATCCTGCTCAAGCTGGACCACCTGGGCGCGGACACCATCCACAAGCGCCTGCCGTCGGTGTACGAGATCGGCGTGAACTTCGCCAACGTGAACATCACGCGCGAGCCCATCCCCGTGGTGCCCACCATCCACTACCAGATGGGCGGCATCCCGACCAACATCAACGGCCAGGTCGTCACGCAGACGGCCGACAGCAACGCCGCCGTCGTCAACGGCCTGTACGCCGTGGGCGAATGCTCGTGCGTGAGCGTGCACGGTGCCAACCGCCTGGGCACCAACTCGCTGCTGGACCTGCTGGTGTTCGGCCGCGCGGCCGGCAATCACATCGTCGAATACGCAAGCCGTTCCAAGGCCTTCAAGGAACTGCCGGCGGGCGCCGCCGACCTCACGCTGGCACGTCTGAACAACCTGGAATCGTCCAGTTCCGGTGAATATGCGCAGGACGTGGCCAACGACATCCGCGCCAGCATGCAGCAGCACGCAGGCGTGTTCCGCACGCAGGAGAGCATGGACGAAGGCGTGACCAAGATCGCCGCCCTGCGCGAACGCGTCAAGGGCATCACGCTCAAGGACAAGTCCAAGGTCTTCAACACCGCGCGCATCGAGGCGCTGGAAGTCGAAAACCTGATCGAATGCGCCCAGGCCACCATGGTGTCGGCCGCCGCACGCCGCGAATGCCGCGGCGCCCACACGGTGTACGACTACGAAAAGCCGGCTGACGACCCGCACACACCGCTGGGCCGCGACGACGCCAACTGGATGAAGCACACGCTGTGGCACAGCGCGGGCAACAACCTGACCTACAAGCCGGTGAACCTCAAGCCGCTGACGGTCGACTCTGTACCGCCGAAGGTCCGTACGTTCTAGTACGTAGCCGTATTCCCCGTAAAGTCCAACACAAGCCCACGCCATGACAAAACGCACTTTCCAGATCTACCGTTACGACCCGGACAAGGACGCCAAGCCGTACATGCAGACCGTCGAGATCGAGCTCGACGGCCATGAGCGCATGCTGCTGGACGCGCTGATGAAGCTCAAGGCGCAGGACCCGACGCTGTCGTTCCGCCGTTCGTGCCGCGAAGGTGTCTGTGGCTCTGACGCCATGAACATCAACGGCAAGAACGGCCTGGCGTGCCTGACCAACATGAACACGCTCAAGGGCACCATCGTGCTCAAGCCACTGCCCGGCCTGCCGGTCATCCGCGACCTGATCGTGGACATGACGCAGTTCTTCAAGCAGTACAACTCCATCAAGCCGTACCTGGTGAATGACAACGTGCCGCCCGAAACCGAGCGCCTGCAGTCGCCCGAGGAGCGCGAAGAACTCAACGGCCTGTACGAGTGCATCCTGTGCGCCAGTTGCTCCACCAGCTGCCCCAGCTTCTGGTGGAACCCGGACAAGTTCGTCGGCCCGGCCGGCCTGCTGCAGGCTTACCGCTTCATCGCCGACAGTCGTGATGAGGCCACCGCCGAGCGACTGGACAACCTGGAAGACCCGTACCGCCTGTTCCGCTGCCACACCATCATGAATTGTGTGGACGTGTGCCCCAAGGGCCTGAACCCCACCATGGCGATCGGCAAGATCAAGGAATTGATGGTGCGCCGCGCCGTCTGAGCACCATGCAAGAAGCGCTACTGGACGAACGGTCCCTCAGCAAGCTCAAGTGGCGATGCCGCCGCGGCCTGCTGGAGAACGACCTGTTCATCGAGCGGTTCTTCTCAAGGCATGAGTCTGGCTTGACCGTGAGCCAGGCACAGGGCCTGAACGTATTGATGGATTTGGCAGACAACGACCTGCTGGACCTGCTGCTTCGGCGCCAGGAACCGCAGGGCGAAACAAATACAACAGAAGTAAGACAAGTGCTGGAGATGCTGCGGACCTGAGGCGCAACGCGCCGCGGGGACATCAAGCGCCAGAAGATTGGGCACGAAACTGAAGGAAACCGGAAATGAAACTTGCCGACAACAAAGCCACCCTGTCGTTCTCCAACGGCAGCCCCAGTGTCGAACTGCCCGTGTACCACGGCAGTATCGGCCCGGATGTCGTTGACATCCGCAAGCTGTATGCGCAGACCGGCATGTTCACCTACGACCCCGGTTTCCTGTCGACGGCGGCTACCCAGTCGGCCATCACGTACATCGACGGCGACAAGGGAGAGCTGCTGTACCGCGGCTACCCCATCGAGCAGCTGGCGACCGAGTGCGATTTCATGGAAACCTGTCACCTGCTGCTGTACGGTGACCTGCCTGACGCCGACCAGAAAACCAAGTTCACCAAGCTCGTGACCAACCACACGATGGTGAACGAGCAGATGCAGTTTTTCCTGCGCGGGTTCCGCCGCGACGCGCACCCCATGGCCATCATGACGGGCCTGGTCGGCGCGCTGTCGGCCTTCTATCACGACAGCACCGACATCAACAACCCGGAGCACCGCAACATCTCGGCCATCCGCCTGATCGCCAAGATGCCCACGCTGGTGGCCATGGCGTACAAGTACACGGTGGGCCAGCCCTACATGTACCCCAAGAACGAGCTCAGCTATGCGGGCAACTTCCTGCACATGATGTTTGCCACGCCCTGCGAGCCCTACGTGGTCAACCCGGTGCTGGAACGCGCGCTGGACCGCATCTTCATCCTGCACGCCGACCACGAGCAGAACGCATCCACCTCCACCGTGCGTCTGTGCGGCAGCTCGGGCACCAACCCTTTTGCCGCCATCGCAGCCGGCGTGGCCTGCCTGTGGGGCCCGGCCCACGGCGGCGCCAACGAAGCCGCCCTGAACATGCTGGGCGACATCCAGAAGAACGGTGGCGTCGAGAAAATCGGTGACTTCATCAAGCAGGTCAAGGACAAGAACTCCGGCGTCAAGCTCATGGGCTTTGGCCACCGCGTGTACAAGAACTACGACCCGCGCGCCAAGCTGATGCAGGAAACCTGCAAGGAAGTGCTGGGCGAACTCGGCCTGCACAACGACCCGCTGTTCAAGCTGGCCATGGCCCTGGAAAAGATCGCCCTGGAAGACGAATACTTCGTCTCGCGCAAGCTGTACCCGAACGTGGACTTCTACTCGGGCATCGTGCAGCGCGCCATCGGCATCCCCGTGCCGCTGTTCACCGCCATCTTTGCGCTGGCGCGCACCGTGGGCTGGATTGCCCAGCTGAATGAAATGATCGGCGACCCGGAATACAAGATCGGCCGTCCGCGCCAGCTGTTCAGCGGCGCCGTGCCGCGCAACGTGACGCCTATCGCCAAGCGCTGATCCGGCACCACCGGTTCTCCATCAGCCCGCCGCGCGCAAGCCGGTGGGCTTTTTTACGCAAACCGCCATCTCGGATTGCGATGACAAGAAACATCTTTCAGTGGGAAAATTAACACCATCATCGCCAATCACGATGCCTCTGTGAAACCCTCGGACCGCAACTTTGCCCGCCGCGTCGACCTCACCTCGCTACAGCTGTTTGTGGCGGTGTGCGAGCTCGGCTCCATCAGCCGTGCGGCGGAGCGGGAATTCATTGCGGCATCAGCGGTCAGCAAACGCCTGTCAGACCTGGAGGCCGCGCTGGAGACGCCATTGCTGCACCGCCACACCCGCGGCGTGAATCTCACCCCCGCGGGCGAAAGCCTGCTGCACCACGCGCGTTCAGTCCTGTTTGGCCTTGAAAAAATGCAGGCCGAGCTCAGCGAATACGCCGACGGCGTGCGCGGCCATGTGCGCATCCACGCCAGCATCTCGGCCGTGGTGCAGTTCCTGCCGGAAGACCTGGGCTCGTTCATCCGCCGGCATGGCGAGGTCAAGATCGACCTGGAAGAACACCTGTCCACCGAAGTGGCGCGCGCGGTGCAGGAAGGGGTCGCCGACCTGGGCGTGTGCAACACCGGCAGCGTGGGCCGCATGGGCCTGGGCGAACTGCAGTCGCTGCCCTACCGGCAGGACCAACTGGTCCTGGTCGTGCCACGCGGCCACGCGCTGGACGGGCAAGGGCCAGTGCCCTTCATCGACACGCTGGCGTTCGACCATGTGGGCCTGCACGCCAACAGCTCCATTTACCTGGCCATGCACCAGGCCGCCCAGCAGGCCGGGCGTGTCATTCGCCTGCGCATCCGCGTGACCGGTCTGGACACCATGTGCCGCATGATCGACAAGGGCCTGGGCGTGGGCGTGATGCCCCAGCGGGCGTTTGAACTGATGCGCGGGCTGGGTTCGCTGGTTTGTGTGTCGCTGGCCGATGAATGGGCCGAGCGCCGCATTGAGTTGCTGGCGCGCGACTTCTCTACCCTGCCCGTCACGGCACGGCTGCTGGTGGACCACCTGCATCGCCAGGCCGCTTGATCACCCCGAATAAAATTCACCTCGACCAACAAGGAAACATCCCATGGGACGCACGCTGTACGACAAGATCTGGGACGAACACCTCGTCCACACCGAAGAAGACGGAACCGCCATCCTCTACATTGACCGCCACCTGGTGCATGAAGTCACCAGCCCGCAGGCGTTTGAAGGCCTGCGCCAGGCCGGCCGCAAGGTCTGGCGCGTCAGCTCGATCGTGGCCACGGCCGACCACAACACACCCACTACCGGCTGGGAACTGGGCTACGACGGCATCACCGACCCCATCAGCAAGGAACAGGTCACCACGCTGGACGACAACATCAAGGAGTTCGGCTCGGCGGCTTACTTCCCGTTCCTTTCCAAGCGCCAGGGCATCGTGCACGTGATCGGGCCGGAACAGGGCGCCACGCTGCCGGGCATGACGGTGGTGTGCGGCGACTCACACACCTCCACCCACGGCGCTTTCGGCGCACTGGCCCACGGCATCGGCACCAGCGAGGTTGAGCACGTCATGGCCACGCAGACCCTGCTGGCCAAGAAAGCCAAAAACATGCTGGTGAAGGTCGAAGGCAAGCTGGCCCCGGGCATCACCTCCAAGGACGTGGTGCTGGCCATCATCGGGCGCATTGGCACGGCCGGTGGTACGGGCTACACCATTGAGTTCGCAGGCTCGGCCATCCGCAGTCTGTCCATGGAAGGCCGCATGACGGTGTGCAACATGGCCATCGAAGCCGGCGCCCGCGCGGGCCTGGTGGCGGTGGACGAGAAAACCATCGCCTACGTGAAGGACCGTCCCCTGGCCCCCAAGGGCGTGGAATGGGACCAGGCTGTTGCCTACTGGAAGACACTGCAATCGGACCCCGACGCGAAGTTCGACACGGTGGTCGAGCTGGACGCCACGCAGATCGTTCCGCAGGTCACCTGGGGCACCTCGCCCGAGATGGTGCTGGGCGTGGACGCCCACGTGCCCGATCCGGACAAGGAAAAAGACGCCAATAAACGCGGTGCCATTGAGCGTGCGCTGACCTACATGGGACTGGAACCCGGCAAGGCGCTGAACGACATCCATGTGGACAAGGTCTTCATCGGGTCATGCACCAACAGCCGCATTGAAGACATGCGCGAAGCCGCCGCCGTGGTGAAGAAGCTGGGCCGCAAGGTCGCCAGGAACGTCAAGCTGGCGATGGTGGTGCCGGGCTCGGGCCTGGTGAAAGACCAGGCCGAGCGCGAAGGCCTGCATGACATCTTCAAGGCCGCAGGCTTTGAGTGGCGTGAACCCGGCTGCTCGATGTGCCTGGCCATGAACGCCGACCGGCTGGAGCCGGGCGAGCGCTGCGCCTCCACCAGCAACCGCAACTTCGAAGGCCGCCAGGGCGCGGGCGGGCGCACGCACCTGGTCAGCCCCGCCATGGCGGCGGCGGCCGCCGTGCACGGCCATTTTGTCGACATCCGAAAGTTTTCCTGATCATGCAGAAATTCAACGTACACAAGGGCCTGGTCGCGCCCATGGACCGCGAGAACGTGGACACCGACGCCATCATTCCCAAGCAGTTCCTCAAGTCGATCCGCAAAACCGGCTTCGGCGTGAACCTGTTTGACGAATGGCGCTACCTGGACCACGGCGAGCCCGGGCAGGATCCAGCCAGCCGCAAGCCCAACCCCGACTTCGTGCTGAACCAGCCGCGCTACAAGGGTGCCTCCATCCTGCTGGCCCGCAAGAACTTCGGCTGCGGGTCGTCACGCGAGCACGCGCCCTGGGCGCTGGACCAGTACGGCTTTCGCGCCATCATCGCGCCCAGCTACGCCGACATCTTCTTCAACAACTGCTTCAAGAACGGCCTGTTGCCCATCGTGCTGTCCGAAGCGCAGGTGGACCAGCTGTTCAACGAGGCCGCGGCCTTCCCGGGCTACCAGCTGACGGTGGACCTTGAACGCCAGGTCATCGTCAAGCCCGACGGCGCCGAGCTGCCCTTTGAAGTGCAGGCCTTTCGCAAGTTCTGCCTGACCAACGGCTTCGACGACATCGGCCTGACACTGCGCCAGTCGGACAAGATCAAGGCGTTTGAGGCCCATCGCCTGACGCAAAAACCCTGGCTGGCCAACACCCTGGCAGGCTGAACCAACACACAATAAAAAGCACCATGAAAATCGCAGTTCTGCCGGGTGACGGCATTGGCACCGAAATCGTCGCCGAGGCCGTCAAGGTCCTCAATGTCCTGAACCTGAAGTTCGAGATGGAAACCGCCCTGGTCGGCGGCGCCGCCTACGAAGCGCACGGCCATCCGCTGCCCGAGTCCACCCTCAAGCTCGCCAAGGAGGCCGACGCCGTGTTGTTTGGCGCTGTGGGCGACTGGAAGTACGACAAGCTCGACCGCCCCCTGCGTCCCGAGCAGGCCATCCTGGGCCTGCGCAAGAATCTGGGCCTGTTCGCCAACTTCCGCCCCGCCATCTGCTATGAGCAACTGGTGGGCGCCTCCAGCCTCAAGCCCGAGCTGATCGCGGGCCTGGACATCCTGATCATCCGCGAGCTGACGGGAGACATTTACTTCGGCCAGCCGCGCGGGCGCCGCACGGCGGCGGACGGGCATTTCCCCGGTGCCGAGGAAGCCTTCGACACCATGCGCTACAGCCGCCCCGAGATTGAACGCATTGCGCACGTGGCGTTCCAGGCCGCACGCAAGCGCAGCAAGCGTGTGACCAGCGTGGACAAGGCCAACGTGCTGGAAACCTTCCAGTTCTGGAAAGACGTGGTGACCGACGTCCACACGGAATACCCCGACGTCGAGCTGGACCACATGTACGTGGACAACGCCGCCATGCAACTGGTGCGCGCGCCCAAGAAATTTGACGTGGTGGTCACGGGCAACATGTTTGGCGACATCCTGAGCGATGAGGCCGCCATGCTGACGGGATCGATTGGCATGCTGCCCTCGGCCAGCCTGAATGCCAGCAACCAGGGCCTGTACGAACCGAGCCATGGCAGCGCTCCGGACATCGCCGGCAAGGGCATTGCCAATCCTTTGGCTACAATACTGTCCGCTGCCATGATGCTCCGCTTTTCACTCAACCAACCCCAAGCCGCCGACCGGATCGAGTCTGCGGTCAAGGACGTGCTCGCGTCGGGGTTGCGCACGGCGGACATCTGGTCTGAAGGCACCACCAAAGCCAGCACCCGTGAAATGGGTGACGCGGTCGTGGCTGCCATCACCAAAACCATTACCAAGGGCTAGAACAGCTCCGGTTCGTCGCGCGCCCTCCCCGGCCCAGACGAGCCGGGGGAAGAAGGATCAACTTTCTGAAAGGGCGATAGTGATGAGCAAGGTTGGAAATCTCGTAGGCCTCGTCGGTTGGCGCGGCATGGTGGGTTCGGTCCTGATGGACCGCATGCAGGCAGAAGGTGACTTCGGCCTCATTGAGCCCATGTTCTTTTCCACTTCCAACGCCGGCGGAAAAGCCCCGGCGCAGGCAAAGAACGAAACCACCCTCAAGGACGCGTACGACATTGATGCACTGAAAAAGTGCGACATCGTCATTACCGCCCAGGGCGGCGACTACACGACGGAAGTCTTTCCCAAGCTGCGAGCTGCCGGCTGGACGGGTCACTGGATTGACGCCGCGTCCACCCTGCGCATGAAGGACGACGCGATCATCATCCTTGACCCGGTCAACATGCCGGTCATCAAGACCGCACTGGCCAAGGGTGGACGCAACTGGATCGGCGGCAACTGCACGGTCAGCTGCATGCTGATGGGCGTGGGCGCGCTGTACAAGGCGGGGCTGGTGGAATGGATGAGCTCCATGACCTATCAGGCAGCCTCCGGCGGCGGTGCCCAGCACATGCGAGAGTTGCTGACCCAGTTTGGCACGCTGAACGCGGAAGTGCGCAGTCTGCTGGACGACCCCAAGTCCGCCATCCTGGAAATCGACCGCAAGGTGCTTGGCAAGCAGCAATCGCTCACTTCGGATGAAACCGCCAACTTCGGCGTGCCACTGGGTGGCTCGCTGATCCCCTGGATCGACAAGGACCTGGGCAACGGCATGAGCCGCGAAGAATGGAAGGCCGGTGCCGAGACCAACAAGATCCTGGGCCAGGGCGCCCAGTTCGGTACGGCGGAAACACCTGTGGATGGGTTTTGCGTGCGCATCGGCGCCATGCGCTGCCACAGCCAGGCCCTGACCTTCAAACTGAAGAAGGACGTGCCAGTGGCTGACATCGAAGCCCTGCTCGCTGCTGACAACGCCTGGGTCAAGGTGGTGCCCAACAACAAGGAAGCCACGCTCAAGGACCTGACGCCTGTGGCCGTGACGGGTACCCTGGGCATCCCGGTGGGCCGCATCCGCAAGCTGGCCATGGGGCCGGAGTACGTCGGCGCCTTCACCATTGGCGACCAGTTGCTGTGGGGCGCGGCCGAACCGCTGCGCCGCATGCTGCGCATCCTGCTTGACGCATAATCCGCGGCAATCGCACTCGATCAACGGCCTGTAATCAGCGGTTACAGGCCGTTGTCACGTGACAACATAGGGGCGATGTAACGACCCGCGATTCATGTGCGCAGAAGTTAAAAGCTGTCTCAGCTTGTCAGCCTAAGACATTGATGTTATGGTCGTTTTAGCAAATTCAGTGGCGAGGCTGTTGTCCGCATGATCAGAAAAAAGTTGCCTGCAGACCCAGCGATGGAGGCGCATAAGTTGACGGGAAAACCGCCGCGTTGGCATGTATCCGCCTTGGCTCTTGCAGCGACGGTGGCCGTTGGCGCCTTCAGTCCGCAAGCCCATGCCCTGGCCCTTGGCCGTATCACGGTCCAGTCCGCGTTGGGTGAGCCCCTGCGCGCGGACATCGACATCCCTGAAATCACGCCTGAAGAAGCCGCCAGCCTGCGCGCCACCGTAGCCTCACCTGAGGCCTTTCGCGCCGCCGGTCTTGAATACAACTCTGCCATGGGCAGCCTGGTCATCACGCTGCAGCAGCGCCCCGGCGGCCGCATGTTCCTGCGCCTGACGAGCGACCGGTCCGTCAACGAACCTTTCATCGACCTGATCCTGGAGGCCAACTGGTCATCGGGGCGCATCGTGCGCGACTACACGATGCTGTTCGATCCGCCCAACCTGCGACCGGCGGCGCCAGCGGCACCGTCCGTGGCGCAGGTCCCGGCAGCACCCATCGCCCGCCCTGCGGCACCAGCGCCTTTGCCGGCACCAGTACCCCAGGCCCCAGCCGTGACGCCCGGCATCGCGACGAGGCCGGCACCCACACCGGCCCCGCGGCCTGCCGCGCCGGCGCCGGCCCCTGTTCAGCAAGCCGCCCCACGGCCCGCGCCGCCAGCAGCCGACGGACGCAAGGTCACCGTCCAGGCCGGCGATACGGCCGGCAAAATCGCTGCCGCCAACAAGCCCGCCAGCGTGTCGCTGGACCAGATGCTGGTCGCATTGCTGCGCGCCAACCCCGACGCCTTCATCGCCGGGAACATCAACCGCGTCAAGGCCGGTGCTGTCCTGGACCTGCCATCCGCCGAACAGGCCGCGTTGGTGGAGCCGGGCGAGGCAGGCCGCACCGTCGTGGCGCAAAGCCGCGATTTCAATGAGTTTCGCCGCAAGCTGGCCGAAGGCGTGCCCACTTCTCAGGTGGCCGCTGCAGACCGCCAGGCCAGCGGCAGGCTGCAAGCCAAGGTCGAGGACAAGAAGCCTGCTGCCGCCGCGCCGGACAAGCTCACCTTGTCCAAGAGCGCCGTGCAGGCCAAGGCCGCAGAAGACAAGATTGCGAAAGAGCGCCAGGACAAGGAAGCCGCCGCCCGGGTGGCCGAGCTGAACAAGAACATTGCCGAGCTCAGCAAGCTGGGAACAGCCACCAGCGCTACCCCTGCCGCACCGGCACAGTCCACCCCGGCCGCAACCGCGGCATCCAAACCGGTTGTTGCGGTAGCGTCAGGCGCCGCCGCAACAGCACCGGTTGCACCTGTGGCGCCTCCTGTTGCTGCACCAGCGTCCGCGCCGGCGGCTGCCGCGACGCCGGCCGCTGTTGCCGCGGCTGTTCCGGCTTCAGCAGCCGCCTCCGCCCCGGCCCCCACTGCTGCGCCAGTCGTCGCAACCGCTCCCCCCGCCAGCGCGCCCGCAGCGGCAAAACCGCCAGCGCCCAAGCCGGTTCCCGCCCCTGCGCCGGAGCCCACACTGGTGGATGAGCTGCTGGACAACCCGCTGATACCCGCCGCAGTGGCCGCCTTGCTGGCCCTGGTTCTGGGATTCGTCTTCTACCGTGCCCGCCAGCGCAAAAAATCAACCCAGGTCGACAGTTCCTTCCTGGAAAGCCGGCTCCAGCCTGACTCGTTCTTTGGCGCCAGCGGCGGCCAGCGCATTGACACCAACGAAGGCGGCCCCACAGGGTCGTCCATGGTTTATTCGCCCAGCCAGCTGGATGCAGCCGGCGATGTGGATCCCGTCGCAGAGGCCGATGTCTACCTGGCCTATGGCCGTGACCTGCAGGCCGAGGAAATCCTCAAGGAAGCGTTGCGTACCAATCCGCAGCGCGTGGCCATCCACGGCAAGCTGCTGGAGATCTATTCGAAGCGGCGCGACGCCAAGGCGTTCGAAATGGTGGCGACCGAGGCTTACAGCCTGACGCGCGGTGAAGGCCCGGAATGGGAACACATCTGCGAGCTGGGCCAGGAACTGGACCCGTCCAACCCGATGTACCGCCCCGGCGGTCAGCCCGCGGGCGGAACCGGAACGGTGGCCATGGCAGCCATTCCTGCGGCTTCCGGGCACGATTTCTCCATGGCGACGGCTACACATGTACTGCCGCCTGATGCAGCCCAGGCTGCTGCCCCCTCGGTGGATCTGGACCTGGACCTGGACTTTTCTCTGGGTGACGATGAACCGTCCGGCCTGAACACCGGGCCGGACCTGCTGTCCACGACGCCCATGCAGCTGGAGCCCACGGTTGCGTTCAATGCGCCGCCCCTGCAGGAGCCGTCTTCCATTGACATGGACTTTGGCAGCGGAACCGTCGCGCTGCCGCCGACCGCTGTGCCCGACCTGCCGCCCATGGCAACCGAACCGGTTCGCCTGTCGGCACCCGATCTGACCTTGTCAGAAAACGAATTGAGCTTCTCACTGGACGGGCTGGATTTGCCGCCGGCCACCCCGCCCGCTGCATCCAAAGCGGCACCCCCCGCAGCGCCAGCGGCCGAAGATTCCGGCATGATCGAATTCGACATGGGCGCCCTCTCGCTGGACCTGGGTTCCCCACCCACTGCCAGCCCAGCCTCCGACGCACTTGAGCCCTTGCCGTCGCTGGCCGATGCCGCAGAGACTGCCGGGTCGCCGCTGAGCACTGGCTTTGACGACTCCGGTTCCGATCCGCTGGCGACCAAGCTGGCCCTGGCCGAGGAGTTCAATGCCATCGGCGACCCCGACGGTGCACGCAGCCTGGCGGAGGAAGTCGTGGCTGAGGCGTCCGGCGCTCTCAAGGTCCGCGCACAAAAGTTCCTGGCGGAACTGGCCTGAGCGCTGCCGCGCATGCGGCGGCCCCTGCTCACACCCCCCGGCTGACCTGCAATGCGACTGGCTCTGGGCATCAGTTACAACGGCCAGGCTTATGAAGGCTGGCAAAGCCAGGCGTCAGGGCGCACCGTCCAGGACCAACTGGAAACTGCGCTGGCGAAATTTTCAACCCAGGCAGTCTCCACCATATGCGCGGGCCGCACCGATTCAGGCGTTCATGGCCTGATGCAGGTGGTGCACCTGGATACGCCGCTGGATCGTGAACCGTTCTCGTGGGTGCGCGGGACCAACACCTTTTTGCCGCCTGACATTGCCGTGCAGTGGGCCTGCCCGGTGCCCGATGATTTTCACGCGCGTGGCAGCGCGACAGCCCGGCGTTACGCCTACGTGCTGCTGGCGTCGCCGGTGCGCCCCGGCGTTGAAGCGGGACGGGTTGGCTGGGTGTTCCGTCCCGTCAATGGCGATGCCATGCGAGAAGCCGCCGCCTTGCTGCTGGGCGAGCACGACTTCACATCTTTTCGCGCATCAGCCTGCCAGGCCAAATCCCCCGTCAAGACGCTGCGCAGCATCCACATCACGCAACGCGGCGCCTACTGGCGGTTTGAATTTGAGGCCAATGCCTTCCTGCACCACATGATCCGCAACATCATGGGCTGCCTGCTGGTGGTGGGCTACGGCCACCAGCCGCCGGGCTGGGTGTTCGATGTACTGGCCGCGCGCGACCGCGACGCGGCAGCGCCGACGTTTTCACCCGACGGCCTGTACTTTCTGGGCCCGCTGTACGACGCCAAGTGGGGCCTGCCTGAGCGCACCGCTGCGTATGATTGGCTGCCATGACGAACGCGCGTACCCGTATCAAGATCTGCGGCCTCACACGTGAAGAGGACGTAGACGCTGCTGTGCAGGCCGGCGCCGATGCCGTCGGATTCGTCATGTACGCAGCCAGCCCCCGGCATGTGAGCGCGCAGCGGGCCGCTGCGCTGGCGCGGCGGCTGCCCCCCTTCGTGACGCCCGTGCTGCTGTTCGTCAACGAATCGCCGGACATCATTGCGCGCGCCTGTGACCTTGTCGCGGGCGCGGCGGTGCAGTTCCATGGGGACGAAACCCCTGCAGACTGCCTGGCAGCCACCGGGGACGGCGCGCGGCCGTTCCTGCGCGCGGCGCGCATTCCCATAAGCGACGCCACGGCATCGTTCGACTTGGTAAAATTCGCGGCTGATTATTCAAGTGCCCAGGCCATCCTGCTCGACGCCCATGTCGACGGGTACGGCGGCGGCGGGAAAACATTCAATTGGTCACTGCTTCCACCAAGCGTCAACTGTCATCTCGTTTTGTCTGGTGGACTCACGCCTGCAAACGTGACCGATGGCATTTTGCAAGTACGGCCGCGCTGCACATCGCTGGCCGTTGACGTGAGCTCGGGCGTCGAAGAGTCCAAAGGAATCAAGGACGCCCGCAAGATCCATCAGTTTGTCGCGGCCGTGCGCGCCGCAGACAGCCCACTTGCAGGAAATCATGTACGAATACCACCAGCCTGATGCTTCAGGCCATTTTGGAAAATACGGCGGCAGCTTCGTCAGTGAAACACTGACCCACGCGATCAGCGAGCTGCGCGAAGCGTACGCAAAATACCAGCACGACCCGGAGTTCCTTGCGGAATTCCGCTACGAGCTCAAACATTTCGTGGGCCGCCCGTCACCCGTGTACCACGCCGCGCGCACCAGCCGTGAAATGGGTGGCGCGCAGATTTACCTCAAGCGCGAAGACCTCAACCACACCGGCGCCCACAAGATCAACAACGTGATCGGCCAGGCCATGCTCGCACGGCGCATGGGCAAGCCCCGCGTGATCGCCGAGACCGGCGCCGGCCAACACGGCGTCGCCACGGCCACCATCTGCGCCCGCTATGGCCTGGAATGCGTGGTGTACATGGGCAGTGAGGATGTCAAACGGCAAAGCCCCAATGTGTACCGCATGAAGCTGCTGGGCGCTACCGTGGTGCCGGTGGAGTCGGGCAGCAAGACGCTCAAGGACGCGCTGAATGAAGCCATGCGTGACTGGGTGACGAACGTGGAGAACACGTTCTACATCATCGGTACCGTCGCGGGGCCGCACCCCTACCCGATGATGGTGCGCGATTTCCAGAGCGTGATCGGCGAGGAATGCCTGAAGCAGATGCCTGAATTCCTGAACGGCGGCCAGCCCGATGCCGTGGTCGCTTGCGTAGGCGGGGGCAGCAATGCCATGGGCATCTTCTACCCGTACATTGACCACGAAAAAACCCGCCTGATCGGCGTTGAAGCCGCAGGCGAGGGGCTGGAAAGCGGCAGGCATTCGGCGTCGCTGCAGCGCGGCAGCCCCGGCGTGCTGCACGGCAACCGCACCTACATCCTGCAGGACGACAACGGCCAGATCACCGAAACCCACAGCGTGAGCGCCGGCCTGGACTACCCCGGTGTCGGGCCGGAGCATGCCTGGCTCAAGGACATTGGCCGCGCCGAGTACGTGGGCATCACGGACAAGGAAGCCCTGGAAGCCTTTCATTACCTGTGCCGTACCGAAGGCATCATCCCCGCGCTGGAATCCAGCCACGCCGTAGCCCATGCGATGAAGCTGGCCAAAACCATGCGCGCGGACCAGAGCATCCTGGTCAACCTCTCGGGCCGGGGGGACAAGGACATCGGCACGGTTGCCGACCTGAGCAATGCTGATTTTTACTGCCGGCCCAGTTGCCGCGGGCAGTCGGTCAAAGGCAGCGAGCAGCCCATGCAGGTGATCAAATGAGCCGCATTGCCACCACCATGGCCGCACTCAAGGCGCAAGGCCGCAAGGCCCTGATTCCTTACGTGACGGCCGGCTTTCCGTTTGCCGACGTCACGCCCGACCTGATGCACGCCATGGTCGGCGCCGGCGCTGACATCATCGAGCTGGGCGTGCCGTTTTCCGACCCGATGGCTGACGGCCCGGTGATCCAGAAAGCTGGCGAAAAGGCGTTGGCGCTGGGCATCGGCACCGCTGAAGTGCTGGCCATGGTGCGGGGTTTTCGCACGCGCAACACCACCACGCCCGTGGTGCTGATGGGCTATGCCAACCCGGTGGAACGCTATGACCTCAAACACGGCGCAGACGCTTTTGTGCGTGACGCCGCCGCCGCCGGTGTGGACGGCGTCCTGATCGTCGACTACCCGCCCGAGGAGTGCGAAGACTTCGCCGGCAAGCTCAAGGCGCAGGGCCTGGACCTGATCTTCCTGCTGGCACCCACCAGCACAGATGAGCGCATGAAGCAGGTCGCGCGTGTGGCCAGCGGCTATGTCTATTACGTTTCGCTCAAGGGCGTGACCGGCGCCGGCAACCTGGATACCGGTGCGGTGGAGTTGATGCTGCCGCGCATCCGCGCGCATGTCAGCGTGCCGGTAGGCGTGGGTTTTGGCATCCGCGACGCACAGACCGCCCAGGCCGTGGGGCGGGTGGCGGATGCCGTGGTGATCGGCAGCCGCATCATCCAGCTGATCGAAGACCAGGCACGCGACCAGGTGGCGCCCGTGGTGGCTGGCTTCCTGCGCGAAATCCGTACCACCCTGGACGCATAATGCAGCCCTGCCCCATCCAAGGAGCTCCCCATGAGTTGGCTTGAAAAACTTCTGCCTCCCAAGATCCAGCAGACCGACCCCACCGAGCGCCGCCAGGTGCCCGAGGGCCTGTGGGTCAAATGCCCCAGCTGCGAAACCGTGCTGTACAAGACCGATCTGGAGCAAAACCAGAACGTCTGCCCCACCTGCAGCCACCACCACCGCATCGGCGCGCGCGCCCGCCTGAACGCTTTCCTGGACCCCGAAGGCCGCTACGAGATCGGCCAGGAAGTGCTGCCCGTTGACGCGCTCAAATTCAAGGACAGCCGCAAGTACCCCGAGCGGCTCAAGGAGGCGCTTGAGAACACCGGTGAGACCGACGCACTGATCGTCATGGGCGGGGCAGTGCACAGCATCAGCGTGGTGGCCGCCTGCTTTGAATTTGACTTCATGGGCGGCAGCATGGGCAGCGTGGTGGGCGAGCGCTTTGTGCGCGGCGTTGAAGCCGCGATGGAGCAGAAAGTGCCCTTCATCTGCTTTACCGCCACCGGCGGCGCCCGCATGCAGGAAGGCCTGCTGTCATTGATGCAGATGGCCAAGACCAATGCCGCTTTGACGCGCCTGGCCAAGAAGGGTCTGCCCTACATCAGCGTGCTGACCGACCCGACCATGGGCGGCGTGAGCGCGGGCTTTGCATTTGTGGGCGACGTGGTGATTGCCGAGCCCAAGGCGCTGATCGGCTTTGCCGGCCCACGCGTCATTGAATCCACCGTGCGGGTGACGCTGCCCGAGGGCTTTCAGCGTGCGGAATTCCTGCAGACCAAGGGTGCAGTGGATTTCATCTGCGACCGGCGTGAGCTGCGCAAGACCATGGCCAGCGCCCTGGCCATGCTGCAGCGTCAGCCGGCCGACGCCGTCGAGTAAACAGCCAGCCCCGTGCTGCCTCAGGTCAGCACGGCACGCTGGATGGCGCCCAGCACGATGGCGCCGATCTGCAGCACCACCAGCAACGCCAGAGGCGACAAATCGATACCGCCCACCAGCGGGATCACCCGCCGGAAGGGCCGCAGCAGTGGCGCACAGAGGCGGCCGATGATGTCCACCAGCGGCGAGTCCGACTGAACCCACGACAGCACAGCATAGACAATCACCAGCCCGGTCAGGCCCGAGATCACCAGCCGCGCCAGGCCAAAAATCGCCAGCACGGGCAGCATGGCCAGCGCGCCCACCCCCAGTAACCACAGCACGGCGTACTGCGCAAGTTCCAGCAGGAACGCACCCACCAGACTGGCAGTGTCCAGGCGCCCCACAGGCGGCAGCACACGGCGCAACGGCAGCACCAGCCAGTCGGTCAGCGCGAACACAAACCGGCCCACCGGGTTGCCGAACGGCACACGTTGCCACTGCATGTAAAGCCGCAGCAGGCAGGCCCCGCCCAGCAGGCCCACGGCCACGTCCAGCAGGAATGAAATGATTTGGTAGAGCATGGGCGCGGGATTCAGTGTGTCGTGGGATGATAGCGGGCAGAAACGGCTTTTTGATGTCTTCAGCCCTTACCCTGTCTTCGCTTCCGCTGTTCCCGCTGGGCGCGGTTCTTTTCCCCGGCGGCGTGCTGCCCCTGCGTGTGTTCGAGGTCCGCTACCTGGACATGATCGGCAAATGCCACAAGGCCGGCGCGCCCTTCGGTGTGGTGTCGCTGACACAAGGCCATGAGGTCCGCCAGCCGGGCATGCGCGAGGCCTTCGCCAGTGTCGGCACCCTGGCCACCATCACCGAATTTGAAACGCCGGGTCCGGGCCTGATGGTGATCCGCTGCACCGGGGAACAACGCTTTCGCATCACGGCCAGCGACCAGCTCAAACATGGCCTGTGGGTGGCAGACGTGGCCCGCCTGGACGTGGACATGGCAGTCGCCGTGCCCGACGACCTCATGCCGGTGGCGCAGGCGCTGGGCAACCTGATCCAGACATTGCAGCAACGCGACCCGGCGCAGCCCCTGCCATTGCAGAGGCCCTGGCGGCTGGACGACTGCGGCTGGGTGGCCAACCGCTGGTGTGAGCTGCTGCCGCTGCCGCTGGAGCTCAAGCAACGGCTGATGGAGCTGGACAACCCCCTGGTGCGTCTGGAACTGGTGAGCGACGTGCTGGCGCGCACCGGCATCGCCGGCTGACGCTTGTGAACGCGCGCCCCAGCTAACGCGGCGCGTATTCAGGCACCTGCGCACGCAGCCATTCGCGCAACGCGGTACTGCCAGGCGAGGGGCCAGCTGCGGCGATCCACTGCACCACAGCCTCTACATCGGCCGCCTGCTGGCCGGAGGTCTTGGCCACACGCAGCTTGGGGTGCGGCGTGGGCTCGCTGGTCTCGTCGTCGGCCAGCAGTTCTTCAAACAGTTTTTCGCCGGGCCGCAGGCCGCTGAACGCAATGGGGATGTCCTGCTCGGTCTTGCCCGACAGGCGGATCAGCATGCGAGCCAGTTCCACAATCTTCACAGGCTCACCCATGTCCAGCACAAAGATCTGGCCGGAATGCCCCATCAGCCCCGCCTGGAGCACAAGCTGCGCCGCCTCGGGGATGGTCATGAAGTAGCGAACGATGTCCGGGTGCGTCACCGTCACCGGCCCGCCGCGGGCGATCTGCGCAGAAAACAATGGCACCACCGAGCCGCTGGAACCCAGCACATTGCCAAAGCGCACAGATACATAGCGTGTGCGTGTGTGCTGCGCCGCCACCGCCTGCACCATCAGCTCGGCCAGGCGCTTGCTGGCGCCCATGATGTTGGTCGGGTTCACGGCCTTGTCGGTGGACACCAGTACAAAGTGCCGCACGCCGCATTCGCCGGCGACCCGCGCCGCGTTCAGCGTGCCCAGCACATTGGTGCGCAGCGCCTCGATCTCGTTGAGGTCTTCCATCAGCGGCACATGCTTGTAGGCGGCCGCGTGCAGGATGACCGACGGCCGGTGGCGCTGCGTGATCGCCAGCAGGCGTTCGGGCTCACGCACGTTGGCGGTGTAATAGAAGCCCTGCATCTGGGGGTGCGCCTCACGCAATTCCTGCTCAAGCTGGTAGGCCGCAAATTCAGACACGTCCACGCACACCAGCCTGCCCACGCCGAAGCGCGCGATCTGGCGGCACAGCTCCGAGCCGATGGAGCCGCCGGCACCCGTCACCATCACCGTCTGGCCCGAGAACAGGTCGGACAGCCCCGCCACATCCAGCTGCACCGGTGTGCGGCCCAGCAGGTCTTCCAGCTCGATCTTGCGCGGGCCGGTGGTCTCGGTCTTGAGCCATTCGTCAGGGCGGGGCATGGTCAGCAGCGTGATGCCGGCGTCAGGTGCGTGCATCAGGACTTCAATGCGCTGCGCAGACCCCGCCGGTGATGCGATGAGGGCGGTGCGCGCCCCGGTGGATGCGGCAGCGTCCGGCAGAAAGTCGGTGGCGCCCAGCACGGGGACGTTCTGCAGCGACCGGCCGCACTCCGCGGCCAGCGGCGACAGGATGCCCACGGGCACCCATTGCTGAGAACCCTTCAGCGCGCGCAAGGCGTCAGCTGCGTTTTCCAGCGAGCCGACGATCAGCAGGCGCCTGGCTTCGGGAGCCACGACGGCACGGCTCTCACTGAAGGTACGCCAAGACGCCCGAACGGCGCCCAGAAGGATCAAGGCCACCAGCGGGTGCAGCAGCAGCACCGACCGCGGGAAATTGGGGTAACGCTGCATCAGCACGACGGCGGCAGCCAGCACGGAGCCGAAGAGGACACCCCAGCCCAGTTGGCGCAATTCCGGCAAGCCGGCGTAGCGCCACACTTGCCGGTAGACATTCGCCACGACGAGCCCGGCCAGGCACGCCAGCACGGCCCACGGCGCCGAGGCCAGGGCCATCTCGGAAAATTCTTCCGGCACATCCAGATTGAAGCGCAGCCAGAAAGCGATCCACCAGGCTGCCAGCAGGAGGACAGCGTCCAGCAGGAGTTGCGATGGGTTGAGCGGGTATCGTGGCACGGGCTCTGATTGTGATCGAATATT
>CALRZF020000019.1:0-22949 GCA_943372585.1 Ramlibacter sp. 2FC | reverse complement strand
CCAGGTTCTGGTCGATGGCCGTGTTCATGAACATCGCCAGGATGCTGGGCGCCGGGCCGTTGATGGTCATGGAGACCGACGTGGACGGGTTGCACAGGTCAAAGCCGCCGTACAGCACCTTCATGTCGTCCAGCGTGGCAATGCTCACGCCGCTGTTGCCGACCTTGCCGTAGATGTCGGGGCGCGGGTCGGGGTCGTTGCCGTACAGCGTGACCGAATCAAACGCGGTGGACAGGCGCTTGGCCTCCATGCCTGAGCTGAGCAGCTTGAAGCGCGTGTTGGTGCGAAAGGCGTCGCCTTCGCCGGCAAACATGCGCGTGGGGTCCTCGCCCTCGCGCTTGAAGGCAAAGGTGCCGGCGGTGTAGGGGTAGCTGCCCGGCACGTTGTCCAGCATCAGCCACTTCAGGATTTCGCCGTGGTCTTCGTACTGCGGCAGTGCGACCTTGCGGATGGTGGTGCCCGACAGGCTCTTGGTGGTGAGGGCCGTGCGGATTTCCCTGTCGCGGATTTTCACGACGTACTCATCACCAGCGTACGCCTTTTGCATGTCGGGCCACTGGACAAGCAGCTTGCGCTCTGCCGCGCCCAGGTGCGCTTCGCGCTGCTGGGCCATATCGTCCAGCGCCTTGACGGCATTTTCTTTCTGTGGGGCATCCTGCTTGAGCATGCGCATGGATTCGCGCAGTTGCTGGGCTTCGCGTGCCAGCCGGGCCTGTTCGCGGGCGCGCTTTTTGTAGCCGCGCACGGTGTCGCTGATCTCGGCCAGGTAGCGGGTGCGTGCGGCCGGCACCACGGGGGTCTGGTTGGTGCTGTGGCGCACCTGCACGGCAGGCAAGGTGCCGGCATCCAGCTGCAGCCCCAGTGCCAGCAGCCGGGGCTTGAGGGCCTGGTACAGGGCTGTGACGCCGTCATCATTGAAGCGTGCAGCCATGGTGCCGAACACCGGCATCTCTTCGGGCCGCTGGCCCCAGGCTTCCTTGTTGCGCTGCACCTGCTTGGCCACGTCGCGCAAAGCATCCAGCGCGCCCTTGCGGTCAAACTTGTTGATCGCCACGAACTCGGCAAAGTCCAGCATGTCGATTTTTTCCAGCTGGCTGGCCGCGCCGAACTCGGGTGTCATCACGTACATCGGCACGTCTACATGCGGCACGATGGCTGCGTCGCCCTGGCCGATGCCGGATGTTTCCACCACCACCAGGTCAAAGCCGGCCACCTTGCAGGCGGCTATCACGTCGGGCAGGGCAGCGCTGATTTCGCTGCCGAAGTCGCGAGTGGCCAGTGAACGCATGAACACGCGCGGCCCCTGGCGCCAGGGATTGATCGCGTTCATGCGAATGCGGTCACCCAACAAGGCACCACCGCTCTTGCGGCGTGACGGGTCAATGGAGATGACCGCCACGCGCAGTGCGTCGCCCTGGTCCAGCCGCAGGCGGCGGATGAGTTCGTCGGTCAGCGACGACTTGCCCGCGCCGCCCGTGCCGGTGATGCCCAGCACAGGCACCTTGCAGGCTGCTGCCTGTTGGCGAATGGCTTGCACGAGGGCGGCATCGGCCTTGCCGTTTTCCAGCGCAGTGGCCAGCTGGGCCAGTGCGCGCCAGTTCATTTCGCCATGGCCCTGAATGGCCTGGATAGCCGTCGGCGCATAGGACGTGAGGTCCTTGTCGCAACGCATCACCATCTCGCCGATCATGCCCTGCAGGCCCATGCGCTGGCCGTCTTCGGGGCTGTAGATGCGCGTGACGCCATAGGCTTGCAGCTCGCGAATCTCGGGCGGCACGATCACGCCGCCGCCGCCGCCAAACACCTGGATGTGGGCGCCGCCGCGCTGTTTGAGCAGGTCCACCATGTACTTGAAGTACTCGACATGGCCGCCCTGGTAGCTGCTGATGGCTATGCCTTGGGCGTCTTCCTGCAGTGCGGCGGTCACGACCTCGTCCACGCTGCGGTTATGGCCCAGGTGGATGACCTCGGCACCCATGCCCTGCAGGATGCGCCGCATGATGTTGATGGCCGCGTCGTGCCCGTCAAACAGGCTGGCCGCCGTAACAAAGCGCACCTTGTGCGTGGGGCGGTAGTTGGCAAGCGCCTTGAATTCTGCGGACAGGTCGGTCATGGGGCGGGGCTCCTCGTGAGAACCCCTAACCATACTTGACGTTTACGTAAACGTCAATGAAACCGTTTGTTCCCGTTTACTTGTAGAGCAGCTGCGGTAGCCACAGGCCGATGGCCGGGAACTGGTATAGCAGGATGATGGCGATGATCTGTATGCCCATGAATGGCAGCATCCCCAAAAATATCTGGTTCAGGCTGACATGCGGCGGGCTCACCCCTTTCAGGTAGAACGCCGCCATGGCCACCGGCGGGCTGAGGAACGCGGTTTGCAGGTTCAGCGCCACCAGCAGGCCGAAGAACAGCGGGTCCACGCCGAAATTGTCCAGTAGCGGGATGAAGATGGGCATGAAGATCACGATGATCTCGGTCCACTCCAGCGGCCAGCCCAGCACGAAGATGATCACCTGCGACAGCACCAGGAACTGGGTCTTGGACAGGTTCATCGACAGCACCCAGCGTTCCACCAGCTCCTGCCCGCCCAGCAGGGCAAAGGCCGCCGAGAAGATCGCGGAGCCCACAAACAGCCAGCAGACCATGGCTGAAGTCTTGGCGGTCAGGAAGACGCTTTCCTTGACGACGCTCAGGGTGAGCTGCCGGTAGGCAATGGCCAGCAGGAATCCGCCCAGCGCTCCTACGGCCGCCGCCTCGGTCGGTGTGGCCAGGCCCATCACGATGGAACCCAGCACGGCAAGGATCAGAACCAGCAGCGGGAAGAAGCTGGTCAGCAGCATCTTGAAGATTTCCAGCCGCGTGAAGCTCAGCAGGGCGTAAAACACCAGCAAGGCAACGGCACCGGCGCCCACGCCGATCCAGTAGCCGGTGGGGGCTGGCTGCTTTGCGGCTGCAGCGGCGGCGGGTGCGGCACCCGCGGTGGCGGGGGCTGCGGTAGCCCCTGGGGGCTCCTGCACACCCCCAGCGGACGTTGCCGGTGCCGGGTTCTCGGCCGGTGGCTCCTTGACGCCTTCTGCTGGCGGCTCCTTCAGGCCACCCTCTTCGGCCGGAGGCTCTTTCAGGCCGCCTTCGGCAGGGGGCTCCGCCAGCCCGCCGCTGGGCGCGGCCACAGGCGCATCACCGATGCGCTGCATGGTCGACACCTCTTCCACGTCGGGCGTGGTCACGCTCTGGTAGCTCCACAGTGCCATGAAGGCAAACAACAGCGCGGGCAACGCCACAATCAACAGCTGCTGCAACAGATGGCGCGTCGGCACATCCGCATTGCGCTTGCCCTTCAGGGCTTTCAGCAATGCAGGCAGCGCGAGGCTTTCATGCGTCGGTGCGATCTTCTCTGACAGCGGGTGCAAGGGCACAAACCGTTCTGCTGCCGAAAGAGGCGGTGCCATCGACGGCTTGATCTTGGCCACGATGATCACGTACACGATGTACAGGCCCGCCAGCATCAACCCGGGGAAGAAGGCGCCTGCATACAGCTGCACCACCGACACGCCGGCGGTGGCGCCATAAACGATCAGCAGCACAGACGGCGGAATCAGAATGCCCAGGCAGCCGCCTGCCGTGATGGCACCGGCCGACATCTGCACGCTGTAGCCTGCTCGGAGCATCTGTGGCAGCGCCAGAAGCCCCATCAGCGTGACCACCGCACCCACGATGCCGGTGGCTGTGGCGAACACCGCGCAGGTGACCAGCGTGGCGACAGCCAGCGCGCCGGGCAGGCGCGCCATGGCCAGGTGCAGGCTGCGAAACAGCTTCTCAATCAGGTTGGCGCGTTCGACCAGGTAGCCCATGAACACGAACAGCGGGATCGAGATGAGCACGTCGTTGCTCATGGTCTTGAACGCGGCCTGCACCATCAGGTCCAGCGTGTGCGTGATGTTGCGGTCGTAGGCCAGCCAGGTGAAGATCATGCCCATGCCCATCAGCGTGAAGGCCGTGGGAAAGCCCAGCATGATGGCTACCACCACCAGCGAAAGCATGAGCAGCCCGATGTGCCCGCGTTCGATGACGGGGACGCTGACCAACATAAAGAGCGCGGCCATCACAATCAGCGCCATCAGGCTGAAGCCGAACCAAAGTTCCTTGCGGATTTTCATCGGGGGGCCCCTTCCCTGGCGACGTATTTGTCCAGCGCCTGGATGTCTTCATCCTTGACGTTGACCATGGCCTTGAGCTTGTCCACGTCCACTTCCTCGACGTCCTGAATGCGCGAAGGCCACTCGCCCTCGCGGATGCAGATCACGCAGCGCGCGATTTCCACCAGCCCCTGCATCAGCAGGATCAGGCCGGCAAATGGTATGAAGAACTTGAACGGGTACAGCGGAATCGGGTCTGCGTTAAAGGTGTGTTCGCGGATCGCCATGGAGTCGGTGAAGTAGTTCCAGCCGGCCCAGGTCAGCGCAATCACCCCGGGCAGGAAGAACACGATGTAAAGCGCCAGGTCCAGCGAGGCCTGCGTGCGCGGACGGAAAAAGCCGTAGAGCACATCGCCGCGCACATGGCCGTTCTTGGACAGCGTGTAGCCGCCCGCCATCATGAACAGGATGCCGTACAGCATGATCTGCGCGTCCAGCATCCAGCCGTGCGGCTTGCCAAGCACATAGCGTGAAAACACTTCCCAGCTGATGGCCAGCGTGAGCACCACGATCGACCACGCGAACAACTGGCCTATCCAGGTGGACAGCCGGTCGACGCCCAGCAATATTTTTTGCATGTTGTGAATTTCCCGATCAGAAGACCCAGTCCCCAAAAAAAAGGCGGCTGTCCTTTCAGGCAGCCGCCCTTGCCTGCCAGAAGGCGTCAGGCCTTCTTGGCGCCCTTGCCGAAGTAGCGGTCGTAGGCCATGCGGAAGTTGATGTTGTAGTCGTTGTCCCAGGCCACGGCGCGCTCGGCGAATGCCTTCTGCGAATCCAGCACCTTCTTGAACAGCGCGTTCTCGCCAGCCTTCTTGGCGATGACCTTGTCCCACGCGTCCAGCTGGGCCTTGAGGATGGCGTCCGGCGTCTTGTAGAAGTTGACCTTGGCCTTCTTCAGCTCGATGTAGTCGGACGAGTTGCGGTCGATGGCCTTCCAGCTCATGTCGGCGCTGGCGGCCTGCACGCCATAGGTGATGATGGACTTGAGCTCGGCCGGCAGTGCGTTGTACTTGGCCTTGTTGAACAGGATTTCAAACTGCTCGCCGCTTTGGTGGAAGCTTTGCAGCATGCAGTTCTTGGCCACGTCCGGGAAGCCCAGAACGCGATCGCTGGAGGCGTTGTTGAACTCGGCAGCGTCAATCAGGCCGCGGTCCAGCGCCGGCACGATTTCGCCGCCGGGCAGCGGGTTCACGGCGGAGCCCAGCTCATTGAACACATCCACCGCCAGACCCACGGTGCGGAACTTCAGGCCCTTCATCTGCGACACGTTGGACACCGGCTTCTTGAACCAGCCCAGCGGCTGCACCTGCATCGGGCCGTACAGGTAGGACACCACGTCCATGTTGATGGTCTTGTAGATTTCTTCCAGCAGGGCCTTGCCGCCGCCGTACTCGTGCCACGACAGCACCATGTTGGCGTTCATGCCATAGGCCGGGCCGGACCCCCACAAGGCCAGCGCCGAGTTCTTGCCATAGTGATAGGCCACCACGCCATGGCCACCGTCCAGCGTGCCCTTGTTGACGGCTTCCAGCAACTGGAAGGCCGGCACCACGGCGCCCGAGGGCAGCACTTCAATCTTGAGCTTGCCGCCGGCCATGTCGTTGACCTTTTTGGCGAAATCGTTGGCGTACTCGTGAAAGATGTCCTTGGCCGGCCAGGTGCTCTGGAAGCGGAAGGACGCAGTGGGCGTCTGCGCCATCACCATCGGGGCCGACATGGCGCCTGCGGCGATGGCCGCGCCCTTGAGAAGGCTGCGGCGGCGAGGGGTCTGGGGGGTTGTCATGGCTTGTCTCCTGAGGGTTGAAATCATTGTTAGCAAGCTATCTTTGTCGGTCAGCCAGAGGTCAGCAAAGAGGGTTTATACGGAGCGGGGGCGACATAGGTGCCGGCTGTTGCGCCAGCTTGGTACTTCTGTTTGCCGTATGCGCAAGCGTGCTTCGCGCGGCGTCGCGCGACGCTGGCAGAATCGGCGCTGACATGAACACAATCAACCCGAACTCCCCAGCGGCCAGCAGCGATGCAGCGGGCCTGAAGCCCGCGCAGGGCTATGCCGGCGACATATCGCCCGAGCTCGCCCATCAATGGGTGCAGGCCGGTGACGCGGTGCTGGTCGACGTGCGCACCGACGCCGAGCGTGAATGGGTGGGCCAGGTGCCCGGCGCCGTGGCGCTGGCCTGGAAGCAGTGGCCCGGCATGGCGCTCAACCCATCATTTGACGACGGCATCAAGGCCGCCGTGCCGCCGGGGCGCCGTGCCGTGCTGCTGTGCCGCAGCGGTGTGCGCAGCATCGCCGCCGCCAAACGCGCCACCGAGCTGGGCATCGAGGCCTACAACATCCTTGAAGGCTTTGAAGGCGACCCAGATGAGCACGGCCAGCGCGGACGCAAAGGCGGTTGGCGTTTTCACGGCCTGCCGTGGAAGCAGGGCTGAAAATCCCCCTCCCCACACAATTTCAATCGAAAGCAAGAACATGGCTGTGAATCTGGCTGCTCCTGACAATGCGCACCTGTACCCGGTGCCCGGTGTGCGCATCGGCGTGACCGAAGCCGGCGTGCGCAAGGCCAACCGCAAGGACCTGACGGTGGTGCTGATTGACGAAGGCTCTGCAGTAGGTGGCGTCTTTACCCGCAACCGCTTTTGCGCCGCGCCGGTGCAGGTGTGCCGCGAGCATCTGGCCGCCGGCCAGGGTATCCGCGCCATGGTCATCAATACCGGCAACGCGAACGCGGGCACGGGCGATGAAGGCCTGGTGCGCGCGCGCTCGACCTGCATTGCGCTGGCAAGGCACCTGAATCTCTCGCCCCAGCAGGTGTTGCCGTTCTCCACGGGCGTCATCATGGAGCCGCTGCCGGCGGACCGCATCGAGGCGGGTCTGCCTGCCGCGCTGGCGGATGCAAAAGAAAGCCATTGGCTGCGGGCTGCCGAAGGCATCATGACGACCGACACCATCGCCAAGGCGTTCAGCGTGCGCGCCGAAGTAGGCGGCAAGACCGTGACGGTCACGGGCATCAGCAAGGGCGCGGGCATGATCCGCCCCAATATGGCCACCATGCTGGGCTTCATGGCCACCGACGCTGCGGTGGCGCCGGGCCTGATGCAGCAACTGGCCACCGAGCTGGCCGAGGGTTCATTCAATCGCGTGACGGTGGACGGTGATACCTCCACCAACGACTCGTTCGTGGTCATTGCCACCGGCAAATCGGGCGGGAGGGCGGTGACGGCGCTGGACAGTGCGGACGGTCAGGCGCTGAAGGCCGCGATGATGGACGTGGCCCGCAAGCTGGCCCAGGCCATCGTGCGCGACGGCGAAGGCGCCACCAAGTTCATTGAGATCCGCGTCACGGGCGGCAAGACCGGCGAGGAGTGCCGCAAGGTGGCCTACGCCATTGCACATTCGCCGCTGGTCAAGACGGCATTCTTTGCCAGCGACCCGAACCTGGGCCGCATCCTGGCGGCGGTGGGCTATGCCGGCATCGACGACCTGGACCAGACGAAAATTGACCTCTATCTGGACGACGTGCATGTGGCGGTGAACGGCGGGCGCAACCCGGCTTACCGCGAAGAAGACGGTCAGCGCGTCATGAAGCAAAGCGAGATCGTGGTGCATGTGGGTCTGGGCCGCGGTGACGCAGCCGACACGGTGTGGACCTGCGACTTCAGTCATGAATACGTGACGATCAACGCGGATTACCGTTCATGAACGAAAAATTCGAGCACCTGCTGGAACGAGCACACCAGCTCATCGCCCGCATCGAATCGGTGCTGCCGCAGCCGCTGACGGCGCCCGACTGGGGTTCCACGATTGCCTGGCGCTACCGCAAGCGCAGCTCGGGTCATGGCACGCTCGAGCCCGTGCGCCATGTGGCGGCCATGCGGCTGGATGACCTGAAGGAAATCGACATCCAGAAGGAAAAAATCCAGCGCAACACATTGCAGTTTGTGCAGGGCCACCCCGCCAACAACGTGCTGCTGACCGGCGCACGCGGCACAGGCAAATCGTCGCTGATCAAGGCCTGCCTGAACGAGTACGCCACGCAGGGCCTGCGCCTGATCGAGGTGGACAAGGCCGACCTGGTGGACTTGCCGGACATCGTGGACGTGGTGTCAGGCCGCGCCGAAAAGTTCATCGTGTTCTGCGACGACCTGAGCTTTGAGGACGGCGAGCCCGGCTACAAGGCGCTGAAGTCGATCCTGGACGGCTCGGTGGCCGCGGCCACGCCCAATGTGCTGATCTACGCCACCAGCAACCGGCGCCACCTGCTGCCCGAGTACATGAAGGAAAACCTCACCTACACCCACACCGATGACGGCGAGGTGCACCCGGGTGAGGTGGTGGAAGAAAAGATCTCGCTGTCGGAGCGTTTTGGCCTGTGGGTAAGCTTTTACCCGTTCAGCCAGGACGAATACCTGGCCATCGTGGCGCAATGGCTGTCGTCGTTTGGCGTGCAGCCCGACGCCGTGACAGCCGCGCGGCCTGAGGCGCTGGTATGGGCGCTGGAGCGCGGGTCGCGCAGCGGCCGTGTGGCCTACCAGTTTGCGCGCGACTATGCGGGGCGTCACGAGGCGCCAGTGTGAACAAGGTGCTGGTGGCCGATGGCGACCGCCCGCGTGAAGGTGGCGCTGACCGCAAGGAGGTGGATGTAGCCGTGGGTGTGCTCGTGCGCGATGACGGCAGCTTTCTGTTGACCACCCGCCCACCGGGCAAGGTTTATGCGGGTTACTGGGAATTTCCGGGCGGCAAGCTGGAAGCAGGCGAGACGGTGGAAGAGGCACTGCGCCGCGAATTGCGTGAGGAGATCGGCATCACGATTGGCGCGGTACAGCCCTGGAAGGTTGAGCGCGTCGACTACCCGCATGCGTTGGTGCGCCTGAATTTCTGCAAGGTCCATGAATGGACGGGTGAGTTGCACATGCATGAGGGCCAGCAGTTTGCGTGGCAGCAACTGCCTGTACAGGTCACGCCCGTGTTGCCGGGGACCGTACCCGTGCTGAAGTGGTTTGCGCATGAGCGCGGGTTTGATGGACCCATCGGGTCCTGAATTTACTGCAGCTTGGGGTCGCCGAAATTTTCGTCATCCGGCGGGGCGCCGGCGGGGACGCGAAAGCTCTCGCTGGCCCAGGCGCCAAAGTCCATGCTCTTGCAGCGCTCCGAGCAAAAGGGGCGAAACGGATTGGACGGCGCGAACACACTGTCACCGCCACAACCGGGGCAGGCAACGAGGCGCGGCTTCACGTCCATCTCAGGCAGGCCTCAAGAGCAAAGGGTCAGCTCAAAAGCAGCGTCTTCGCTGCTGGCATGCAGCCGGTCGTCGGCTTCGTGACGCATCAGGCGCACGGACACCATCAGCCGGTTGCCGCTGATCTCGGGCACCAGGCCCAAAGCGCCATCAATGCGAAGGCGAAGCAACTGGAACGTGCGGCCCTGCGGCAGGTTCTGCTGCAACTGGCCGCCGGCGGCCATGACCTTCTGGGGCGCGCCCGAATCACGCAGCAGCTTGAGCAGCAGGTGGATCGACTCTGCCAGCGGGCCCAATGTGGTGGCCCAGCGCTCAAGGTCCGCGCGGCGCGATGCGGCGCTGCGATGTTGCCAGGCGTAGTAGGCCGGCAGGTCAAATTCGCAGGTGCCGCCAGGAATGCCCACACGGCTGCGGATGCTCATGAGCCAGTCGTTTTCGGTCAGCGATTGGCCGGCCTTGCCCGGCTGGTTGTTGAGCGCTGCAAAGCACCGGTCCAGTTGCGAGATGACATCGTCCAGCACGCCTTCGGCAATGGCGGGGTTGCCGCGGTAGCTGTTCAGGATCTGCTTTTGCTTTTCCAGGTCCTTCATGACGTCGGACTTCAGGTCAGCGCGTGCGGCGACGTCCATCACTTCAAAAATGGTGGTCAGCGCGTAGTGATGGTCCAGCGCTTGGTCCCGTTGCACCAGCTCACCCAGCCCCTGGAACAGGTGTTCCAGGCGCAAATAGGTGCGGATTCGTTCGTTAAAAGGATATTCGTACAGGATCACGCCGGGTCTTCCATCAGGCGCAATCATAGCCCGAAGCGTTGCGCCAATTGGCGCGTTTGGCGGCCCAATTCTTCCAGCGTGATGGCGTCGTTGCAGATCACGCAGTCGGCTGAGGCCAGGCGTTGCCCGCGAGGTGCCTGCGCGGCGATGATGGCCTGGACCGCCTCGCGCGTGATCCCGCTGCGTGCGACCACCCGGTTGATCTGGGTGGCAGGCTCGCAATCGATGACGAGGATGCGGTCCAGTTGCTGGCGCCAGCGCCCGGATTCGACGAGCAGCGGGATGTCAAACACCAGCAGGTGGCGGCCTGTGTCCACTGCCTGCTGCGCCTGCCGCGCGGTTTCCAGTCCCACCAGGGGGTGGATGATGGCTTCAAGCCGCTTCTTGGCGGCAGGGTCGGCAAAGGCCAGGGCACGCATCGCGTCTCGGTCAAGGGCGCCATCTGCGCCAATGAGGCCGTCACCGAAGGTTTCCCGGATGGGCTTGATCGCAGCGCCACCTGGGGCCGTCACGCTGCGGGCAATCGCATCAGCATCCATGTGCGCGGCGCCTGCTTCTGCCAGCAGGTGCGCAACAGTGCTTTTCCCGCTGCCGATACCCCCCGTAAGACCCAGGCGCAGCGCAGCCATCAGCCGGACAGTCCGATCGTTCGCAGAATGGCTGAGGGGCCAAAGATCATGGCCGTCAGACCGCCCAGCGCCAGGAACGGGCCGAAGGGGACGTAGCCCCCCTCACGAAGGTTGCTGGCGAACTTCATGCCGATGCCGATTACTGCGCCGATGACGGACGCCATGAGGATGATGGGGACCAGCGCAGGCCAGCCAAACCAGGCGCCCAGGGCCGCGAACAGCTTGAAGTCACCGTAGCCCATGCCTTCCTTGCCCGTCAGCAGCTTGAAGGCCTGGTAGACCAGCCACAACGACATGTAGCCGGCGACTGCGCCCCATAAAGCATGAACAAGCGGCACATCCGTCCAGCGCAATGCTGCTGCAATCAGCCCCGCCCACAGCAGCGGCAGCGTCAGGTCGTCTGGCAGCAGCGTAGTGTCCCAGTCAATCAGCGTCAACGCGACAAGCGTGGCCGAGAAGCCGCACCAGGCCAGTGCCGTGAGTGAAACTCCAAAACGCCACACGCACCACGCAAACAGGACTCCAGTGGCCATTTCGACCAGCGGGTAACGCATGCTGATGGCCGTCTTGCAGGCCGAGCAACTGCCCTTGAGCGCAAGGTAGCTCACCACGGGAATGTTCTCGTACCAGCGGATCTGGTGACCACACGCCTGGCAGCGGGAGCGCGGCGTTGCCAGGTTGAAGGCAGGCGTTTCGTCGGGCGTCTTGCCTTGCAGCTCCGCACACTCGGCGGCCCACTGCCGCTCGAGCATTTTTGGCAGCCGGTAGATCACCACGTTGAGGAAGCTGCCTATAAGCAGCCCGAACACACCGGCCACCGCCTGGTCTATCAACGGCGAGAACAACATCAGACCACGGAGCCCAGCTTGAAAATGGGCAAATACATGGCTACCACAATGCCACCAATCAAGCCGCCAAGGAAGACAATGATGATGGGCTCCATCAGGCTGGACAGGCCTGCCACCATATCATCGACTTCCGCCTCGTAGAAGTCCGCCGCCTTGCCCAGCATATGGTCAATCGAGCCGGACTCCTCGCCGATCGAACACATTTGCAGAACCATGGTGGGGAAGACATTGGCGTTGGTCATTGCGGCCGTCAAGCTGGTGCCTGTAGAGACTTCCTGCTGGATCTTTTCCGTCGCCAGGGCATAGACCGAGTTGCCTGACGCGCCGCCCACGGAGTCGAGGGCCTCCACCAGGGGAACGCCCGCGGCGAACATGGTGGATAGGGTACGCGTCCAGCGGGCGATGACCGACTTATAGACCAACTGGCCAAAGATCGGCAATTTGAGCATGACGCGGTCCATGAACATCTGGACTTTTTCGTTGCGCTTCCAGGCCTGCATGAAAAAGTAAAGGCCACCGCCAATGCCACCAAAAATCAGCCACCAATACTTGACGAAGAACTCGCTGACGGCGATCACGAACAGCGTGGGCGCGGGCAAGTCCGCGCCGAACGAACTGAACACCTGCTTGAAAGCCGGGACCACAAAAATCATGATCACGGTCGTCACTACAAACGCTACGACTACCACTGATATGGGATACATCAATGCCGACTTGATTTTTGACTTGATGGCTTCCGTCTTTTCCATGTAGACCGCCAGCCGGTCCAGCAACGATTCCAGAATACCGGCCGATTCACCCGCTTCCACCAGGTTGCAGTAGAGATTGTCGAAGTACAGCGGGTACTTGCGAAACGCCGCCGACAGCGAGGTGCCTGTTTCCACATCCGTGCGGATGTCGTTGAGCAGCTTGGTGACGCTGGCGTTGGCGTTGCCGCGACCCACGATGTCAAAGGCCTGCAGTAGCGGCACACCCGCCTTCATCATGGTGGCAAGCTGGCGGGTGAAAATGGCCAGATCCTTCGGCCGGATCTTCTGCCCGGAGCGCATGCGGCGCTTTTTGATTTTGGTTGGCGTGACGCCCTGACGGCGCAGCGAGGCGGTAACCTGGTTCTCGCCGGATGCACGCGTTTCCCCGCGCACCTGTTTGCCGTTACGGTCGCGCCCTTCCCATTCGTAGACGGTCTCAGTCGCGTTTGCAGTCGCCATGGTGGGTGTTATTCCTTGCTGCCGGAGTTTCTGTTATTCATTGGTACACCCCAGCACTTCTTCCAGGGACGTCATGCCCATGCGAACCTTGTGCAGGCCTGACTGCCGAAGGCTGCGCACGCCGTCCAGCTTGGCCTGCGCTGCAATATCCATGGAGCTTCCGTCACGCAGGATGATGCGCTGTATCTCATCGGAGATAGGCATGACCTGGTAGATGCCGACGCGGCCCTTGTAGCCGTTGTTGCACATAGAGCAGCCCACGGGACGGTAGGGCGTCCAGCTGCCATCGACGTCTTCATCCTTGAACCCGGCGTCAATCAGGGTCTCGTGCGGAATATCGGCAGGCGCCTTGCAGTTGACGCAAAGCCTTCGCGCCAGCCGCTGCGCCGTGATCAGGATCACGCTGGACGCGATGTTGAACGGCGCGATGCCCATGTTGCGCATCCGCGTCAGCGTCGTGGGGGCATCATTGGTATGCAGCGTAGACAGCACCAAGTGGCCTGTTTGCGCGGCCTTGATGGAAATATCGGCGGTTTCCAGGTCCCGGATTTCGCCCACCATGATCACGTCAGGATCCTGGCGCAGGAACGATTTCAGCGCGGCGGCAAACGTCAGGCCCGCCTTGTCGTTGACATTCACCTGGTTGATGCCAGGCATGTTGATTTCTGACGGATCCTCAGCGGTGGAAATGTTGACGCCAGGTTTGTTCAGCAGATTCAGGCAGGTGTACAGCGACACCGTCTTGCCTGACCCGGTGGGGCCGGTCACCAGCACCATTCCGTAAGGGCGCTGCACGGCCTCCAGCAGCCGGGCTTTTTCCTCGGGCTCATAGCCCAGCGCCTCAATACCCAAGCGGGCGCTGCTCGGATCCAGGATACGGATAACGATCTTCTCGCCAAACAGGGTGGGCAGGGTGCTCACGCGAAAGTCAATCACGCGGTCGGGTCCCACCTTGAGCTTCATGCGGCCGTCTTGCGGGATGCGCTTTTCCGAGATGTCCATGCGCGAGATAACCTTGATGCGCGATGCCAGCTTGTCCTTGATGGCGATGGGCGGAGAAGCTATTTCGCGCAGCTCGCCGTCAACCCGAAACCGCACCCGGTAGGTGTGTTCATAAGGCTCGAAATGAAGGTCCGATGCACGCATGCTGAATGCATCCAGCAACATCTTGTGCAGGAACTTGACGACTGGCGCATCCTCGACTTCCGAGGTTGTGGGCTCGTTCTCCTCCACACCTGACGAGTCCATTTGCGACTCGTCAAACTCGAAATCGTCCCCGATGATGCTGTCCATCGCCTCCGACGCTGTCGTCGCTGCAGCTTCGACCATCTTGGACAGCTTGTCGTATTCAGCAATGATCCAGTCCACACCCATCTGGGTCGCGAACTTGATTTTCTCGGCAGCCTGCTGGTCGGACGGGTCGGCGGTGGCAACGATCAGGCGGTTGTTGCGCTTGCTCAGGACGACAACACGATACGCCTGGCAGATTTTGGTGTCGAGCAGGTTACGGGGGAGCCGTTGCGTATCGATGGCATCCAGGTCCAGCAATGGCGCGCCAAATGCCGAGGACATCGTGTGCGCCAGGTCTGACGCCGACACCGCACCCGACCCGGTGATCTCGGCAATGAAATTAGTCCGGTTTGTCTGTGCTTTGCGGTACAGGTCTTCCGCGGATTTCTGGCCCAGCTTTCCCGCAGAGACGAGTGCGCGGGCCAGACCCGGAAGGGCCAGGGTGGGGGCTTCGTTGGCGGTGGTATCGACGGCGGCCATGTCCTGCAATGTACTACGGTGACTGGGGGGAGGCAGGCGCAAATCATCGCTGATTGGCGTGGCGCTGTAAATCGCTGCCGTTCAGTTGGCTGTCAGACGCATGTAGGGGGAGATGGTCGGGGTGAGAGGATTCGAACCTCCGGCCTCTACGTCCCGAACGTAGCGCTCTACCAGGCTAAGCTACACCCCGATGGTGCGTGCAAGTCGCGGCACCCTGGTTTCAGGACCTACGCTCAAGCAGCTGAGCCGCCAATTGTAGCAAACCTGATGTGAACGAATTGGCGGGCAACTGCTGCGCTGCGTTGACTGCGCGGCGGGCTTCTGCGGCCGCAGCCTGGCGAGTGACGTCCAGCGCACCCGTGTCGTTGACGATGGTCACAATGCGGTCCAGCTCGCCGACCGAGCCCGACTGGATGGCTTCGCGGATGACTTCACGCTGGGCTTCGCTGCCGCGTTGCATGGCAGCAATCAACGGCAGGGTTGCCTTGCCTTCACGCAGGTCATCGCCCAGGTTCTTTCCCATTTCGCCGGCGTCGCCGTCGTAGTCCAGCACGTCATCAATCACCTGAAATGCGGTACCCAAGGCCTGGCCGTACTCTGCGCACGCTTGCTCCACGGCTGGCGGCGCTTGTGCCAGCACAGCGCCCAAACGTGCGCTGGCCTCAAACAACTTGGCCGTCTTGGAGCGGATTACGCGCAGGTACCCTGCCTCATCCAGCGAAGCATCGTGCATGTTCATCAACTGCAGCACTTCGCCCTCGGCGATCACATTGGTGGCGTCCGCCAGGATTTGCATGATCCGCATGTCACCTGCATCCACCATCATCTGGAAGGCGCGCGAGTACAGGAAATCGCCCACCAGCACGCTCGCGGGGTTGCCAAAGCTCTCGTTGGCGGTCGGACGCCCGCGCCGCAATGTGGATTCGTCCACGACGTCGTCATGCAGCAAAGTCGCCGTATGAATGAATTCAACCACCGCCGCCAGGTTGTGCCGCTGGGTGCCTGTGTATCCCAAAGCCCCGCAAACAAGCAACAGCAGGGCAGGGCGCAGGCGTTTGCCGCCCGCTGAAATGATGTAGCGCGAGACCTCACCCACCAGCGGGACGCCCGACTCGAGCCGGTGGGCGATGACTTTGTCCACCTCCACCATATCGTCAGCGATGAGGGCAAGGGCGGCGTTGATGGTGGAATTGGACAAGGTTTGAAGCTGCTCAGTGAACTGGAAATTATAGGAAGGCGCAGCCCCTTTGGCTGCGCTTGCTGCTACCGGAATGTTAGTGCGCGCAAACAGTGCTATAATCTTGGGCTCTGCGGAAATCCGTCTGCAGAGCTTCTCATTTCAAGAGGTCAACATGTACGCGGTCATAAAAACCGGTGGCAAGCAATATCGCGTTGCTTCCGGCGAAAAAATTAAAGTAGAACAGATTGCTGCGGACGTAGGCCAGGAAATCGTGATCGACCAGGTTCTGGCAGTCGGCGACGGCAGCGGAATCAAGGTTGGCACACCCCTGGTGTCCGGCGCAACTGTGACAGTGACAGTCCTGTCACACGGCAAGCACGACAAGGTTCGCATTTTCAAGATGCGCCGTCGCAAGCACTACCAGAAACGCCAAGGTCATCGCCAGCAGTTCACTGAACTGCAAATTGGCGCGATTGCCGGCTAAGGAGTCACGGAAATGGCACAGAAAAAAGGCGGCGGCTCTACGCGAAACGGGCGCGATTCCAAGCCCAAGATGCTCGGCGTTAAGGCATTCGGCGGTGAACTCATCAGCGCCGGCTCCATCATCGTTCGCCAGCGCGGTACCCGGTTCCATCCCGGCACCAACGTCGGCGTCGGCAAGGACCATACCCTGTTTGCCCTGGTGGACGGCCACGTGTCGTTCTCTACCAAGGGTGCGCTGAACAAGCACATGGTCAATGTGACCCCGGCCGCTTAAAGTCAACAGGCTTTCCGGCACGAAAGCCCTGCGGCTCATTCGCAGGGCTTTTTTGTTTGGGCCACCTAAAATCCAGCCATCATGAAGTTCGTGGATGAAGCCTTTATCGACATCGCCGCCGGCGATGGGGGGAACGGCTGTGTCTCGTTCCGTCATGAAAAGTACAAGGAATTCGGGGGGCCCAACGGCGGTGACGGTGGGCGCGGCGGTCATGTGTTTGCCGTTGCCGATCCAGCCCTCAACACGCTGGTGGACTTCCGCTTTTCGCGCCGGCATGAGGCCAAGCGGGGCCAGCACGGCATGGGTTCGGACATGTTCGGCGCTGCCGGCGACGACATCACGCTCAAGATGCCGGTCGGTACCATCATCACCGATGCCGAAACCGGTGATGTGCTCTATGAATTGCTGACGCCGGGCGAAGTCATCACCATCGCCAAGGGCGGCGACGGCGGTTTTGGCAACTTGCGGTTCAAAAGTGCCATCAACCGTGCTCCGCGGCAGAAAACGCCGGGTTGGCCGGGAGAGCGCAAGAACCTGAAACTGGAGCTCAAGGTGCTGGCCGATGTGGGCTTGCTGGGCATGCCCAATGCCGGCAAGTCCACCCTGATTACCGCCATCTCCAATGCGCGCCCCAAGATTGCAGACTATCCCTTCACCACGCTTCACCCCAACCTGGGCGTGGTGCGGGTAGGGCCCGAGCAGAGCTTTGTGGTTGCTGATGTGCCCGGCCTGATCGAGGGCGCATCTGACGGTGCCGGCCTGGGCCACCAGTTTCTGCGGCACCTGCAACGCACCCGCCTGTTGCTGCATCTTGTGGACATGGCACCCTTTGACGATGCGGTGGATCCTGTGGCACAGGCCAAGGCGATCGTGGCCGAGCTGAAAAAGTACGACGAAGCGTTGTACAAGAAGCCGCGCTGGCTGGTGCTGAACAAGCTCGACATGGTCCCGGCGGACGAACGTGCCGCGCGCGTGGCCGACTTCGTCAAGCGCTTTCGCTACAAGGGCCCTGTATTTGAAATCTCGGCACTGACGCGCGAGGGCTGTGAATCTCTGGTCAAGGCCATTTACAAACATATCAGCGCGCAACACATCGCAGAACAGGCTCCCGTGGACATTGATCCCCGGTTTGCCGGCAAACCTGAAGAATGAACTCAGCCCTGTCATCGACGGTCCTGCGCGACGCCAGGCGGATCGTGGTCAAGGTCGGCTCCAGCCTGGTCACCAATGAGGGCCGGGGCCTGGATGAAGTGGCCATTGGCGAATGGTGCCGCCAGTTGGCCGCGTTGACGCGTGACGGGCGCGAAGTCGTCATGGTGTCCAGCGGCGCCATTGCAGAGGGCATGAAGCGCTTGGGCTGGACGGTGCGGCCCCATGAAGTCAACGAACTGCAGGCTGCGGCCGCAGTGGGGCAAATGGGCCTGGCGCAGATGTACGAGACCAAGCTGCGCGAGAACGGCTTGGGCTCTGCACAGGTGCTGCTGACGCACGCGGACCTGGCCGACCGTGAGCGCTATCTCAATGCGCGCTCCACTTTGCTCACATTGCTGCGCCTGCAGGTGGTGCCGGTCATCAATGAGAACGACACCGTTGTGAACGACGAGATCAAGTTTGGTGACAACGATACGCTGGGTGCACTGGTGGCCAATCTGGTGGAAGCCGATGCACTTGTGATCCTGACCGATCAGAAGGGTTTGTACAGTGCGGACCCGCGCAAGGACCCTGCGGCCGTCTTCATCCATGAGGCCAAGGCGGGAGACGCGACGCTGGAGGCCATGGCGGGCGGCGCCGGTTCCAGCATCGGTCGCGGCGGCATGATCACCAAGGTGCTGGCAGCCCGCCGGGCGGCTGGCTCCGGTGCTTCGACCGTGATCGCCTGGGGGCGAGAGCCGGATGCACTGTTGCGCCTCGCACGCGGGGAATCCATTGGCACGCTGCTGGTGGCGCAAACCCAGAAAAAGCAGGCCCGCAAGCAATGGATGGCAGACCATCTTCAGCTTCGTGGCGCCGTGGTGGTTGACGATGGCGCGGTCGGCAAGGTGCGCGACGACGGCAAGAGCCTGTTGCCGATCGGTATGACCGCCGTGGAGGGGGATTTTTCGCGCGGCGACGTGATTGCCGTGCGCAGTTCCCAGGGCGTGGAAGTTGCGCGTGGCCTGGCCAACTATTCAAGCGCCGAGGCTCGTCTGATCTGCCGCAAGCCGTCGGCTGAGTTTGAGCGGCTGCTAGGCTACGTGGCGGAGCCCGAGATGGTGCACCGCGACAATCTCGTCCTCACGCGCTAGCTGGCGCGCTTTTCAAGGTCCTGGTTGCGCAGCGAGCGCACGATTTCGTCCACGCTGCGGGGCGCGGCATTGCCCGTGCAGCCCCCCTGTTTTGCAAACATCAGCGTGTGCCGCGTCGCCGAGTTGCCGAACATGGTGCGCCATTCGTTGCCGGTGGCACGGCCCCAGCCGCCGCTTGCGTTGTAGCGCGCATAGGTGCGTACCTCGCCGGTGTTGCAGCGCATTCCCTCGTACATGGCGTTGACGGTACCAGAGCTGCTGCGCGCCACGATCACATAGCGCACTACGCCATCGGGGCCGATGGTGATCGTGGCCGGATCGACGCCGAACTGCAGCGCCGAGTGGATGCTTACGTCGAATGGCACCAGCCGCGACAACTCGAAAGCAGGCGGCGGCGGTGCTTCCATCTCTTTCCAGTCCGGGTCGGGTGGGGACAGCTGTGCTACGGCTGCAAAGCTGGCGCCAGCCAGCCCGGCAGCCAGCCATTCACGAAGGTGCATGTTGGTCTTTCGCCGGCACGGTATCCATGCCGGTCTGGGGGTCGGGTTCGAAGGTCGCGCCGGGCGGCAGTTCAAACCCGGCGCCGGGCAGCATGGGGTCCTGCGGTCCGTCAGCTCCGTCGTTCTCGCGCGTGCGCATCCCGCTGCGCAGATAGCGGTTGCGGTGATCGTGGCGGGGCAGGTAGCGGGCCAGTTCGGTCAGAGCCATCTCGTACACGCCGCGCTTGAATTCAACCACCACGTCCAGCGGCACCCAGTAGTCGTTCCAGCGCCAGGCATCGAACTCGGGGTGGTTGGTGGCGCGAAGGTTCAGGTTCCAGTCGTGGCCGACCAGCTGCAGCAGGTACCAGATCTGCTTCTGGCCCTTGTAGTGGCCCCGCGCATCGCGGCGGATGTACCGGTCTGGCACCTCGTAGCGCAACCAGTCGCGGGTGCGGGCAATGATGCGCACATGCTCCGGCTGAAGCCCCACTTCTTCATGCAGTTCACGGAACATGGCCTGCTCCGGGTTCTCGCCCCGGTCAATGCCACCCTGCGGAAACTGCCAGCTGTGGGTGCGGATGCGCTTGCCCCAGAACACCTGGTTTTTCTGGTTGAGCAGGATGATGCCGACGTTCGGCCGAAAGCCGTCCCGGTCAAGCATAATCAAACCCCAAATTTTTAAACTGAGTTCATTATGCACGCCGGTGCACGGCGGGCAAGGGGCTCGGTACCTACGGACACACTCCCCCCTGATGAAAGCCTCCCAGTTCTTCATTTCCACCCTCAAGGAAGCACCTGCCGATGCCGAGGTCGTGAGCCATCAGCTCATGATGCGCGCCGGCATGATCAAGAAACTGGGCGCAGGCATTTACAGCTACATGCCCATGGGCCTGCGCGTGGTGCGCAAGGTGGAAGCCATCGTGCGCGAGGAGATGAACCGCGCCGGCGCCGTGGAGCTGTTGATGCCCGTGGTGCAACCGGCCGAGTTCTGGCAGGAAACGGGGCGCTGGGAAAAGATGGGCCCGGAACTGATGCGCGTGAAAGACCGCCACGACCGCGACTTCATCATCCAGCCCACCAGCGAAGAAGTGGTGACGGACATCGCCCGCCAGGAACTGCGCAGCTACAAGCAGCTGCCCAAGAACCTGTACCACATCCAGACCAAGTTCCGCGACGAGCGCCGCCCGCGCTTTGGCGTCATGCGCAGCCGCGAATTCATCATGAAGGACGCCTACAGCTTTGACCGCGACATGCCGGCGGCCAAGGCCAGTTACCAGGTCATGGCCAAGGCGTACCGCGCGATCTTTGACCGCTTTGGCCTGCGCTACCGTGCGGTGGCTGCCGACAGCGGGGCGATCGGCGGCGACCTGTCCGAAGAGTTCCAGGTGATCGCCGCCACGGGCGAGGACGCCATCGTCTATTGCCCCGACAGCGATTACGCAGCCAACATCGAAAAGGCCGAGGCGCTGGCGCCGAAGGGGCCGCGCCCCGCGGCCGCCCAGCCCATGACGAAGACACCCACGCCGGGCAAAAGTACGTGTGCCGATGTGGCCGGGCTGCTGGGCGTGCCGCTGCAATCAACGGTCAAATCGCTCGTATTGGCGACGGACCAGTTGAACGAACAGGGCGAGATCATCAAGTCCAAAGTCTGGCTGCTGCTGGTGCGCGGCGACCACGACATGAACGAGATCAAGGTCGGCAAGGTGCCGGGGCTGGACGCGGGCTTCCGCTTTGCCACGGTGGCCGAGATTGAAGACCACTTCGGCGCCAAGCCCGGTTACCTGGGCCCGATCGGCCTGGCCAAGCCGGTGACCGTGGTGGCGGACCGCGACGTGGCCGTCTTGGCCGACTGGATCTGCGGCGCCAACGCGCTGGACTTTCACATTACCGGCGTCAACTGGGGCCGCGACCTGCCCGAACCCGACGTCGTGGCCGACATCCGCAATATCGTCGAGGGCGACGCATCGCCAGACGGCAAGGGCGTGCTCGCCATTGAACGCGGCATCGAGGTGGGCCATGTGTTCTACCTGGGCACCAAATACAGCAAGGCGATGAATGCCACGTTCTTGGACGAAAACGGCAAGCCGCAGTTCATGGAAATGGGTTGCTACGGCATCGGCATCACGCGCCTGCCGGCGGCGGCGATCGAGCAGAACCACGATGAGCGCGGCATCATCTGGCCCGACGCCATTGCGCCTTTTACCGTGGTGGTCTGCCCCATCGGCATGGACCGCAGCGCCGACGTGAAAGCTGCGGCTGAAAAGCTGCACGACGAGCTGCTTGCATCGGGTGTGGACGTGTTGCTGGACGACCGCGGCGAGCGCCCCGGCGCGATGTTTGCCGACTGGGAACTCATCGGCGTGCCCCACCGTGTGGTCATCTCTGACCGCGGCCTGAAAGAAGGCCAGCTTGAATACCAGCACCGCCGGGATGCGGCGGCCACCAAGGTACCGGCAGGCGAAGTCTTCAGCTTCGTGAAGGGCCGGCTGGGCGTGTGATTTCGCGCCGCCACTGCCTGTCGCTGCTGCCCGCCACAGGCTTGTTGGGCCTGCCTCTGGCAGCCACCGCAGGCGCGCAGCTTGAGGAGCCCCTGGTGGATTCAGTGCGCACCGCTTTGAGCTCTGCCATTGCCAACAGTGCACCGCCAGTGCCTGAATTCAACAACACGGAAGCGCGCCTGGTGTACCTGCGCTGGCTGGGTGCCATGAGCGAGCGGCTGAAGCGCCGCAAACCCGACTGGGACGTGCGCCGCGAATTCCTGCAAACCGTCTGGTACGAGAGCCGTCGCGCGGGGCTGGAGACGGCGCTGGTGCTGGGCCTGATCCAGGTCGAAAGCGGCTTTCGCAAATTCGCAGTCTCCAGCGCCGGTGCGCGCGGCTACATGCAGGTCATGCCGTTCTGGACGCGCGTGATCGGCGACGGCGATGCCGGCAAGCTCTTTCACATGCAAAGCAACCTTCGCTTTGGCTGCGTGATCATGCGCCACTACCTGGAGCGCGAACGCGGCGACCTGTTCCTGGCGCTGGGCCGCTACAACGGCAGCCGGGGCAAGGCGCCGTACCCCAATGCCGTGCTGGGCGCGCGCCGGGCTTGGGAATTCAACGGCTAGCCGTCGTTCCGTTGTTCAGATCTTGGTGACCATCACCTGGTCAATCCGGTAGCTGTCCACGTCCAGCACTTCAAACTTGTAGCCGCCCCACGTCACCGTGTCGGTCCGCTTGGGCACACGGCGCAGCATGACCATCAGGAAGCCCGCCAGGGTTTCGTATTCGTCGCCATGGGGCAGCGTGTCCAGCTGCAGGGCGCGCAGCACATCGGTAATGGGCGTCACGCCGTCAATCAGCCAGGAGTTTTCGTCACGCCTGACGATCTGTTCTTCATCGGGTGGTGACACCAGTTCGCCCATCACCGTGCTCATCACGTCATTTAGCGTCACGACGCCCACGACCAGGCTGTATTCGTTGACGATCACGGCAAAGTCCTCGTGGGCCTGGCGGAACTGCTCCAGCACTTCGGCCAGCGTCAGCCGGTCGGGCACGATCAGCACCTTGTGCAGCAGCGCCTCGTCGGTCAGCGGGATGGGT
>CALRZF020000018.1:0-22966 GCA_943372585.1 Ramlibacter sp. 2FC | reverse complement strand
CACTGATCTCTGAAAATGAGTAGCCGTGAAATCCCTGGACAATGACTTCAAGAAAGCTCAAGAAGCTTAGGTCGGCGTCCACGGAACTGGCAGCAGCCCATCCGTCATGCATTGGCTGGGCTCCCGCTTAGGAAACTGGCGAGTGCTTTTAAACTGACCGCCGGCTAGAAGCTTGCCGTTCGAGCAGAGTGCGGACTTCGCCGACCACTCCTTTGCGGAAGCCGATGCCGCGCTCGACTCTTTGCGCTGAGAGCTTCCACACGGCCTTGGCAAGAAGCGGCCATCGCCGATACTCTGATCGGCGTCAGTAGGCGCCGCCGCAAGGGTGGCGCGTGTCAGCGAGAGCCTCAAAAGGCGTGGTCTTCGATGACTCGGCGCACCTCCTGCAGCGCCTCGTGTAGCCGCTCACGCGGCAGCGAGCCGAGTGCAATACGCAGCGCCTGCGGTGCATGGCGCGTGGTCGAGAAGGCTTCGGCTGTGCCAACGGCCACCCGGGCGGCCATCAGCGCGGCGGCGACTGGCTCTGCGCGCAATTGGGGGCTCAGCGGCAACCACAGGAAATACGAGCCGGGGTGGGTGATGCATTTCATGCCGCCCAGCGCCTGTTGGGCTATGGCCTGCCGGGCCCGTGCATCGGCGCGCTTTTCGCGCTCCAGCCGGGTGACGGTGCCGTCCTCCAGCCACCCGCAGGCCAACGCGGTCATTACGCCTGGGGTGTTCCAGGTCGTGGCGCGGATGGCGCGCTCGATTGCGGGTACCCAATGCGTCGGCGCGGCAACGAAGCCCACGCGCAGACCTGTCGCCACGTTTTTGGACAGGCCGGAGACGTAGACGCTGCGTTCGGGCGCTAGCGCGGCCAGTGGCGGCGGAGGATCCGCCTCAAGGAAGGCGTAGGCCCCGTCCTCGATCAGCAGAAGGTTGAAGCGACGTGCAAGTACCACCAAAGCGCGGCGGCGGCTAGCACTGCTGACCCATCCCAGCGGGTTGTGCAGCGTGGGCATTGCGTAGACCGCACGCACGCGGCGGCGCCGGCACAGCCGTTCCAGGGCGTCCAGGTCCGTACCTTGGCCGGCCGCCGGTAGGGGCGCGAGCTCCAGGCGCAGCGAGTGGCCCAGCACCTTGAAGCCGGGATAGGTCAGCGCATCCACGGCGACCAGGTCGCCCGGTTGCAGCAGCGCCAGGGCCGTCACGGCCAGGCCGTGCTGGGCACCGTCCACCCACAGCACCTGCTCGCGCGTTGCCTTCAGGCCGCGCTCGGCCAAGTGGCGCGCAGCGATGGCTCGTTCGTGGAGCCGCCCGCCGTGCGGCTGGTAGCGCAGCAGCGCTTCTAGGTCGCCGGCGGCCGCGAGCTGCCGCAAGCCGGTGCGGAGCATCTCGGCCTGGCCGGGCAGGGCCGGATAGTTGAAGCTGAGGTCCGCCACGCCGGTCGTCACGGCGGCCAGATCGCTGTCATGGCCCGCCGGTAGCGCCGACTCGCGCACGAAGGTGCCGCGCCCTGTCTCGCCGATGACCAGGCCCATCGCGCCGAGTTCGGCGTAGACGCGCGTTGCCGTCGTCAGCGACAGTCCCTCGCGCGCCGCCAGCATGCGGTGTGTCGGCAGGCGGGTGCCCGGCGCAAGCTGGCCGCCGCGGATCTGCACCGCCAGGCGGTCCACCAGCTGTTTGTAGCGGGTCTGTGGCATTCAGCGGCTTGTATTCATGACAATTATTTGATTGTATTGGACGCGGGACTTAGCATCGAGACATCCCCACTAACGGAGCGCCAATTGCACGTCGCCATCCTCACCTTCGAAGGTTTCAACGAACTCGACTCGATCATCGCCTTGGGCCTGCTTAACCGTGTCAAGGCGCCGGATTGGCGCGTCTCCATCGCCAGCCCCTCTCCCAAGGTCCGGTCCATGAACGGGGTTGTCATGGAGGCGCAGTGCAGCCTGCAGGAGGCGTGCGATGCCGATGTGGTGCTGGTCGGTAGCGGTATGCGGACACGCGAGGTAGTGGCTGATGCTTTCCTGATGGCGCAGCTTCAGCTGAACCCTGCACGCCAGCTGCTTGGCGCACAATGCTCCGGCACGTTGGTGCTGGCACGGCTCGGGCTGCTGCGCGGCGTCCCGGCCTGTACCGATCTCACTACGAAGCCCTGGGTCGAGGAGGCAGGCATGACGACGCTGAACCAGCCTTTCGTCGCGCACGGCAACGTGGCCACCGCTGGCGGCTGCCTGGCGTCGCAGTACCTGGCCTGCTGGGTGATCGCGCGACTACAGGGCTTGGAAGCGGCGCAGTCTGCCATGCACTATGTGGCGCCGGTCGGCGAAAAGGAGGAGTACGTTTCGCGCATGACTACCAACCTAGCCAGCTACCTGGAGGGCGTGTCGCCTCGGCGCTAGCGGTCCTCGCTGCTTCCAAGGTCGAGCCGGCTCAGTCCTGCACACTTCGGCAAAACTGTCATACGCTCCGTCCCATGTCACTTGCTCAAGCTGCTGCAGTATTCAGCTTGGGCGAACGCGTTTTTCTATATGCTCAGCTCGTGAACTGGCTTGCTCCGATCCGCTGACGGCCTGGCGCAGCGACAACAGGCTGCCTCAATAAGCTGAGATCATTCCGACGAAGTCCCGCGCACGGGGGTGCAGGAGATGGGGTTCACCAAAAAATCGGGCCTTGGAGCAGTCTGCGAGGATCTTGCCGCCCACCTCCATGAACACCACGCGATCAGCCACGCTCTTGGCGAACCCCATCTCGTGCGTGACTACCATCATGGTCATGCCTTCTCGCGCCAAGCCCACCATAACATCGAGCACCTCGCCGACCATTTCCGGATCGAGTGCAGAAGTGGGCTCGTCGAACAGCATGACCACCGGATCCATCGCAAGCGCTCTGGCTATCGCGACTCGTTGCTGCTGGCCGCCGGACAGTTGACCGGGGTACTTTTGGCGATGCGCGCCAAGTCCTACACGCTCCAGGACTTTCATTCCACGCGACTGTGCCTCGGTGGCGGGCCTGCCGAGGACCTTGATTTGTGCAACGGTCAGGTTTTCGATGACGGACAAATGCGGAAAGAGTTCGAAGTGCTGGAAGACCATCCCGACCCTGCTTCGCAATCGGGACAGGTTGGTTGACTTCTCAATCACGGGCTCTCCGTCAACACTGATGCGGCCGCGTTGCACTGACTCGAGGCCGTTGACTGTCTTGATGAGGGTCGACTTGCCGGAACCCGACGGACCGCAGACGACCAGCACCTCACCTTTGTGAATGTCGAGGGAACAATCTTCCAAAACACGTACGCTGCCGTACCACTTGGAAACATTCTGAATCTGGATCACGTATTTGGCCTTTAGCGAAGAATGAGCGGACTGGCGGGCTTTCCGGAAAACGCGTCCAAGTGAAGCTCGACGGCACCTCCCCCCGGCAGCGAACTGACGCCCACTGCTGTTCGCGAGTGTCGACCGCACGGCACACCGAATACTGCTTCGATGGTCTCGGACGCGGCATCCATCACACGGGAGTGATCCCGAAAATCTTCGGAGGCGGCGATGAATCCTGTCAGGCGGAGCACGCGGGAAACAGCATCGAGTTCAGTTACTTGCGCGATGGCAGCGATCGCGCGCAGCACACAAATGCGCGCGGCGAGGCGCAGTAAGTCAATATCGTCAACACAGCCTGCTGATCGGGTCAACACGCCGGCGTCCGTTCTCGAGACGAACCCGGCTGTGAAAATCCACGCGTCGTGAAGCGTCGCGCATGCATACGTACCATTCGCCGAGATGGCTGGAAGTTCGATGCCGAGGCTGGCTAGCCTTGAGTTCACGGATGTCATAGAAGGCTATCGCGAGAGTTTGGAAACAGGCATGACCTCTGCGCGCGACCTGGCGTTGCGATTGCGAGTTTGGAACGTGCGAGCCAGCCACGAAGCGCCGAAGCAGAGGAAGAAGTACGTTGCGCCGGCGATGAAGAGCATCTCGACCATCCGATGGTCGCGCTCGCCGATACCTGTGGCGCGGCCGAAGAAGTCCGCGAGTGAAGACACGTACACCAGAGAGGTGTCCTGGAACAAAACGATGCCCTGCGTCATGAACACCGGGGCCATGTTCCTGAATGCCTGCGGCAGAACCACGTACCGATAGGCTGTCCACGCGTTCATGCCCAGGGCACGGGCAGCGCTCCACTGGCCTGCGGGAACGCTACGTAGCCCCGCCCTCACGATCTCGGAGAAGTACGCCGCTTCGAACAGCGAAAAGGCAACCAGTGCAGACATAACGCGCAGGTCCGTTGACGAGTTAAGCTGGAACAATGCCTGTAGTGCCTGGGGGACCACCAAGAAGAACCAAAGCAGGACGATCACAAGCGGGATCGAGCGAAACAGTGTGACGTACAGGCTGGCAAAAATCCGCAATGCCCGGTATGGGGATTGCCGCATCAGAGCGATGACCGTACCCCAGGCAATGCCGACCACAATCGCCGTCGCCGTGATCTGCAGGGTGAGCAACATTCCATCGGCCAAGGCGCGCAAGTTTGTGCCGTCCAGCACGGCGAAGTCGAAGTCATAGGTCATGTTCGTCTCCCGTCGGCTGCCGTAGGGATACGGACGCGGCGCTCCAGAAGGGCCATGAGGCCGATGACGGTTCCGTTGATCATGAGGTAGGCCACCGTCACTGCGATGAACGCCTCATAGGGTTGAGCGGTGTAGTCGACGAGCTGGCGGCCTTGCGCGGCAAGCTCGAGCAAGCCGATAGTTGAAACCACTGCCGAATTCTTGAATACCGCAAGAAACTCGGAAGTGAGTGGCGGCAGGATTGTTCGCAATGCCACCGGCAACAGTACAAACCGGTAGACCTGCAGCTCGTTGAACCCCAATGCCCGCGCCGCAAGCCATTGCCCCGTGGGGATAGCCTCGACGCCTGCGCGCACCTGCTCGGCGACGCGCGCGGCAGTGAAGACGGCCAGGCAAGCTGCGCCTGCGAGAAATTGCTGGACGAACGGATTGAGGGACTTGAACCAGCCGCCGCCCGGCACGATCTCCGGGACAGCAAAATACCAGATGAAAAGCTGCGCGATAAGCGGCACGCTACGGAAGAGCTCCACATACGTTGTCGCCACGAAGCGCAGCGCCTTGGGGCGCACAGTACGAGCCAGCCCGATCACGAGCCCCAGTGCCATAGCTGCCATCCAAGACACCAGGCCCAGGGCAAGTGTCACCCCGACGCCGCTTATCAACCAATCGCCATAGGTTCGCGCGCCTTCGGCCGACTGCCCGAACATGGCCCAGTTCCAGTTGTACGAGCTCATCGAACTGCTCCTGCTTCGCGTTCGAAATGCCTGACAAACGCATCGACAATGGCTGCGCGTGGTGTTCCGGCGCGCGTCACCAGCGTTGGATGAAGCCTGGGCAACTGGTTGGGCACTGGATAGAAGTCGAATAGCCCCTGCGCGATCTCCTCCTCGAACACTCGCTTGGAGACGAAGGTATAGCCTTGGCCGAGCATCAGGACCGAACGCAAGATGTCCGTGGTTCCGAGTTCCTGGAAAAGCGGCATGGACGCCGAGAGCCCTGCATCCTGGAACAGCTGCCGGATAGACGCTTCGTAGGAAGCGCCGCGCTTTGTCGCGTAGATGGGCAGGGTTGAAAGTTCGACCATCAGATCCGCGTGCGGACGTTTGAGGATGCCCCGCTTCATGGCCCAACCCATGGTGTCCTCGACCCGGCAATGCGCCTGAACCGTGGCCTCTACCCCGACTCCGGCGATGACGGCGACATCGAGCTGGCCCTCTGTAACCATGGTGCGTAGCTCCTCGGTGCTCCCGACCACAACGCGCAGATGTACACCCCGGTTGGCAGCGGCAAACCGTGCGATCACGTCAGGCATCAGGTGGCTGGCCGCGGTATGGATCACCCCTAGGCGAAGCATAGGCCGCGCACGCCCGGCCCCCATCGCTGCGTTCTGCGCAGCTTCGGCAACCCGGATCAGCTCTTCGCAGTATGGCAGCAGGGCAACGCCCTCGGGCGTGAGCTCCACTCCCCGGCTGTGTCGGCGCAGCAACTGGCGGCCTACCTGCTCTTCCAACTGGCGAATCTTGGTAGTTACGTTGGATTGCGTGGTCGACAGCTCGAGGGCCGCGCGCGACAGGCTCCGGGCATGGGCCACGCGGACGAAGAACCTGGCCAGCTGTGTTTCAATCAATGTCATCGATGTGAAGCCGTTGGGCGGATCGCACATTATTCGAGAGGCTTGTCGTTCGGATTGTCGAACAGTTGCTGGAGCTCGCGCGTGAACGGATACTCCAGCACAACATTGCGCGGTGGGATGGGTGAGTTGAACCACTTATTGAACAGAACTCGCATCTCCCCGTTCTTTTGCATGGTTGAGATGACTTGGTCTGTGAGCGCCTTCAGTTCGGGGTCACCCTTCCTGAACATGCACGCGTAGTTCTCTATCTGCAGCGGGCGCCCGGCGACCACCCAACGGGCTGGCTGCTTGGATGCTGCCCGGGCGCCGTACAGCAGTGGGTCGTCCATGACGAACGCGGCAGCCCGTCCAGTTTCGACCAACATGAATGACTGCCCATGGTCCTTCGTGCTCACCACATTCATGCCCATCTTGTGCTCCTCGTTCCGAGTGCGCGTGAGACGCTCGACAGTTCCACCAGCCGTGACTGCGACGGTCTTGCCGGCCAGCTGTTCGAACTCCTGAAGCCCCGCGTCCTTCGCGACGATGAAGCGAACGCTGTACATGAAGAAGCTGTTTGAGAATGCGACCTGCTTTTGCCGCTCGAGACTATTTGTAGTGGATCCGCATTCGAGATCGTACAAGCCGTTGATCAGCAGCGGGATGCGGTTTTGCGAGTTGATGGGTATTTGTCGGACCACGAGGTTGGGGGCGCCTATGCGCGCCTTGATGGCCTCTACGATCCGCATTGCGATGTCGTTTGAGTAACCCACTGGCTCTGTGCCGACCACATAGGAGAACGGTACGGATGTTTCGCGGTGACCCAACACGATCGTGTTGGCCTGCTTGATCCTTTCCAACGTTCCCCCGGGCGACTGCGCTTGTACGCCGGGTGCCCCAGCGGTCAGGAGGCAGGCGAAGAGACCGAAGAAGGGTGCGCGAATAGTCATGTCAGGCTCCTAGTTAGAGATGGGTGGGCATACGTTTTCAGCCTGCGCGGAGGACTCTTGGGCAAGCCGCTGCAATGCATCCAGCAGGTAGTTCTGTTCGTCGGCATCGACATGGGTTAGCTCGATGGACAGCTTGCCCACGTCGAGTGCGTTCGTGCCTACGACAACAGGAGGCGCCAGCGTCCTCAACCAAGCGGCCGCCTTGGTCGCGAATGCCACGCTGCCGAGATTGACGAGTACGCGCGGGTAGGGGCCCTGCTCGGCAGCGGCGCAAACTTCGCCGACCCAACCGGTGCTGCGATGGACCTGTTTGGCGAACGCAGATGCGCGCGCGAGGTTGCTCGCGCGTAACTGTGCAAGCGCGTGCCAGTTCCTGCTCGACAATGCGGCGACCAGCCCCGACAGCGCCTCCTTGGTCGGCTTCATCGGTCGCCCGATGCCCGGCTGATTCAGTTTGCACGATTCGATGGCTCGAGCGCTGCCAACGATGATGCCGCAGGTCGGTGCGGCCAAGTACTTCTGCGCACTGAAGATGGTAAGGTCCGCGTCGGCAATAAAGACGCGGTCCGCCAGTCTCCAGTCCTGCGCAGCAGCGTCGACCACGAGAAGGGCATTCGTTTCCCTGGCTAGAGTTGCGCATTCCTCGCGCGACAACGTGGGCACGCTTTTGACCAGCTGGGACTCAACGAACACCAAGGCGCGCACGCGACCCCCATCCGCCAGGGCCCGGACCCTCATGCGGCGCTCTCCTGCGTCTCCCGTAAGGAGAAGGACCTCTGCACCGCTTAGCGCAAGCGTACGTACCACCGGCTGACCAAAGTCGATCGCGTGCTCGGCTTGCAGCACGATGACGGGGCGGCCTGCGCATCGCGGCAACGCAGCCGCGATTCTGGGATCGCTGCCAGACAGAGCCGCCGCCGATGCTAGTACAAGTGCAGCTGCAGCGCAGTGGGTAAAGCAGGCTGCGTCAGCGCCGGAGAGCTCGCATACCGTGCGCTCTGCGAGGTCATACAGGGCGCTCATGTCTACGTGTGTCCGCAGCGCCTGCGACACCGCTGCAATGACCTCTTCCGACGATCTAGAGACCCCCCACGGCGTAGGGGTCCCCCAGGCATTGATCGGATGAGGAAGTCCACCAAGTAACGATAGTGCATCTGCGCTCATGGATGGGTAGCTTAGGGTGCGATGGTGGCTTGCGATCCCGTCCGTGGCGATAGCTGCCATTTGGATTCGAGATAGCGGCAATTGGGGCGGTGGCTGTCACTGGGAGGGTCGACGAAATTCGCTCGCATTTCGATGCCACTGAGTTCTGACTGAACCGTAGTTACAGCTCTGGCGTCAGGCACCACCATACCGACGTACTTGGCACGTTAGTTGTAGATGGTGATATCGCCGAATCCGCAGTTGAGGCGCAGCTCTTTGATTGGTAGCCTAGCCTCAGTCTGTCCGATGGACCCGATGGTCCTTTCTTCTGTGAACTAACTTCGACGCGCCGGATTTGCCACCACACTAAGAAGGTGGTTCTGCAGAACCCGCACTGCGCCACTACATATCTGCTTCCGGGTTGGAACTCCAACCGATTGCGTTACCAGCTTGACGAAGGTGTTATCCAGCGGGATGATCGAATTGGAGCCTATGGTGCAGGTTCGAATGCCGTCGAACTTGGCCGTCTATTGATATCTATCCTCAAAAAACTATATACCCTACTGAGATGAAGAAACCCAAAGGGAAAATCGTCAATACCGGCGCTGTCAAGATGCACTATGAGGAGTATGGAGTCGGCTCACCATTGGTACTTCTACATGGATTCGGTGGTTGCTCCCAGAACTGGCATCCGTTTGTAGGTAAGCTCTCTAAGCGCTATCGATTGATTGTGGTTGACCTGCGCTGTCATGGTTACTCAACCAACCCAAGCAACAAGTTCACGCACCGAGAAGCGGCTGATGACGTGTACCAACTACTTGAGAAGCTGGCGATTTGTCGCTTTTCGGCGATAGGGATCAGTTCGGGGGCGATGGCACTGCTGCACATGGCAACGAGTCGACCTGAGTGCATCGACTCAATGGTGTTGGTTAGCGCCACCTCATATTTCCCTGATCAGGCAAGGGGAATCATGCGCGGGGCTTCGCTGAGCACAATGCCGCCGCAAGTTCGAGATATGTATCGCGAGTGTGCAAAATCCGGCCCTGAACAGGCTCAGCGACTAATTGCACAGTTCAACAGATTAGGTGACGACTACGAAGATATGGCGTTTAGTGCCGAGAGCCTTTCTGGCGTTGCTGCGCGGACTCTTCTGGTGCACGGAGATCGCGATAGATTCTTTCCCGTTGATATCGCCCTGAATATCTATCGTTCCATACCGAATGCTGCGCTTTGGGTTGTTCCCCACGGCGAGCACGTCCCAATCTATGACCCAACGGTTCCATTCACTTCTGTGGCGTTGCGATTCCTTGATGCGTCGCCCAGCGACCAAACCGCTCCATTAATGAAGACCGCTTAAAGGCTGGTTAGCCCGCGCACCGCACCTGCAATCCTTTGGTTTCTTGGCGATCTACCAGCCGTTTAGACAATCAGAGTTCATGAACTTGCGCCCGCTCCCTGTGGATACGCTGCATGACAGACAACACAGAGTTTGTTTCCCTCTGTGTCACGGAAGTAGGCACCGTAGTAGTCGGCATGATACTCAGGACGCAGACCGGGTGCGCCCTCTGATGCGCCACCGCTCGCAAGAGCAACGTCGTGCGCTCGATCAACAGTCTGGCGATCGCGAGCAAGGAAGGCCACCATCTGGCCGTTACCCTCTCTGTGCGGGTGCGAGTCGTATGGAGAGCCAATCAAGAAAAAGGGTCTTGGTCCCGGGATGGATTGCCATCCTGCCCAAGGTCTCTTTTCATCACAGAACCTTTCAGATGCTCCGATGACGGGCATCAGGGCTCGATAGAACGCAAGCGCGCGCTGGAAGTTTTTTACCCCGAGGAAAACGTGGGAAAAAATTTGCAAATCCTTGTGATGCGTTGACATGATTGCATCGCCAGGATGCCCGAAGAATGGCTTGTTACCGTGCAGATCCGGGCTGGTCACTGAAGACATTTCACCGGCTCATCCTCAAGCTCTAACCCGCAAGTGGTCAGGGCTTTCTGGATCGCGGTCACACACCTGGACTGGCGGCCAAACCCACTGCCAAACGCTGACGCCCGAAGTCCTGGCGAACTGGATCCGGCCACGTGTTCCTTCCACGTCAACCGAAGGCCATGACGCTGCAATTCGCGTTCTGTCGGTGCCACAAGATGTCAGCAAACTAGCTAACACGATAATTGTGTCGTAGCCTTCGAACGCAACAAAGGAAGGGCATTCGTTCAGTGCTTTGCATAGTGCTGATTCGACTCTTGCCCCTGTTGGGCTCAGTATTGCGGGCAAATAGCGCAAAAATGGAATGCCCGCCCCTTGCTCCCCGAGCTCTCTGGCCCATTCAGAAAGCTCCGGCTGACCTGCTGGAGCGCCCAGCATGACATGGCCAAGACGCGAATCGCTGCGAATCAAGCGGACGATTGTCATGGCCGGTTCCGGATGCCCCACGAGAAGAAGCAGGGCTGTAGCCCGGTAATCCAGAACCTGCTGGCAAACGTTGGATGGATCAATGACTGCAGCGTCGATTTCGAGTACATAGCCGCCCTGCGGCACCAGGCATTCCTGGAGGATGCGCATGCCAGATTTCCAGTAAACGCTCGATTGGGTGTCGCTGTCGACTCTCCGTGCATATTTGCGTCATGTGCTCGAGTTCTTTCACTGGGTACGGCTCGCGGAGCGGGTTCCTCTCGAGGCTGTGGAGTGGGTGGAAATCCGGACGTCCCTATTTCCGACTGAAACCAAAAAGAGCGGCGATACAAAGAACAAGGATGACACGCATCGTCGCTGGGCTTGGCAGCACCTCGTTTGCTTTTTGGCCGCTCATGGCATTACGGTGCCGCGTAATGTCACCTTCCGTCCGTTGAAGGTCGATGTCAACTATCGGCCGCACCTTCATGCCTACATCACAGGCGAAGAAGTCCAGGCCGTCATTGAAAGCCTGCCACTTCAATGTCCCACACCGCGCGATTGGATCATCCAGGAGCTTCCGCTACGCCGGCAAGTGCCTCTTCGGCCTCTGGAAGTGCGCTACCTCAATACGCGCCACCTGTTTCCGTCGGGCAGTTGGATTGTGGTCACGACCTCTGGCCACGATCACCTCAAGAACCGTTTCGCACGTGGCCTGACGCGCGTGCCACCTGTGCTGAAGTCCGATCTCCTGCTCCACATAGAACGGCGCCGTGCTGCTTTGGATACTGGTACTCCAAACGCATTCGTCCCAGCGGGCGAGTGTGGCTATGGAGCCTATGAAGCTACCCAGATGTTGATGCGTGACGGTTTGCGTGGGGTGACCGGGCGCAGTGATTTGCGGCTGTATGACCTGAGGGCATGCGCAATCACTGATCTGATCGCCAAGCCCATGCCAATATTGAGCGCTCTGGCTGAGGGGGTCGTTCGAGACCCCTCTGTTAGCACCACAAGCTCACAGCATGCACGTGGAGCGGTAGCCGCAAGAGAAGCGCGACATTCCAATGTGATTACCACTGTGCGCTATTACCATTTATGTGGGTTGCTGGGTGTTCGTGAACAAATGAATCAGGCTCTAGCGCCACTTGCGGCTTCTGCGAAGTACTTGGCTGCCGTTCACGGGCTCACGCGTGATGCGGTTTACGCTGCCGAATATCGGGGACGGCCCGTGCAGTGCAGGAGAAGGGACATCCTGTTGCCGGTCAAGCCAGTTCTCCCCGTGACTCGACCGGTGCGAGCCCTGAGCAATGAGTCGTTGCTCACTCGCGCGGATCTCCAGAACCAGCTCTACGCTGGCGTGCTAGCTCTTGCAGGGGTGCCACTTCTTGCCGCAGCGGACAGGGCCAGCGTGCACCCTGATCGACTGGCCGGGGTGGCTTCGTATTTGGAACATGCACCCAGTTCTACACAGCTTCATGGGTCTATGGTGCAACACGGGTCCGTGTGGACACCCCATCTGGAGACCCTGTCCTCCTGGGCCGCAGTGCACCAATTGGCGATCTGCACGCTTATTGCTGGACCGGAGGGCCTGAAGTTCAGAGAACAGAACATCGCGGTCCGTGATGCCCAAGGATTGGTGAGAGCTGGGCAAGTTTGGAAGGACTTGCCACACGTTGGCGTGGTCGCGCGGTTCCATCCAGGACGTTCGATGAGCTTGGCGGAGCGGGCGCAGTTGGAGCCCGAACTTGCGCGATGGTCCGTGCACATTGGTTCGACAGTCACGCGTGAGTCCGTTGGGCGACTGTCCTTCGCCCTTTCTGAGCCAACCGGAAAACTCTCCGCAAGTAGTTCGCCACATGTGATCGGTAAGACCACCAACCTTATCGGTCATTTGATGCGCATGGTCGTTTATCTGGTCCCAAAGGAGTAATCCCAATGCAGAAACACCTTGACCCACAGTACGTTGACAAATGCCTACGTACGGGCCAGTTCATCGAGATATCGAGTCCACGGCCTAAGCCATTGGATTCGCCCAAGCGTCTGAAGCAGCGCCATGGCGACATTGAGCATCAGGCCTTGGCAGCGTGCGAGCTGGCAGGCACCACAGATGGGATCCCGGTTGCTGCTTTCGATACGCAGGAGCGGTTGATGATCGTGGAGATCCAACCGCCACAGGCGCCTCTACGTGAGCAACCGCAAATGGACGTATACGCTCGCCAAACATTTGCGGCGAAGAGAGGCAAGGAGCGGGCTGCGCACCTGAACGCCTGCGCGACTCAGTTGAATGCGGGTTTGTTCACAACCTACGCAGGTCTGCGCGAGTTCTGTGGAGGCGATGAAGACGTAGTAAGAGATCTCCGCGCGATTCATCGACTGACGGGGTCTGACGTGTCCGTGCAGACGGTGGAAGGAGTTACCGAGCTGTGCTTGGACAAGATCCTCCAGATAAGCCTCCCCGGGGACAAGCAGGTCAAGTGCACCACCTCGTTCTACGGAATGCATACCAACGGTGGTGAGATTGTGTTGGCGTTGCGCCTAGACGCCAACTTGGTATCGACCGTGTTGCATGTGAGTGGGCGTCCCGTTCGGACAGTGCGCCTGGCCACTCAGAACAAGCTGCGGGCGTTGAAGATACTTCAGGCAGCTGCTTTTCTCGACGAGGAAGTGGATGTGGTGATCGGCAGCGCCTTCAGGTTATCTGTCCAGAAGTGGGAACTCGTAATGCACGGCTTCGCCGATGAGACTTCGACGTTGAAGTTGCTTAGCTCATTGGCTTCGCTCATTCCGGATTGAACGGGTGGAGGCACATTCTTGAACGCAGCATTTAAACTGGGGAACTATGAATTTGCAGGATCTCGCTTCACGGATGCCGCGTCGAAAGCTGCCAGGATAGTTTTACCCTGCCATCACGCCCCGGGCCTTCAAGCAATCGATGAGCAATACCTGTCCATTAGCTACTCGGAGAGCTTGTCCGAGGCCGGCATCCAGCCCTCAGTGGGTAGCCGTGGCGACAGCTACGACAACTCGCTGGCCCATACGATCAACCGGCTGTACAAGGCCGAGTTAGTTCACCGCCGGGGCCATGGAAGACCAGGCAATCCGAGGAACTGGCCACCCTACAACGGGTGCGATGGTTCAACCTCACCCGACTGCTTAATCCGATTGGCGTAAATCCAGCGTCGTACACCCTATGTCAGTTAGCGCCAGACCGCGCCCGCTTTTGGTGAACAGCGGCGTGCCCAGCGCTCTCTAAAAAACTGAAACTGTCCGCAGATAGACCTCGGTGACAGGTGCGAGTGCTCGCTGGCGCGTAGCACGCTGTCGAGCTTGGCGATCCGCAGGAAATAGTGGAGGTGCTTGTAGATGATGGTGCCGCAGTTGTTCGCGCCGGCAGGTCACGGCCCCATTTTGAGTGTCTGATTGTTCGTATTAATCTGATGATTGCAACTAATCAATCTGATTTTCAAGAACGGCGTCAGGCCTTAGATTCTGTATCTCGACGGCGCGCTTTAAGACGGCGCCGGTCATAGACACGGTCTAAGCTCACTGGAACTCAACTCAAAGGCGGTAATGCAAACCATCGGTTCTCCACTCATGTGGTCCCTGTTCGCAGCGTTTGTGCTCGTTGCGCTGCTGGTCGACTTCTTTGCCATGAGCAAGCAGGGTGCCCACCGCGTCAGCACCCGTGAGGCCGCCATCTGGTCCCTCGTCTGGGTTGGTGTGTCATTTGTCTTCATGGGCTGGCTGTGGTGGTACCTGGGCGGCACGGGGACCGATGAAGCCGCGCGAACGCTGGCCAACGCCAAGTCGCTGGAATTCCTGACGGGCTACCTGATCGAGAAAGCGCTGGCGGTCGACAACATCTTCGTGTTCCTGATGCTGTTCACCTACTTTGCGGTGCCAGCCGAATTCCAGAAGCGGGTTCTGATGATCGGCATCCTGGGCGCCCTGGTGTTGCGCGCGGCGATGATCCTGGTGGGCGCCTGGCTGATTGCGCAGTTCCACTGGGTCCTCTATGTGTTTGGCGCCTTCCTGCTGTTTACCGGCGTGAAGATGTGGTGGGCCGCGGGCCAGGAGCCCGACCTGGACAACAACCCCGCGCTCAAGTGGATTCGCAGCCGGTTCAAGATTGCACCGAACTACGACGGCGAGAAGTTCTTCACCCTGGTGGGTGGCGTCAAGATGGCCACGCCGTTGCTGGTGGTGATCCTGCTCATCGGCATTGTGGACATCGTGTTCGCGGTGGACTCGATCCCGGCCATCTTTGCGATCACCACCGACCCCTTCATCGTGCTCACGTCCAACGTGTTCGCGATCCTGGGCCTGCGCGCGATGTACTTTTTGCTGGCCAACATGCACGAGCGATTCCACCTGCTGAGCTACGGCCTCGCGATCGTGCTGGTGTTCATTGGCGCCAAGATGCTGTTGATCGACGTCTACAAGATACCCGTGGTGTTCTCGCTTGGCTTTACCGCAGTGACGCTGGCCGTGACGATGATCCTGTCGCTGAAGATCCCGCCCAAGGGCACATCCGGCGGCGCCTATCCGTTTGGCTCCAAGCCGCGCAACGACGAAGCCTGAGCCGCACCAACCAGCCAGGGTACTCCATGACCTTCCATCCGCGCGCTCACCCAACGACCACGCTGCTGGTGCCGTGCGACGGCACACCCAACGCACTGCTGGGGGTGCGCCATGCGATCCACCTTGCGCGCAACGGCGAGCCGCTGATGGTTCATTTGCTGAATGTGCAGCCGCCTTTCTCGGCCTATGTAACGCGCCACGTTCATCGTGCGGTGCGAGCTGACTTCCAGCGGGAGCGCGCCGGCCAGGCGCTGGCGGTGGCACGGGCGATGCTGGACAGCGCAGGCGTTCCCTGCCGCTTGCACGCAGAGGTGGGCGACAAGGCTGTCTGTATCGCCGACGCAGCCATCCGGCTGCGCTGCGACCGCATCGTCATGGGTACATCGCGCAAGAGCGCCCTGGCGCGCGCCGTCGGCAACTCCCTCACCGGCCAGCTGCTGGAGAATGCCCCGGTGCCGGTGGAGGTGATCTGCGGATCGCCTGCGGGCGCGCTGGAGCGGGTGGCCATCCCGGCCGGCGTCGGCGCCGGCATGGCATGGCTGCTGGTAGGCGGCGGGTAAGCGCGCACGCGGGACGCAAAATGGAAAAACTACTTTCAGGGGTGGGATCGCTGCTCTACGGCATGCGGTTCACCATGCTGTTCTTCTATGTGGGTCTGGTCGCCATCATTTTCGGCATCTTGGGCAAGTTCCTGCTGGAAACCTGGAAGCTGATGAGCACGCTGCTGTTTGGTGAGCTTGAAAAGATCGACCTGATCATCAAGGTGCTGGAGCTGGTGGACATGACGATGGTGGCGCAGCTCGTGTGGGTGGTGGCGCTGGCGGGTGTGTCGCTGTTTGTGACCACCGGTCACTTTGACAAAAAGGACATGAAAAAGCCGGACTGGCTGGACCACGTCAATACCTACAACCTCAAGCTGAAGCTCGCTTTTGCGATCATCTCCATTTCAGGCGTTCATGCATTGAAGACTTACCTGAGTGGTGACCTGAGCCTGGAAAACATAAAGGTTGTGACAATGGTGGCTGTCATCCACTTCACGTTTGTGCTGTCTGCCATAGGAATTTCCTTTGCGGAGCGGTTGACGCGGGACAAGGCGTGAATGCGCCTTGGGCCCTGACTGCGATTGACGCGCGCCGGACCGCCCCGACAGACACCTGTCCTGAGTGCAACGCGGGCTTCAGGTTTCGACTTTTCTCCAGCCGCCGCTGTCGTAACGCGCAAAGCCCACTTCCTCAAAGCGCCACAGGTGCAGCCAGCCGTTGGCGACGAGATGACGTACCACCGTGTGGCCCGCGATCACCCGCTCGATGCTGGCCGCCGGAGCGTCGATCACAACTGTCAGACGCAGGGGCTCGTGCACCCAGCGCGCTCCATCGTGCAGGGACTGGCGCCCCAAACCGATACGCAGGTCGCCGCCATTGCCCTCAAACACGCCGATGCGACCGCCCACCACGTTGTGCAGCAGCTTGTTGCCGCTTCCCAGGCGCAGCGGATCGCAGGTGGACGCGTGGTACTGCCAGTTGATCCAGTGCGTGACCAGCATCGGCGCCGTCATGAGCTGCTCAAGGATGCTGCCGTCGGGGTCGTTCTCGGCGCTGTAGTCATGAAGGAAGACGCGCCCACCCAAGCGCGCACCGCGGCTGCGGTCCCTGGGCGCAATGATGAAGGCTGAATTGCCCGCGAGGCCCCATTCAGGCCTGGTCTGTGCGCCATCATTGGCGCGGCGGCGGTACTGGTCCAGCAGGGCATCGTGCGGCATGCGAAGGTCAAGCCCGAGCGCGCTGGCGCGTTCGCGTCGCACTTGGTCGCCGGCATGCGCGAGAACGATTTGAAGGCGTTCCCATCGCCCGCGTGACGCGTCGCCAAGCAGGTCCAGATCGAAACCTTCCATCTCGTCAGTCGTCGTGTTGTGCAGCGCCGCGACGAAGACCGTGCTCTTGGGCACTGAGATCCCGCGCACGTCGAGGCCCTCGCGTACAGCCGGATCGTTGAGCAGTCGCGCCAGCACGCGCGCGTTGACCTCGCCAGTCTGGCCACAGCAGGCGCCGCAGTCCAGCGCGGCGGCCTGTGCATTGTTGGTGCTCTGGCTGCCGTGTCCGACCAGCAGGACAAGGGGCGCAAAGCCGCGCTCCAGACCCATCGCGTGCAGCACACATTGGGCGATGTCAACCTTTGCCTGGGTATCCAGCCCCGCCAGAAACGGCCGGCACACCGGCCTGTAGCGCGGCGGCAGGCCGGCCGCATCCACTGATCGCCGCTGTGCAGCCGACGGCCGCAGCCATTGTGCAAACTTGCCGAGATAGCCCACCCCGGCAGCTTCGACGAACGAGAAGGCTGCGTTGGGCCACCTGCTGGCGGCGCCCCATTGATCCGCGCGTGCGAACCCGCGCAGCCTCTGCCGACGCGCCATTTCATGGATCTGATCACCTTGCGCACCAAAGTCGGCCTCACTTTCAGCGATACGTTCGGCTACCTCGGCTGTCGGTGCCAACAGTCCGGGCAGCTGCGGGCGGCGCGCCGTGGTCGCCAGGGGTGTGTACGCCACGGGCAGGCCGAAGAAGCCAGCAAAGCCGATCGTCTGTACGGCTGGCCAGACGGCCTCAATTGAGCGGCGCAGCGGTTCGCTGCGCACGTCGATGCAGAACGCGGCTTGCACCTCGGGGACTGTGCGAGCGTCTGCCCCCGGCCCGGCAGGTACCTGCCCCACTGCGGCGAGGCGCTGCGCGAGCTCGCGCTGGCAGCCAATCTCCAGGGCGAGCTGCCAGACTTCATCCACCAGTAACGCCTGGCCTGCCTGCTCCATCAGCGCCGGGGCGCGTTCCCATTCGATTTGCAGGGCTGCGAAGGCGCGTTGCGCCGCGGCGTCATCGCGGCATTCCAGCAGGATGGCGCCCCAGGCCAGGCGAATGGCCAGCAGGTCGCGCAGGTGCGAGTCCTGCCCCCCGGCGAGGCGGGCCTCCCAGCCCAGGTAGGCGCACCACGACGCCCACCCATTGACGGTCAGTAGCACCGCTTCCAGGTAATCCGCCCAGGATTGCTCAGGCAGGCCTAGCCGATGCAGCACCCAGCGCTCGGCATCAACCCGGGTGGCCGGCAGCGCTGCCAGGCCGCGGGATATATCGGGCAGACCCATCAGCATGCCGATGGCGTGGTCGTGCGTCAAGGTTTCGCGCCAGAAGGCATAGAGGCCACCGCTGCGATTGGGTTGCCAGTCGGCTTGGTGCAAGTCGAAGTAGGCGGCGCAGACCTGACTCACCTGATGGGTAATGGCCTGCCGCCATGACAGCCGGCGCTGGCCCTGGGGGTCGTCGTCAAGCACGTCGATCAGCAGTGGCAGACGGGGCAGCACAGGCACCTCGCCCAGTGCTGCGACCGCAAGCTTGCTGTCAAGCCCGTGGGCGGCCGCGCCGGGCAACTGGTCCAGCGCCGCAGCGAGGTCGGCCTCAGAAATGCGACCCGCTTGCCAGGCTTGGCGCGCCATCTCTCGCGGCGCAAAAACGCGCACTTCCCCGAGCACGGCCATGCGCGCGGCCACCTCACGCACAGACCGATCCACACGTTCCCAGTGAGGGTTGACGGCGATAGCGCGGTCCAGTGGCCAGGCCGGTGCGATGGCTCGACAGGCCTGTGCACACGCGCGCTCAATCAGGTTGTTGATTTCGGCTGCACTGGGCTTTGGCTGACCCTGCGCTGGCAAAGCCAAGGGCAGGGCAACTGCGGGCGTAAGCAAGGTGTCCATCGGGGTGCTTCCTGTTGAAAATTGCGGGGGCGCTCAGGGCGTCCAGCGCCCTGGCCAGAGCCGCAGGGTGGCGCGGGTGGCGAGCTCGTCGATGTAGAAGCCTGCATAGCTCCAGCGCCGCCAGGTGGCCAGTGCGTGCGGCCGCACCTGCAGGAGCGCGAGGCAGCCATAAAGCAGCGCCATCCCGGTCAGCGCGACCAAGCCGGCGACGTGATCGGGCGCGTCGCTCGCCCCCAATGGCAGTGCATGGCCCAGCAGGGCAGCCAGCGCCAGCGCAGCCACCATGCCGGCGCCAGCCAGCACGCGGCGTGCGGTGCCCGGGCCCCCGGTCGACGCTGAGGCCGGCCACCATAGCAGCGGCGCCCAGGCCAGCGCCAGCACGCCGCTCCACCACGCGGGCCAGGCCGCGACCGGAGCCACTGCAACCCACGTGCTGACCAGCGCGCCTGTCGCAAACGGCGCCGTCACCATACTTACCAGGGACGGCGCGGTCGGCAGCCGCATCATGCGCAGGCGAGCCTCCTGGACAGCGCCAGACGCGGCGAGGAAGGCGTGGGCCTTGTAGAGGGAGTGACCCATCAGGTGCATCAATGCCAGCGTGTACAGACCCAGCCCGCACTCCATCACCATGAAGCCCATCTGCGCGGCTGTGGACCATGCCAGCCGAACCTTGATGCTGATCCGCGTCAGCATGACAACGCCGGCCAGCATCGCGGTGGCAAGGCCAACACCCACGAGCAACCAGCGCGCCAGGGGAACTGCCTCGAGCAACGGGGCGAAGAGGATCAGCACGAAGCCGCCCAGGTTCACGACCCCGGCATGCAGCAGGGCCGACACCGGGGTCGGAGCCTCCATCACCTGCATCAGCCAGCCATGCACCGGCAGCAATGCAGTACGCAGCACCACTGCCAGCGCCAGGCAGATCGCGCTGGCCTGCAATGCCGCCGACGGCGCACCGGCCTCCAGGTGACGCCACAGGTCGCTGAACGCGCCCGAGCCGACCTCGTACCAGGCCAGTGCAGCTGCGGCAACCAGCAGCACGTCGGCCAACCGGTCGGCCAACCGCTTCTTGTGCGCCGCCAGCAGCGCGAACGGCCGGTCCGGGTAGAAGCACAGCAGGCGCTGCAGTGCCACGCCCACCGCCGCCCATGCAGCGATCAGCACGAGCCAATGCCCGGCCAGCAGCAGCAGGTGCACTGCGGCCAGCACGCCGCCCAGGGCAGTCACGTAGCGCGGCTGGCCGGGCTCGCCCTGAAGGTAGCGCGACGAAAAGCTGCCGATGACGGTGCCCAGCAGCTGTACCAGTACTGCGACCCACGCCCCGGTGAGCGATAGGCTCAGGCCGGGTGGAAGCGGGGCGGGCGCACCCAGGAGCTGCAAGGCGAGCGTGACGACCGTCCCCACAAGCGCTGTCGGCGCCAGGAAGCCGAAACGCCGCCATGCCGCAGATCCATCGCCGCCGCGCATAGGCCACAGCGCAATCAACATCAAGGTGACAGGCAACAAGGTAAGGAGGGAAGGCAGCGGTGGTGCGGACGGCATGGTGAGGGATCCGGTTCGTGACGGCGCGATGATGCAAGGTCCTTCTGGTTCTGTAAAATACATTGATCAGAACCGTTCAATCTGTTTAATAGATCAAATGGACATCGAGCAGCTCAACTTCCACCACCTCTTCTATTTCTGGCGCGTGGCCAAGGCGGGGCACCTGACCCGCGTGGCCGAGGAACTGCATGTGTCGCAATCGGCCTTGTCCAGCCAGATCCGCCAGCTGGAAGAGCGCCTGGGCGAAGCGCTGTTCGAGCGCACCGGCCGGCGCCTCGTGCTCACCGATACCGGTCAGCTGGCGCTGTCATACGCCGAGAACATCTTCGGACTCGGGCGGGAGCTGCTGGGGCGGCTCCAGGGCTACAGCGACGGCATGGTTCGCCTGCGCGTGGGCAGTGTCGCGACCCTGTCACGCAATTACCAGGAGAACTGGATCCGGCCGCTGCTGGCCGATCCGTCGATCACGCTGTCGCTGGAATCTGGATTGCTCGACGGCTTGCTGACCCGCCTCATGCAGCACCAGCTGGACGTGGTGCTGGCCAACGACGCAGTACCCGTGGCGCCGGACCAGCCGCTGCACTGCCGCTTCCTGGGCAGCCAGGCGATTTCTCTGGTCGGCCCGGCTGCGGCGTGGAGAGGCCGGACGCTGCGCATCCCGGAGGATCTCGATGGCCTGGAGCTGGCGCTGCCCGGGCCGCGGCACGCGCTGCGTGCGCAGTTCGACGCGCTGTGCGAGACCGCAGGCGTCAGGCCAAAGCTGCGAGCTGAGGTCGATGACATGGCCATGCTGCGCCTGGTCGCGCGCGACAGCGGCTGGCTCACCGTCTTGCCGGAAGTTGTCGTGCAAGACGAACTGCGCGCTGGCGTGCTGGTCACAGTGGGTCGCTCAACCCAGCTTAAGGAAAATTTCTATGCAATCACCACGCCGCACCGGCACCGTAACGAGAGGCTGGAACAGCTTCTCGTTGGTCAGACGGACTTTGGCACCGTGGTCACAAGAGGACGCGCACCAAAAACCAACTCTGGCGGTCGTACGGTATCTGGCCGCGTGCGCCGCAAGGGATCATGAACTTGCAGTTTCGAGTTCGCAACGATGAGAATCCGGAGCTCTCGGGAATGGCGCTGGTCCTACGTCGTGAGTTCGGTTTATTCCCGCAGCAATTCGTCAAAAAACCTCGTCGTACAGCTAGACCTGCTGATTTCACGCTTTGGAGCTGGCGTTAGCATGTCCGCGTCAACACAAAACGGGTACGGCGAATAGCGGCGAAGCCCAGCCACCGATTTTGAGCATGTCACGTGCCGACTTCGGCCGCCCGCCAATCAGCGCCCACAATCCGAGCACGACCGCCACCTGAATCGCGGCATAGATGCCAATGGCTTGCGTTGAGCTGAGTGAAGCAGCCGGTAGAACACGATCGACCAGCACCTCCTCGGCGACCACCGCCAACAGGTAGGCGCAGGCTAGCCACTTCCATCCGGGGAGGACAGTCGTCGAGCCGGTGCGCGGGCCGGGAAGTGCGTGCGCGTAAAGGCGGTCGAGCAATGCTTTGCCGCTCAGGCCCCGGCGCAGTTGTGCCGATTCAGCAACGCGCTGGCTAAATCGGCTGATGGCCCGACGCCATGGATGAGCGCTCAGCGCATGCCGCAACGGAGTGTGTGCAGCGATGACTGCCGTGACCCGCTCATGGTAGCCGGGCATTCGGACGCCAGCCTCGGCGGCGAACGTCATCGTGAGATTGCCGCCATCCTTCGACAGAAACGCGTCCAGCGGCTCCAGGCCTTGTTTGCGCCCCAGCGCAGCTAACGTGGGCTGGCCGAAGGTAAAGATGTGCGCTTCGTGAAAGCTGCTGCGGGGAGACTGGCACGTGGCCTCAACATTCGGTACCTCGACCACAATCCAACCGCCAGGCCGAAGAGCGCCGCGCAGTTGAAGCAGCACCGCGCCTGGATCTTCCGTATGTTCCAGTACGTGCCAAACGGTGATGAGGTCGAATCCGCCCACGGGCAGCTCGAAGTCGCCGACGAAACCCGCGCGCACGTCCAGGCCATATTGCGTAGCAGCGAACGTGCCGTACCCGCGGTTGGGTTCTATGCCCACTACCTCATGGCCCATCTCTTTCAGGAGATACGCAAACTCGCCACCTCCACTGCCGACGTCCAGGATCCGCATCCGACCTGCCAACAATCGTCGCACCTTATCTAAGCGGTCTAGCGCCACGTGGCCAGCCCGCAGCACATGACGTGGCCGCGGCTCAAAGGTGTTCTTGTACTCCAGACGGTAATCTTCTGTGTAGTACTGACGTGCTTGCTGGGGTCGCGGGTCTGTCCACACAAGACCGCATTCCTTGCAGCACACACTGCGCATCGCGGCGCCGCTGCGGCTGCGCGTGCCAACGACGCTGACGTCTGTGCCGCCGCAAAGATTGCATGGGACGGTAGCCGTGGTCGCTAAGTTATTC
>CALRZF020000017.1:0-23540 GCA_943372585.1 Ramlibacter sp. 2FC | reverse complement strand
CATCCGCACGCATTGCCGACAATAAAAAGGCCGCGTACAACTACTTCTTCGAGGAACGCTTCGAGGCGGGCATGGTGCTGCAGGGCTGGGAGATCAAGGCCTTGCGCGAGGGCAAAGTCCAGCTGACCGACGGCTATGTGGTGGTGCGCGAGGGCGAACTGTTCATCGTGGGCTGCCAGATCAACCCGCTGAAGACAGCCTCCACCCATGTCAGCCCCGATGCCGTGCGCACCAAGAAGCTGTTGCTCCACAAGGAAGAGATCCGCCGCCTGATCGGCAAGGTGGAGCAAAAGGGCTACACGCTGGTGCCGCTGAACCTGCACTGGAAGGCCGGCAAGGTCAAGTGCGACATCGCGCTGGCCAAGGGCAAGGCTGAGCACGACAAGCGCGACACTATCAAGGACCGCGAAGGCAAGCGGGAGGTCGAGCGGGCCATGAAATCGAGGAATAGGTAACCCCCCTGAGCCGCTTCGCGGCTTCCCCCCAAGGGGGACGCCACCCGGCGGACCGGCGGAGCCGGCTCCGCGGTGGCCGCTGGTGGCGGCGTGTCGCCGCTTTAGCGCAGGGTGGCTAAAGGGTGGGCGTGCGCTGGCCAGGGGCTTTCGAAGAACGGGGTGACCATCTCTGGCGTGACGTCTTCGATGCGGGCCGGGTTCCACTTCGGCGCATGGTCCTTGTCTACGGCCAGTGCGCGGATGCCTTCCACGGTTTCGCTGGCTACGCCGGGCCGCAAGTGGAAACAGTGGCGTACCAGGTCACGCTCCATGCGCAGGTCGTCGGCCAGACCCATGGCACGACCGCGACGCACCTGTTCCAGTACCACGTGCAGCATCAGGGGGGACCGGTGGCGCAGCAGCGCAGCGGTCTCGCGCGCCCAATCTGAGGCGTCTGTCTCGAGGGCCGCGACGATCGCCGGGACACTGTCCAATGCGAAAAAGTGGTCGATGGGACCGCTGGCGCGCGCCAGCGCGGACTGTGCTGCAGCCGATTCGGCATCAATCTGCGCCGGCAGTGCCTGCGAGCCCAGGCGCGCAAGACTTTCCCACAGGTCGGGCAGGTCTTGAGACACCATCATCACGTCTGCCAGCTGCGCTGCCAATGCATCCGCGGCCCCGATGACATTGCCGGTCAGCGCCAGGTACTCGCCCATACGCCCGGGACAACGGCCCAGGAAGAACCCGCCGCCGACATCAGGGAACAAGCCGATGTTGGTCTCGGGCATGGCCATCTTCGTGCGCTCCGTCACGATGCGCACACGTGCCCCCTGGGAGATCCCCATGCCGCCGCCCATGACGATGCCATCCATGAACGCGACATAGGGCTTGGGGTAGGTGTGGATCAGGTGGTTGAGCGCGTATTCCTCGGTGAAGAAATCTTCCAGCTGAGGATTGCCGGCGAGCGCCGCCTGATGGAAGAAGCGGATGTCACCGCCCGCGCAAAAAGAACCGAAAACGCCTTCTTTGCCCGTGCCCCGGATCGCCACAACTTCGACAGCCGGATCGTCGCGCCACGCCAGCAACGCCATGGTGAGCTCCCGCACCATGCCCAGCGACAGCGCGTTCAGCGCCTTGGGCCGGTTCAGTGTGATCAGGCCGGCACGGCCCCGGACTTCTGTCACCACATCGCTCATGCCCGTTGCCTCCAGCCAATGAGTTCATTCACAACCAGCGCACCCAGCACCAGCGCGCCGCCCGCCAGCACATTCGGGCCGGGTTGCTCGTTCGCGCCGAACCAGGCCAGCGCAATGCCAAAGATGATTTCCAGCAACGCCAGCAGTGACACTTCAGGCGCCTTGAGCACGCGTGCGCAGATCACCGACAGCGTGCAGGGAATGGCCAGCTGTACCAGGCCCAGCAGGCCGAGCCATGCCACGTCGGTACCAGTGGCCATGAACGGGAACGACAGCGGGAACGTCACCGCGCTGGAGATCACTGCCCCCACCAGCACGCAGGGCACCAGGTCCAGCTTTTCACCATGGGCCTGGCTGCGCTGCGTCACGGTCCACTGCACGGCCCCCGCGATGGGCACGCACAGGGCTACCAGCGAACCGATCAGCACGCCCGGGGCACCCAGGCTGACCTGCGAGCCATACATCCAGGCAATGCCAATGCCTGCCACCACGATCGCGCCCCAGGTGCGCAGCGGCAGCTTGTGGCCGATGAAGACGCGGGCAATCAGCGCGGTAAACAACGGTCCCAGTGCCATGGTCACCAGCACATTGGCCACTGTGGTCAGCGTCAGCGCCACCATGAAAGCGGTGAACATCACGCTCCAGCACACGCCCGACAGCCAGAAGTACGGGCTCTTCCAGTGCATGTCGCGAAACACGGTGCGGCCCTGCCACAGCGGCAGTATCACCAGCAGAGACACCATGGTGAAAAAGCTGCGCCAGAAGGTGACCTCAAAGCTTTTGGCGTGCTCCAGCTGGCGCGTGACCACCCCGGCGATAGACCACATCAGGGTCACCGCCACCATCAGCCACACGGCTTGTCCGTGTCGCAACTTCATGCGTCGCGGGATGCGCGTTTGCGCTCGTGTTCCTTCAGGAAACGCTTGCGCAGGCGAATCGATTTAGGCGTGATTTCGACCAGTTCGTCGTCTTCCACGAATTCCACGCCATATTCCAGCGTGAGCTGGATGGGCGGAGTGATCTTGATCGCGTCTTCCTTGCCGCTGACGCGGAAGTTGGTCAGCTGCTTGGTGCGCGTGGCGTTCACCACCAGGTCGTTGTCGCGGTTGTGGATGCCGACGATCATGCCTTCGTAAACCGGGTCGTTGGCGCGCACAAACATGCGGCCGCGGTCGTCCAGCTTGCCCAGGGCGTAATTGAAGATTTCGCCGTCGTCCATGGAAATCAGCACGCCGTTCTTGCGCCCGCCGATGTCACCCTTGTGCTCTTCGTAGCCGTCAAAGATGTTGCTGATCAGGCCCGAGCCGCGCGTCAGGTTCAGGAATTCATTGGTAAAGCCGATCAGGCCCCGCGCCGGGATGCGGTATTCCAGGCGAACGCGGCCGCGACCGTCCGGCTCCATGTTCAGCAGGTCGCCTTTGCGCTCGCCCAGCGCCTGCATCACGCCGCCCTGGTGCTGCTCTTCAATGTCAGCCGTGACCATTTCAATGGGCTCCTGGCGTACGCCGTCCACGGTGCGGAACACCACGCGCGGCTTGGACACCGCCAGCTCGTAACCTTCGCGGCGCATGTTTTCCAGCAGGATGGTCAGATGCAGTTCGCCGCGGCCCATCACTTCAAAAATGCCTTCTTCGTCGGTTTCCGACACGCGCAGCGCCACGTTGTGCTGCAGCTCCTTTTGCAGGCGGTCCCAGATCTGGCGGCTGGTCACGAACTTGCCTTCGCGCCCGGCCAGCGGGCTGGTGTTCACGCAGAAGTTCATGGTCAGCGTGGGCTCGTCCACCTTCAGCATGGGCAGGGGCGCCGGGTTGAGGGGGTCGGTCACCGTCACGCCAATGCCGATGTCCTCGATGCCATTGATCAGCACGATGTCGCCCGGTCCTGCCATCGGGGTCTGCATGCGGTCCAGGCCCTGGAAAGTCAGCACCTGGTTGACGCGGCCCTTGATGGACTTGCCGTCCGGGCCTTCCATCACCAGGACGTCCTGCATGGGCTTGAGCGTTCCCTGGCTGATGCGGCCCACGCCGATACGGCCCACAAAGCTGGAAAAATCAAGTGCCGAAATCTGCAGCTGCAGAGGCGCTGATGCGTCGCCGGCATTGGCGGGCACATGCTTGAGGATGGTGTCGAACAGGGCCGACATGTCTGGACCCCACTGCTCGCCCTGGCCGCCCTCCTCCAGCGACGACCATCCGTTGATGCCGGAGGCATACACCACGGGGAAATCCAGCTGCTCGTCCGTTGCGCCCAGTTTGTCGAACAGGTCAAAGGCAGCATTCACGACATGCTGCGGACGGGCGCCCGGCTTGTCCACCTTGTTCACAACCAGGATGGGGCGCAGGCCCAGAGCCAGCGCCTTCTTGGTCACGAAACGGGTCTGCGGCATCGGGCCTTCCTGGGCATCGATGAGCAGCACCACGCTGTCCACCATGGACAGGGCCCGCTCCACCTCGCCGCCAAAGTCCGCGTGGCCGGGGGTGTCAACGATGTTGATGTGCGTACCCTTCCACGTCACGGCGCAGTTCTTGGCCAGGATGGTGATGCCGCGTTCCTTTTCGATCGCGTTGTTGTCCATCACGGTGTCGACGACCTTTTCGTGGTCGGCAAACGTGCCGGACTGGCGCAGCAGCTGGTCAACCATGGTGGTCTTGCCATGGTCGACGTGGGCGATGATGGCGATGTTGCGGATTTGCTTGGTGCTCATTTTTGGGTTTCCAGGATTTGCTGTATTTCAGGGGGGCTCAGCAGTCGCCCCGGGATCAGTTCGCCGGCCTTCACATGGCCGGTGCCGAGCAATGAGCCGGGCGGGCCATAGACGGCAATGTGTTCGTGGTCAGCCCAGTGCCCGCGGCGGCGCAGGCCGCTCAGGAACCGGCCCGCATTGTCGGCGTCCAGCGTGACGGCCGTGTGATCGTGCAGCAGTGCTGCTACCGGCTGCAGGCAGGCCAGGCGTTCATCTTCGCCCATCGCCTCCAGCGCCTGGAGCGTGACGCACTGCGATTCGTCGAACTGCCCTGTGGCAATGCGGCGCAGTGATGACAGGTGCGCGCCGCAGCCCAGCGCCTCGCCAATGTCTTCACCCAGCGTGCGTATGTAGGTGCCTTTGCTGACTTTTGCTACCATTTTGATAGCGACTTGTTCAGTGTCTGCGGGCAACAACTCGAGGCTCAGCTCAAAAATGGTGACGTCGCGGGCTTCGCGTTCGACTTCAATGCCTTCGCGCGCGTACTCGTACAGTGCCTTGCCGTCGCGCTTGAGCGCGCTGTGCATCGGAGGCACCTGGCGGATCGGGCCGGTGAACTGTTTTGCAACGGCGGCCAGCCGCTCTGGCGTGATGTCAGCCACAAGGCGGCGCTCGATCACCTCGCCTTCGGCGTCTCCCGTGGCGGTCTTGACGCCGAGCACGGCGGTGGCGACGTAGGTCTTGTCGGCGTCCAGCTGCAGCTGGCTGAACTTGGTGGCTGCGCCGAAACACAGAGGGAGCACGCCGGTAGCTAAGGGATCCAGCGTGCCGGTGTGACCGGCTTTTTCGGCCCGCAGTAGCCATTTGCACTTTTGCAGCGCGTTGTTGCTCGACAGGCCCAACGGCTTGTCCAGCAAAAGCACCCCATGCACGGGGCGCCTCACGACCCTCGTGCGCGGCGCTGTCATTTCTAGTCTTCGTTTTTGGAACGGGACGCGACAGCTTGCGCAATCAGCGCATTCATGTCGGCCGCACGCTCGGTGGTGCGGTCAAAGTGGAAGTGCAGCGTGGGCACCGTGTGAATGTGCAAGCGCTTGAACAGGCCTGCGCGCAAAAAGCCCGCAGCCTGATTCAAGCCCTCTTCTGCTTGCGCCGGGTCGCCCACCAGCAGGCTGAAAAACACCTTGGCGTGGGCGTAATCCGGGGTGACTTCCACCGCCTGGATCGTCACCATGCCCACCCGCGGGTCTTTCAGCTCGCGCGCGATCAGCTCCGTCAGATCACGCTGGATCTGATCGGCAACCTTGAAGCTGCGGTTGGGCGTGGCGGACTTCTTCGGCATGCTTTAGAGCGTACGGGCGATTTCCTTGACCTCGAAGAACTCCAGCTGATCACCTTCCTTGATGTCGTTGTAGTTCTTGAGCTTGATACCGCACTCGAAGCCTTCCTTGACCTCGCGAACGTCGTCTTTCAGGCGCTTGAGGGTGTCGATGTCGCCCGTGTAGATCACCACGTTGTCGCGCAGCAGGCGGAACTTGGCGGTGCGTGTGACCTGGCCCGAGGTAACCATACAACCGGCCACAGTGCCGATCTTGGATGCCACGAACACGGTGCGGATCTCGGCCGTGCCGATGACTTCCTCGCGCTTTTCCGGTGCCAGCATGCCCGACATGGCGGCCTTGAGCTCGTCCACAGCGTCGTAAATGATGTTGTAGTAGCGGATGTCCACGCCATTGCCCTCGGCCAGCTTGCGCGCACCGGCATCGGCCCGCGTGTTGAAGCCGATGATCACCGCCTTGGAAGCGATGGCCAGGTTGACGTCGGACTCGCTGATGCCACCCACCGCGGCGTACACGAGCTGCACCTTCACCTCTTCGGTGGACAGCTTGAGCAGCGAAGCGGCCAAAGCCTCCTGCGAGCCCTGCACGTCCGCCTTGACGATGATAGGCACCATCTTGACTTCGCCGGCCGTCATGTCGGTGAACATGTTCTCCAGCTTGGCGGCCTGTTGCTTGGCCAGCTTGGTGTTGCGGAACTTGCCCGCGCGGTAGGTCGCGATTTCGCGCGCACGGCGCTCGTCGGCCAGCACCATGAACTCGTCGCCGGCTTGCGGCACTTCGGTCAGGCCCTGGATTTCAACCGGGATGGACGGGCCAGCCGACTTGATGGACTTGCCGTTCTCGTCGAGCATGGCGCGCACGCGGCCATACGTCTGCCCTGCCAGCACCACATCGCCGGTTTTCAGCGTACCGGACTGCACCAGCACGGTGGCCACCGGGCCGCGGCCCTTATCCAGCTGCGCTTCGATGACCAAGCCCTTGGCCATGGCTTCGACGGGCGCTTTCAACTCAAGCACTTCGGCCTGCAGCAGCACCTGCTCCAGCAGCGCGTCAATGCCGGCGCCAGTCTTGGCGGACACGGGCACGAACGGGGACTCACCGCCGTATTCTTCTGGCACGACTTCCTCGGCCACCAGCTCCTGCTTCACACGGTCGGGGTTGGCATCTGGCTTGTCGATCTTGTTGATCGCCACAACGATGGGCACACCTGCCGCCTTCGCGTGCTTGATGGCTTCCTTGGTCTGCGGCATGACGCCGTCATCTGCAGCCACGACCAGGATCACGATATCGGTCGCCTTGGCACCACGGGCACGCATGGCGGTGAAAGCCTCGTGGCCGGGGGTGTCCAGGAACGAGATCATCCCGCGCTCGGTTTCTACGTGGTAAGCACCGATGTGCTGGGTAATGCCGCCGGCTTCACCCGACGCCACCTTGGCACGGCGGATGTAGTCCAGCAACGAGGTCTTGCCATGGTCCACGTGGCCCATGACGGTGACAACCGGAGCGCGGGGCAATGCCTCGCCCTCGGCGGCAGCAACGTCCTGGTCAGTGAATGCTTCAGGGTCGTCCAGCGCGGCCACGATGGCCTTGTGGCCCATTTCCTCGACCACGATCATGGCCGTGTCCTGGTCCAGCGGCTGGTTGATGGTGACCATCTGGCCCAGCTTCATCAGGTGCTTGATCACCTCGGACGACTTCACGGCCATCTTGTGCGCCAGCTCGGCCACGGTAATCGTTTCGGGCACGTGGACTTCAATCACCCGTGCTTCGACCGGCGCGGCCTGCACCTGCTCGTCGCGGTGATCGCGGTCATTGCCGCGGCGCCCACGCGGGCCACCACGCCAGTTGTTGCGGCCCACGCCACCGGATGCGTCACCGCGGGTCTTGATTTCCTTCTTCTTGGCAGGGTCGCCTGCCCAGCTGGATGACAGCTTGGCGGATTTGACTTCCTTGCCAGCGCCGGGAGCGGCAGGGGCAGCCGGCGCGCCGGGGCGCGGGGCGCCAGCTGCGGGCTTGTGCAGCGTGCCCTTGACTCCGGGCTTGGCGGCTTCAGCCACCTTGGCCACGGGCTTGGGCGGCTCTTCCGGTTTCTTGGCGACCAGCACCTTCTTGGGCGTGGACATCATGGAGCGGATGGCTGCGGCTTCGGCTTCGGCCTTGCGGCGGCGCTCACCCAGGTCGGCAGCGCGCGCGGCCTCCTCGTCAGCACGGGCCTTGGATTCAGCGGCGGCCTTATCACGGGCCTCAGCCTGAACACGTGCCTGCGCTTCAGCCTTGGCTGCAGCTTCGTCGGCAACGTCCTTGCCAGCAGCTTCAGTGGACTCGGCCTTCGCTTCGGCCTGCTTTTGCTCACTGGCGGCCTGCGCTGCGGCCTTTTCGGCAGCGTCGCGTTCGCGTGCTTCCTGCTCTTCACGCAGACGGCGTTTTTCGGCCAGTTCTTCTTCCTGGCGGCGGATGAATTCGGCCTGGCGGCGGGCCTCCTCTTCGCGGCGCGCGAGTTCGGCGTCGTCAATCACCGGCGCGGACGGCGCCTCGGCGACAGGCTCAGGGACCTCGACCACCACAGTGTCCGAGCCGTCGTCACGCTTGACGAAAGTGCGCTTCTTGCGCACCTCCACCTGGATCGTGCGGGCCTTGCCGGACGAATCAGCCTGTTTGATTTCGCTGGTGGACTTTTTCACGAGCGTGATTTTCTTTCGCTCAGGCGAAGATGTGCCGTGACTGGCCTGCAGGTAGCCCAGCAGCTTTTGCTTGTCGGCTTCGCTGAGTGCGTCCGCAGCGGACGCTTTGGGCACGCCTGCACTGCGCAACTGCTCAAGCAGCGTATCGGTTGATTTCTTGAGTTCGGATGCAAACTCGGCGACGGTCGTACTGGACATGTGTCGTGTTACCTTTCATGACCGTTACTCTTGAGAGGCGGCGGCACTGGTAAACCAGTGTTCGCGCGCCTTCATGATCATGGCTTTGGCCTCGTCCGCAGACTGGCCGGTGATATCAGTGAGTTCGTCAACGGCCAGGTCGGCCAGTTCATCGCGGGTCTGCACGCCGGATTCGGCTAGCTTGGCGATCAACTCGGGCGTCAGCCCGTCCAGGTCACGCAGATCCTGCGAAACCTCTTCCACGCTTTCCTCGCGTGCAATCTCCATCGTCAGCAGGGCATCCTTGGCGCGCGAGCGAAGCTCGTTGACCGTGTCTTCGTCAAAGCTTTCAATCTCCAGCATTTCCTGCAGCGGCACATAGGCCACTTCTTCCAGGCTGGTGAAACCCTCGGCGATCAGGATGTCGGCGATTTCCTCGTCTACATCGAGCTTTTCCATGAACAGCTTGCGCTGCCCGCTGGTTTCTTCGGCCTGCTTCTGGGCGGATTCGTTGGCGTCCATGATGTTGATCTTCCAGCCCGTCAGGTCGGAAGCCAGGCGCACGTTCTGGCCGCCGCGGCCAATGGCAATGGCGAGGTTTTCCTCGTCCACCACCACGTCCATGGCGTGCTTTTCTTCGTCGACCACGATGGAGCTGACGTTGGCTGGTGCCAGCGCGCCGATCACGAACTGCGCCGGGTCTTCGGACCACAGCACGATGTCTACACGTTCGCCGGCCAGCTCGTTGGTGACGGCGTTCACGCGGGTGCCACGCACGCCTACACAGGTGCCGATGGGGTCCACGCGCTTGTCGTGGCTGAGCACGGCGATCTTGGCGCGGCTGCCGGGGTCGCGGGCGCAGCTCTTGATCTCCAGCAGGCCCTGCTCGATCTCGGGCACCTCCTGGCGGAAGAGTTCGATCATGTATTCAGGGGCCGAGCGCGACAGGATGATGGGTGCGCCGCGCAGCGTCAGGTCCACTTCCATGATCATGGCGCGCACACGGTCGCCATTGCGCAGGTTTTCCTTGGGGATCATCTCGCTGCGGCGCAGGCGGCCTTCGACGCGGCCGGACTCGACAATGATGTCGCCCTTGTCCATGCGCTTGACGGTGCCCACGAAAATCTTGTCGCCACGCGACATGAAGTCGTTGAGCAGCATCTCGCGCTCGGCGTCACGGATTTTTTGCAGGATGACCTGTTTGGCGGCCATGGCGCCGATGCGCCCGATAGGCACAGACTCGACCGGCTCCTCGATGTAGTCGCCCTCTTCCACATCAGAGACACGCTCCTGCGCGTCCATCAGCAGCTCTTCGGCATCGGGGTTCTGCAGGCCTGCGGAATCGGGCACTACCAGCCAGCGGCGGAAGGTCTCGTAGTTGCCGCTGTCGCGGTCCACCGCCACGCGGATGTCCACCTCGCCCGAATACAGTTTCTTGGTCGCTTGCGCCAGCGCGGATTCCACCGCGCCGAACACGACGTCACGCTCGACGTTCTTTTCGCGCGAGATGGCTTCCACCAGCATCAACATTTCGCGATTCATTTCACAACTCTCCTGTTTGATCGGTCGGGGACCGGCCGGGCTTGCGCCCCTTGAAATCCACTATCGAAGCCAGCCGCGCTTCTTTCAGCTCGTCCAGCGTAAAACCCAGAGCCTGCAGGGGCGCGGGTGCGCGCTTCTTGCTGACCTTCTGGCCTGGCTTGACGGCGGGCTCATCGCTCCAGACGATCTGCCAGCCACCTGCCTCGGCCCGCTCCAGCGTGCCGCGAAACTTCTTGCGGTTGGCGGCCACCTGGCCGCCTGCGGCGCCACCCATGGGCGCCTTGAGCGTCACGTCAATTACCTCGCCGGCGAAACGCTCGAAATCCTGTTCGCGGCGAAGGGGCCGGTCAATGCCCGGCGACGATACTTCAAGCCGCTTGTATTCAATCTCTTCGACTTCCAGCGCAAACTGCAGCTGGCGCGTGACCTTTTCGCAGTCTTCAACGTTGACGAACTGCTCGGGAAGATCGGCTTGCCAGGGGAGATCGATCGTGATGCGCAACAGGCCGCCGGCGGAGCGTTCAATCTCCACCAGGTCATATCCCAGCCCGGTCACGGTTTGTTCGACGATCTCCTGCAGTGCCACTTTTCCTTGCTACTCCAACGCTGATTCAAAAGCGATCGACCAAAAAAAACGGGCGGTGAATACCCGCCCGTTTGGTCGTGAAGCAAGGATTGTACTTTGTAAATGCTTGATTTGCAACGAGTTATGTGGCTGGTTCTGATGCGGAGGCCACCAGGATGCGGGTGTAGTCATGCTGCGGTGCATCCAGCACCTGCTCCACCGTGCCGGCCTCCAGAACGTCGCCATCCTTCATGACCATCACGTCATGGGCCATGGCGCGGATCACGTCCACGTCATGGGTGATCAGCAGGTAGCTCAGGCCCTTTTCCCGTTGAAGCCGCTGCAGCAATTTGAGTACTTGTTTCTGAATGGTGACGTCCAGCGCGCTGGTGGGCTCGTCCAGCACCAGCAGTTGCGGCTGCACGATCAGCGCACGGGCAATGGCCAGGCGCTGGCGCTGGCCGCCGGAGAACTCATGCGGGTAGCGCGACAGCAGGCCGGGGAACTGGGCTTCGTCCAGCCCCACTTCGGCCAGCGCCTGAATGACTCGTTCACGCCGGGCGGGCCCGCCCAGGTGCGGCTCGTGCACCAGCAAGCCCTCGCCCACGATTTCCTCGATGGTCATGCGCGGCGACAGCGATGAAAACGGGTCCTGGAATACCACCTGGACGGTGCGGCGCAGCGCCTTGTTGGCGGCAGCGTTGCGGCCCCAGGTCTGGCCGGCCACCTGCAGTTCGCCACGTGATGGCATGAGCCCCAGCGCGGCCAGCGCCAGTGTGGACTTGCCCGAGCCGGATTCCCCGATCACGCCGAGCGTGCGACCCGGCAACACCTGGAAATCGGCCTGCTTGACGGCAACAAACTCCGATTTGCTGAACCAGCCGCGAATACCTGGGATGGGCACCGGGTAGCCCACCTGCAGGCCTTTCGCCCGCATGACGGCTTGCCCGCCGGCCACGGCCTCTTCGGTGACGTCGCGCGCCGGCCGGCTGTCGATCAGCTTGCGGGTGTAGGCGTGCTGCGGGCTGGCAAACACGCCGGCGACCGCCCCCTGCTCCACCAGATGGCCGTTTTCCATCACCGCCACCCGGTCGGCGAACTGCCGCACCAGATTCAGGTCGTGCGTGATCAGCAGCAGCGCCATGCCGGTCTGGCGCTGCAGGTCGCCCAGCAGGTCCAGCATCTGGATGCGCAGCGTGACGTCCAGCGCAGTGGTGGGCTCGTCGGCCAGCAGGAGCTTGGGGCGGCAGGCCAGCGCCATGGCGATCATGGCGCGCTGGCGCTGCCCGCCGGACAGCTGGTGCGGGAAGGCTTGGGCGCGGCGTTGCGGGTCCGGGATACCGGTGGCAGCCAACGCTTCGACTGCGGCAGCCCACGCCTGGCGTTTACTCAGCGCCTGCTTGATCTCCAGCACCTCGGCCACCTGGTCGCCCACAGTGAACAGCGGATTCAGGGCCGTCATGGGCTCCTGGAAGATCATCGCGATGTCACGCCCGCGAATGTCCATCAGCGCACGCTCTGAAAGCGCCAGCAGGTCATGCGCCGGGCCACCGGGTTGACCGTCCATGAACATGGCCTGGCCTGACAGGTCGGCGTTTTGCACCAGGCGCAGCAGGCTCAGGGCGGTGACCGTCTTGCCCGAGCCCGACTCCCCCACCAGCGCGAGCTTTTCGCCGGGCGCGATGGCGAAATCGACCCCATGCACGACTTCCTTGCCACTGAAGGCAACCCTCAGGCCGCGAACATCCAGCAATGCCGTCATTTGTCGGCCTTTCGCGGATCCAGCGCGTCACGCAAGGCGTCGCCCATGAAGGTCAGCAACAGCAGCGTCATCACCAGCACGCCGAAGGTGGACAGCGATATCCACCACGCGTCGATGTTGTTCTTGCCCTGGCTCAGCAGTTCGCCCAGCGACGGCGTGCCGGGCGGCACACCCAGGCCCAGGAAATCGAGCGAGGTCAACGCCAGGATGGAGCCGCTCATGCGAAACGGCAGAAAGGTCACGACCGGGGTCATGCTGTTGGGCAGGATGTGGCGCCACATGATGCGGCTGTTGCCCACGCCCAGCGCACGCGCCGCGCGCACATAGTCCATCTGGCGGTTACGCAAAAACTCTGCGCGCACGTAGTCGGACAACCCCATCCAGCCAAACAGGCTCAGCAGGACCAGCAGCAGCGCCACGCTGGGCGCAAAGATCGCACTGAAGATGATCAGCAGGTACAGCTCGGGCATGGCGCTCCAGATTTCAATGAAGCGCTGGAAGGCCAGGTCGGTCTTGCCGCCAAAGTAGCCCTGCACCGCTCCCGCGAGGATACCCAGCAGAGTGCCTATGGCCGTCAGCGCCAGGCCGAACAGCACGCTCACGCGGAAGCCGTAAATCAGCTGGGCCAGCAGGTCGCGGCCCCGGTCATCCGTGCCCAGCCAGTTATCGGCCGTGGGGGCCGCCGGGCTGGGTGACTTTGCAAAGTAGTTCAGCGTGCGGGGGCCGTAGGGGTTGGGCGCATAAATGGCCCAGTTGCTGCCGCTGGTGATGCGCTCGCGGATGAACGGGTCAAGGTAATCAGCCGGCGTCGGAAAATCGCCGCCGAAGGTCTGCTCCGAATAGTCCTTGACGATGGGGAAATAGGTGGTGCCCTCGTAGCGCACGACCAGCGGGCGGTCGTTGGACAGCACTTCCGCAAACAGGCTCAGCAGGACCATCACACTGAACAGCACAAGGCTCCAGAAGCCCAGCGGGTTGCGCCGAAAGCGCCGCCACGCACGCCGGCCCGGCGACACTGGACTACTTCCAGCGCTGCCGTGGATCGGGCTTTGCCCGGCCACTGGCGGCGCCCCCCCGGGGGGAAGGCGGCCGGGGGCCGCTTCGGGGGGGTTAGTCAAATTTGACACGGGGGTCCACCAATACGTAACTGAGATCACTGATCAGCTTGGTCACCAACCCGATCAAGGTGAAGAGGTAGAGCGTGCCCAGGACGACGGGATAGTCGCGCCGGATCACGCTTTCGTAGCTGAGCAGGCCCAGGCCGTCCAGCGAAAACAGCGTTTCGATCAGCAACGAACCGGTAAAGAACGCGCCAATGAAAGCCCCGGGAAAGCCCGTGATGATCGGGATCAGCGCATTGCGGAAAACATGTTTCCACAGAACGCGGTTTTCGTTCAGCCCCTTGGCCCGCGCGGTCAGCACGTATTGCTTGCGGATTTCTTCCAGGAACGAGTTCTTGGTCAGCATCGCTGTGACCGCAAAGCTGCCGAACACCATGGCCGTGACCGGCAGCGTGATGTGCCAGAGGTAGTCCACGATGCGCGCGCCCCAACTCAACTCTTCCCAGTTGGGCGAAGTCAGGCCCCGCAGCGGGAACCACTGCAACTGGCCACCAAAAATCACGAGCAGCGCCACCCCCAGCACAAAACCCGGGATGGCATAGCCCACCAGGATGATCAGCGTCGAAATCAGGTCAAAGCGGCTGCCTGCCCGCACCGCCTTGGCCACGCCCAGCGGCACGGCAATGCCGTAGCTGATGAAAAAGGTCCATAGACCCAGGCTGATGGAAACAGGCAGCTTTTCAACAATCAGGTCCCACACGTCCTTGTTCTGGAAAAAGCTCTTGCCCAGATCAAAGCGTGCAAACTGGCCAAGCATCTGCAACAGGCGTTCGTGCGGGGGCTTGTCAAAGCCATACAGCGCCTTGATCTGCTCGATGCGCTTGGGGTCTACGCCCTGGTTGCCGCGGTAGCTCGAGCCACCGGATTCGACGCCGCCAAAGCCTCCTTTAGCCTCGGACAAGTACTGTTCCACCGGCCCGCCGGGCACAAACTGGATCACAAGGAACGTGACCAGCAGCACACCCAACAACGTGGGGATCATGAGCAGCAGGCGTTTGAGGATGTACGACAGCATGGTGTTACTTGCCTCCGCCGGCCGGGTCTTTCGCCCACCAGGTGGTCATGACCCAGTCTTCTGCGCCGGGGTACGGCGGCATCGGTGCCTTGAAGCCCAGCCGCCAGGCGTTGTAGGCCACGCGGTGTGACATCAGCGTCCACTGGGGAATCAGGTAGTGGCTGTGCATGATGACCCGGTCCAGCGCACGGCAGGCCGGCAGCAGCTCCGCCTTGCTGTTCGCGCGCACGGCGGCGGACACCAGGGCATCCACGGCAGGGTTCTTGACGCCCATGTAATTGCCCGAGCTTTCAGTGTCGGCGGCCTTGCTGCCGAAAATTTCGGCCAGCTGCTGGCCGGGGTTGTGCGTGCCGGGGAAGTTGATGGTGGTGACGTCAAATTCAAACTTGTCCAGCCGTTGCTGGTACAGCGCAAAGTCCACGGGGGAGAACTTCAGCGTCACGCCCAGTTTTTCAAGGTTGCGAATCCAGGGTGCCAGCGTGCGCACCCCGGTGTCGCGACTGTCCAGGTATTCCAGCACCATGGGTTCGCCCTTGGCGTTGCGCAGGGCACCGTCGCGGTATACCCAGCCGGCGTCCTTCAGCAGGGCCTGGGCACGCCGCAGGTTATTGCGTAATGACTGCCCGGGCCCGTCGGTGGTGGGCGGCTGGTACATGGCACCGAAAACGGCGTCTGGCACCTTGCCGCGCCAGGGCTGCAGCAGCGCGAGTTCTTCAGGTGATGGCTCGCCCGTGGCGGCGCAGTCGGTGTTGCCGAACAGATCCTGCACGCGTGGATAGCCGTTGTAGAACATCTGCCGGTTCATCCACTCGTAGTCCAGTGCCAGCCCCAGCGCCTCGCGCACGCGCGGGTCGGCCAGGCGGGTGCGACGGCTGTTGAGCACGTAGCTCTGAAAACCCGCCGGCTGGCGGTGCGGGAAGGCGTTTTTGACCAGTTCACCGGAATCGAAGCGCTTGCCGTTGACCCGCCGGGCCCAGTCGCCCGCCGAGTAAAAACTCATCATGTCGAACTCGGCCGCCTTCAGGGCTTCGAGCCGGGCCGTGTTGTCCTTGTAGATCTTGACGGTAATGCGGTCAAAATTATGGCTGCCGCGCTTGACGCCCAGGTCCCGGGCCCAATAGCTGGGGTCGCGTACGTAGGTGATGTCCTTGCCAAAGCGCACCGGGCCCACCTTGTACGGGCCGCTGCCAATGGGCACATCCATCACCACCTGGTCAAACCGCTTGGGCTTGCCGTTTTCCAGGCCCCAGGCGCGGCTGAACACGGGCAGCCCGCCTACGGTCAAGGGCAGCTCGCGGTTGGGCTTCTTGAAGCGAAAACGCACGGTCTTGGCGTCGATCACGTCGCAGCCAGCTACCTCGTCCAGCAGCGTCTTGTAGCCCGGCATCGCATACTGGCTGATGAGCGTGTCATAGCTGTGCTTCACATCGGCGGCTTCCACCGGCATGCCGTTGTGAAAGCGGGCCTCGGGCCTCAGGCGGAAGGTGACGCTCAGGCGGTCGGGCGCCACCTCCACGTCCTGCGCCAGCAGGCCATAGCCCGATGCCGTCTCGTCCATGGCCCCGGTCAGCAGGCTGTCAAACAGCAAGGCGCTGAGGTAGGCCGGTGCAGTGCCCTTGATGGTGAAGGGGTTGTACTTGTCAAAGGTGGACACCCGCAGGTTGCTGACCAGCCGGAGTTCGCCGCCCTTGGGTGCATCAGGGTTGACGTAGCTGAACGCGGCAAAGCCCTCAGGGTATTTCAGGTCACCCCACAACGCATAGCCATGGGCCGCCCACAACGGGGACGACACACCCAACGACATGCTCACCAGGAGCCCGGCCACCAATTTGCGCATGCGACAATTCTGCACAGATTTTTAACCCGAGAGACTTATGGGATTCCTGACCGGAAAAAAGTTGCTGATCACGGGCGTCTTGTCCAATCGTTCAATTGCCTACGGCATTGCCAAAGCCTGCCATGCGCAGGGAGCGGAGCTGGCGTTCAGCTACGTCGGGGAGCGGTTCAAAGACCGCATCACGGAGTTTGCATCTGATTTCGGCTCCAAACTCATTTTTGACTGCGACGTCGGCAGCGACGAGCAGATTGAAGCCCTCTTCAAGGACCTGTCGGCCCACTGGCCCAAGTTCGACGGCTTTGTGCACGCCATTGGTTTTGCGCCGCGCGAGGCGATTGCCGGCGACTTCCTGGACGGCCTGAGCCGCGAAGGTTTCAAGATCGCGCACGACATCAGCGCGTACAGCTTCCCCGGAATGGCCAAGGCCGCCCTGCCCTACCTTAATGACAAATCAGCCCTGCTGACGCTGACCTATCTGGGCGCCATCCGCACGGTGCCCAACTACAACACGATGGGCCTGGCCAAAGCCAGTCTGGAAGCGTCGGTGCGCTACCTGGCTGAATCCATGGGCCCCAGGGGTATCCGGGTCAACGGCATCAGCGCCGGCCCCATCAAGACGCTGGCGGCCAGCGGCATCAAGGGCTTTGGCAAGATCCTGAGCGTGGTAGCCGAAGCCTCCCCCATCCGCCGCAACGTGACCATCGACGACGTGGGCAACGTGGCCGCCTTCCTGCTGAGCGACCTGGCCGGCGGCGTGAGCGCCGAAATCACCTATGTGGACGGCGGTTTCAGCAACGTGGTGGGCGGCATTGCCGAGCCCGCCGGCGCCGCTTGATGCATGGCGCAGCCGCGGGGCGCCGCGGCTTTCTGTTCAGCCTGCTGGTCGCTGCGCTCGCGCCGGCCACGGTTTTTGCCGGACCTGCGCCCGCACTCATGCTCGCCAATGTCTACCGCAGCGGCCTGCCGCTGGACGACTATTGGGTCAGCGAAAAATACGACGGGCTTCGGGGTTACTGGAATGGCCGCGAACTGCTCACGCGTGGCGGTGAACGCATCGTCGCACCGCCCTGGTTCACGCGCGGCTGGCCCGATACGCCGCTGGACGGTGAGCTCTGGGGCGGGCGTGGCCGGTTTCAACAAACTTTGTCGACCGTGCGCCAGCAGCAGCCTGATGAGGCGGCCTGGCGCGACATCCGCTTCATGGTGTTTGACCTGCCGGCCCATGGCGGCACTTTCACTGAGCGCATTCCGGCCCTGAGCACCGCCGTGGCGGCCATCGGCCAGCCGTGGGTGCAGTCCGTGCCGCAGCACAAGGTATCGGGTCACGCCGCGTTGCGCCATTTGATGGAAGCCACCGTGCGCGCGGGCGGCGAAGGCCTGATGTTGCACCGGGGTGCGTCGCTGTATGCGGGCGGCCGCAGCGACGACCTGCTGAAGGTCAAACCACATGACGATGCGGAGGCCCGCGTCATCTCCCACCTGCCCGGCAGCGGCCGCCACAAGGGCCGGATGGGGGCTTTGCTGGTGGAGACGCCGCAAGGCAAAAGATTCCGCATCGGCAGCGGCTTTACCGACGCGCAAAGGCAGGATCCACCGGCGCCCGGCACCTGGGTCACTTACCGTTATCGGGGCACCAACGACAGCGGCATCCCGCGCTTCGCCACATTCCTGCGGATCCGCCCCGAGATGCCGTCCTGAGCAATTCAGGCAATGCTGCTTACTTGGGCAGCAGCACCTTGTCCACAACGTGGATCACGCCGTTGGATTGGTAAACGTCAGCAATGGTCACGGTCGCAACGCCACCCTTTTCGTCGGTCACAGTGACCTTGCCGCCGGCCGACTTGGCCACCAGCGTGCCACCGGCCACAGTCTTGATCGAGGCCATGCCCTTGCCGTCCATGATCATCTTGCTGATGGCAGCAGCGTCCCATTTGCCGGGCACCACGTGATAGGTCAGCACGCCGGTCAGCGCGCCCTTGTTCTCGGGCTTGAGCAGCGTGTCCACGGTGCCTGCAGGCAGCGCGGCAAAGGCGGCGTTGGTCGGCGCGAAGACGGTGAACGGCCCCGGACCCTTCAGCGTGTCCACCAGGCCAGCAGCCTTGACAGCGGCAACCAGGGTGGTGTGGTCCTTGGAATTGACGGCGTTGTCGATGATGTCCTTGTTGGCGAACATCGGTGCACCGCCCACGGTGACCTGGGCCATGGCGCCGGCGGCGGCCGCGGCAATTGCCGTGGCGAGGATAAGTTTCTTTGCGAACATGGGAGTCTTCCTTGTTGGTTGCGCCGATCAGAAATGCGTCGGCTGCATCCATTACGGAGGACTGGGCCCTGCGGATGTCTTTTTCCGCAATGGCCCCATGCGGCGCCGGGCTACGAATCCACCCGCACGCAATCAGCGTAGTACCGCACCACGCCATCCGCCCCGGCCTCTTCCACCAGGCCATGGATGTCGGTCTCGAACCCCGGGCATTGCGCGTTGAACTCGCGCGAGAACTTCAGGTAGTCCACGATCTTCTTGTTGAACACCTCACCCGGGATCAGCAGCGGAATGCCCGGAGGATATGGCGTGACCAGGCCCACGGTGATGCGGCCTTCCAGCTGGTCGATCTCCACCCGCTCAGTCTTGCGGTGCGCGATGTGCGCAAAGGCGTCCGCCGGCTTCATGGCAGGCGCCAGGTCCGAAAGGTACATCTCGGTCGTCAGGCGGGCAATGTCGTAGCGGGCGTACAGCTCGTGCACGTGCTGGCACAGGTCGCGCAGGCCCATGCGCTCGTAGCGGCGGTGCGCCTGGCAGAACTCCGGCAGGATGCGCCACATGGGCTGGTTCTTCTCGTAATCGTCCTTGAACTGCTGCAGCGCCGTCAGCAGCGTGTTCCAGCGGCCCTTGGTGATGCCGATGGTGAACATGATGAAGAAGCTGTAAAGGCCGGTCTTTTCCACCACCACACCGTGCTCGGCCAGGAACTTGGTCACGATGGACGCGGGGATGCCGGTCTTGTCGAACTTGCCGTCCAGGTTCAGGCCCGGCGTGACGATGGTGGCCTTGATCGGGTCCAGCATGTTGAAGCCGTCGGCCAGCTGGCCAAAGCCGTGCCACTTGCTGCCCTTTTTGCCCTTGGCATCGCTGCGGATGATCCAGTCTTCGGCACGTCCAACGCCCTCGTCCACCAGCTTTTCAGGGCCCCAGACCTTGAACCACCAGTCGTCCCCATACTCGTCGTCGATCTTGCGCATGGCCCGGCGAAAGTCCAGCGCTTCCATGATGGACTCTTCCACCAGCGCGGTGCCCCCAGGCGGCTCCATCATGGCGGCGGCCACATCGCAGCTGGCGATGATGCTGTACTGCGGGCTGGTGCTGGTGTGCATCAGGTACGCCTCGTTGAACAGGTGGCGGTCCAGCTTGGCCGTTTGCGCGTCCTGCACCAGCACGTGGCTGGCCTGGCTGATGCCGGCCAGCAGCTTGTGGATGGACTGCGTGGCGTACACGACGGCGTTTTTGGGCCGCGCGCGCTTCTTGCCCATCGCGTGGTAGGTGCCGTAAAACGGGTGGAACGCCGCGTGCGGCAACCAGGCCTCGTCAAAGTGCAGGTTGTCCACGTACCCGTCCAGCATGTTCTTGATGGTCTCGGTGTTGTACAGAACACCGTCGTAGGTGGATTGGGTGAGTGTCATCACCCGCGGCTTGACCTTGTCGGCATCGACACCCTTGAGCAGCGGGTTGGCGCGGATCTTGGCCTTGATGGCCTCGGGTTCAAACTCGCTTTGCGGAATGGGGCCGATGATGCCGAAGTGGTTGCGCGTGGGCTTCATGAACACGGGGATGGCCCCGGTCATGATGATGCTGTGCAGGATGGACTTGTGGCAGTTGCGGTCCACCACCACCACGTCGCCCGGTGCCACAGTGTGGTGCCACACCATCTTGTTGGAGGTGCTGGTACCGTTGGTGACAAAAAAGCAGTGATCCGCGTTGAAGATGCGCGCAGCATTGCGCTCGCTCTCGCCGATGGCGCCGTTGTGGTCCAGCAGCTGGCCCAGCTCCTCCACGGCGTTGCACACGTCGGCGCGCAGCATGTTCTCGCCATAGAACTGGTGGAACATCTGGCCCACCGGGCTCTTCAAAAAGGCCACGCCACCTGAGTGGCCGGGGCAGTGCCACGAATAGGAGCCGTCTTCGGCGTAGTCCAGCAGCGCCTTGAAGAACGGCGGCTGCACGCCCTCCAGGTAGCTCTTGGCCTCGCGGATGATGTGGCGCGCCACAAACTCGGGTGTGTCCTCGAACATGTGGATGAAGCCGTGCAGCTCGCGCAGGATGTCGTTGGGCATGTGGCGCGAGGTTTTCGTCTCACCGTACACATAGATCGGCACGTCCAGGTTCTTGCGCCGCACTTCCTGGATGAAATTGCGCAGGTTCAGCACCACGGGGTCCAGCTCGGGGCCGGGGGTGAATTCCTCGTCGTCGATCGACAGGATGAACGCGCTGGCGCGGCTTTGCTGCTGGGCAAACTGCGACAGGTCGCCGTAACTGGTAACGCCCAGCACCTCGAAACCCTCGGTCTCTATGGCTTGCGCCAGCGCGCGGATGCCCAGGCCCGAGGTGTTCTCGGAACGGTAGTCTTCGTCAATGATGACGATGGGAAAGCGGAACTTCATGCAGGGGCCTCCAGACAGCCGGGGCAAAAATGGCGAAACAAGGCGCGAAGTGTAGGGAAAAAAGGCGTCAGTCTTCCTGCTGTGTCACGGAATGGGCTCAAAATGTGGCGAAGGCAAGACAAAGGAGGTCCTCATGTCCGAAGCAACGCTGTGGTGGGTGATCGCGGGCGCCACCGTCGCCCTGGAGCTGGTGACCGGCACGTTTTACCTGCTGATGCTGGCCATTGGCATGGCGGCAGCGGCCCTGGCTGCGCATGCAGGTGCCGGAACCATCGTTCAACTGCTGGCAGCAGCGCTGGTCGGCGGCGGCGCTGTTGTAGCCTGGTATTTCGTCAAGAAGCGCCGCCCCGGTGACCCCTCTGCGCGTGCCGACCGCAGCGTGAACCTGGATGTTGGCGAAACCGTACAGATCGACAGTTGGAACGCGGACGGCACGGCCACCGTCAAATACCGCGGCGCCAGCTGGACGGCAGTCCATCGCAAGGGCGTCACGCCGTCCACCGGCCCGCACCAGGTCGCTGAACTCATCGGCAACCGCCTGCTGGTCGACCCGCTTTAAATCCCACACAGGAAGGAATCCCATGGAAGTCGCCATCGTTATTTTCGTCATCGCCGTCATCTTCATCACACGGTCCATCAAGGTCGTGCCCCAGCAGAACTCATGGGTGGTCGAGCGACTGGGCAAATACAACGCCTCATTGACGCCAGGGTTGAACTTCCTGGTGCCCTTTGTCGACAAGGTGGCCTACAAGCACAGCCTGAAAGAAATTCCGCTGGATGTGCCCAGCCAGGTCTGCATCACGCGCGACAACACCCAGTTGCAGGTGGACGGCATCCTCTACTTCCAGGTGACGGACCCGATGCGTGCCAGCTACGGATCGTCCAACTACATCGTGGCGGTGACGCAACTGGCCCAGACCTCGCTGCGCAGCGTGATCGGCAAGCTCGAGTTGGACAAGACCTTCGAGGAGCGCGACATCATCAATGCGCAGGTGGTCCAGGCCATTGACGAAGCGGCGCTGAACTGGGGCGTGAAGGTGCTGCGCTACGAGATCAAGGACCTCACACCGCCGGCAGAAATCCTGCGCTCCATGCAGGCCCAGATCACGGCTGAACGTGAAAAGCGCGCACTGATTGCCGCGTCCGAAGGCCGCCGCCAGGAACAGATCAACATTGCCACCGGCGAGCGCGAGGCCTTCATCGCCCGTTCCGAAGGTGAAAAGCAGGCCGCCATCAACGCCGCACAGGGCGAGGCCGCCGCCATCACGTCTGTGGCTGACGCCACGGCCCAGGCCATTGAACGCATAGCCGCCGCGATCCGCCAACCCGGTGGTGAGCAGGCGGTGCAGCTCAAGGTCGCCGAACGGGCTGTGGACGCCTACGGCAAGGTGGCCGCAGACGCCACCACCACCCTGATCGTACCCAGCAACATGACAGAGGTCTCCGCCCTGATCACATCTGCCATGAAGATGGTCCAAACCCAAAAGCAGTAAGCCCCGATCGCTACAAAACTAGTCCCAGAATGCGTGGATCCGGCTAAGCCGGTCCACTGCATTGCCCCCCAGTGGGGGGAGGCGGCCAGAGGCCGCTTCGGAGGGCGTTATACTCCTTGGCTTCGGAGCGGTGGATGAGCGGTTTAAGTCGCACGCCTGGAAAGCGTGTGAGGGTTAATAGCCCTCCGCGGGTTCGAATCCCGCCTGCTCCGCCAGATAGCCTGATTTCATGCGCCTTCCAAGTGCATCCGGTGGTTTACCCATCAATCTAGCCATCAAAGAGAAAATGACCCTTCCGAGGGTCTTTTTTTTTGCCCGCGCCTCATCGAGTTTGCAGGTGCACGCGCTGCACAATGCCCGCAGCCGGCTGTTCAGAGCACGGCGCTCAACTCCTGGAGGGCACGCACGATGGACTTTCTCCCTGCCATCATTTTGATCGCGCTGGTGTGGGCTGGCTTTCGATACATCCGGCCGAAGTCTCAAATCTCCGCACCACCCGAACGCCCCCCAGCGGCACCAACTGTTGCAGCTCCGAGCGCATATCGCTGGCCGCCAATCGGCGATTTCGACTTTGAAGTCGTTGGCGAGTCCCACTATCAGGATGTGCTGCGGGTTCTTGCTGGCGAGCATGACGAGCGCGGCGCAAACACTCCATGCGCGGCGGACCTGATCCCAGACAACAACAATCCGTACGACGACAAGGCGGTAGAGGTTCAGGTGCGGGGCCTGCGCGTCGGTTTCCTGTCGCGCGACGACGCCCGCAGCTTTCGCCGTCGGCTGGGCGCCAAGCGCCTGACAGGCGCCACGACAACATGCGACGCGATCATCGTGGGCGGCGGCACGCGCAAGAATGGCGAGCGCTTGATGTACGGGATCCAGTTGGACCTCAAGCCGTTCGAGGGCTGACCAGTCATTGCCGTCGCATTCCTCTGTGGCTATGCGACCCCTCGAATTTCGCGATCTTCCAAAATGAAATTTCTAACCTGACGGTGCGAATAAAAAGGTAGCCTACCGGTCCTGCGGTGGAAGGCCGGAGCAGCAACA
>CALRZF020000016.1:0-24344 GCA_943372585.1 Ramlibacter sp. 2FC | reverse complement strand
TTGCCCGCGTCGGGGTGGGAAATGATGGCAAAGGTACGGCGGCGCCGGGTTTCAGAGGCGAAGGACACAGGAGCTCCGGGGAAAAAGGGGCGGCGCCAGGGCGCGCAGGGCAGGCCATGATTATAATTTGGGCATTCCGAGGAGCGTTGCAGCGCCGCCATCTGACCAGATGCAAGGCGTGAGGCTCGGAACCAGACCCCGCAACGACGCTCACCCACTGTCCTGTGAGGTGAGTTCCCCATTTGGCAGTGGTTCACAAAATTCATTTTTTGGAGTGACCATGAGCGCTGTTCTCAAACCCCTGCACCCTGACCATGCCATTGCCGACCTGTCGCTGGCCGCCTGGGGCCGCAAGGAAATCAAGATCGCTGAAACCGAGATGCCCGGCCTGATGGCCATCCGCGAGGAATTCGCCAAGGCCCAGCCGCTGAAGGGTGCGCGCATTACCGGCTCGCTGCACATGACCATCCAGACCGCCGTGCTGGTGGAAACGCTGCAGGCCTTGGGCGCGCAGGTGCGCTGGGCCTCGTGCAACATCTTCAGCACCCAAGACCACGCCGCCGCCGCCCTGGTGGCCGAAGGCACGCCGGTGTTTGCCTACAAGGGCGAGACGCTGAAAGACTACTGGGATTACACACACCGCATTTTTGAGTTCGGCGCCAAGGGCAGCAAGGCCGAAGGCCCCAACATGATCCTGGACGACGGCGGCGATGCCACGCTGCTGATGCACCTGGGCGCCCGTGCTGAAAAAGACATCAAGGTGCTGGCCAAGCCCGGCAGCGAAGAAGAAACCTGCCTGTTTGCCGCCATCAAGGCCAAGCTCAAGGTGGACCCCACCTGGTACAGCCGCCGTCTGAAGGCCATCATTGGCGTGACCGAAGAAACCACCACGGGCGTGCTGCGCCTGAATGAAATGTCGGCCAAGGGCACGCTGGCGTTCCGCGCCATCAACGTGAACGATTCGGTGACCAAGAGCAAGTTCGACAACCTGTACGGCTGCCGCGAATCGCTGGTGGACGCCATCAAGCGCGCGACCGACGTCATGGTCGCCGGCAAGGTGGCCCTGGTGGCCGGCTACGGTGACGTGGGCAAGGGCTCGGCCCAGGCCCTGCGCGCACTGAGCGCCCAGGTGTGGGTGACCGAGATTGACCCCATCAACGCCCTGCAGGCCGCGATGGAAGGCTACAAGGTTGTGACCATGGACTACGCCGCCGACAAGGCCGACATTTTTGTGTCGGCCACCGGCAACAAGAACGTCATCACCTACAAGCACATGGCCGCCATGAAGGACCAGGCCATCGTCTGCAACATCGGCCACTTTGACAACGAGATCGACGTTGCCTCCCTGGAAAAGCTGAAGTGGGAAGAGATCAAGCCCCAGGTGGACCATGTGATCTTCCCCAAGAAGGGCAAGAACCCCGAAAAGCGCATCATCCTGCTGGCCAAGGGCCGCCTGGTGAACCTGGGTTGCGGCACGGGCCACCCCAGCTTTGTGATGTCATCGTCGTTTGCCAACCAGACGATCGCGCAGATCGAACTCTTCACCAAGAGCAAGGAATACAAGGCCGGCAAGGTCTATGTGTTGCCCAAGCACCTGGACGAAAAGGTCGCCCGCCTGCACCTGAAGAAGGTCGGCGCGATGCTGAGCGAGTTGACCGACGAACAGGCCGCCTACATCGGCGTGAGCAAGCAGGGCCCGTACAAGGCCGACACGTACCGGTATTGACCGGGTGCGCGCTGACCAACTGCTGTTGGAACGCGGGCTTGCCACTTCGCGCTCTCAGGCGCAGCGCCTGATTGCAGCGGGCGTTCGCTGGTTTGACGGCGAACAGTGGCGGCCCGTCACCAAGAACGGCAACGAGCTGCCCGACACCGCGCAGATCGAGCTGCTGGACGCCGCCGAAGCACGCTATGTGTCGCGCGGCGGCCTGAAGCTCGAAGGCGCGCTCAAGGCCGCCGGCCTGTCTGTTCAGGGCCTGCACTGCCTGGACGTGGGCCAGTCCACCGGCGGCTTTACCGACTGCTTGCTGCAGCATGGTGCGCAGCATGTGGTGGGCGTGGACGTGGGCCACGGCCAGCTGCACGACAACCTGCGCCAGGACGCACGCGTGACGGCGGTGGAAAGCGTCAACGCCCGCGAACTGACGGCAGAGCACGTGGGTGATGACGCGTTTGACCTGGTGACGGGCGATCTGTCGTTCATCTCGCTCACGCTGGTGCTGCCCGCGCTGGTGCCGCTCATGAAGCCAGGTGCCGTGCTGTTGATGCTGGTCAAGCCGCAGTTTGAACTGCAGCCACCCCAGATCGGCAAGGGCGGCATCGTCAAGGACGCGGCGTTCTACCCGGTGGTGGAGCAGCGCATCCGCGACGCCTGTGCCGAACTGGGCCTGCGGGTGGTCAACTGGTTTGACAGCCCGATTGAAGGCGGCGACGGCAACCGCGAATTTTTTGTGTACGCCACCAAGCTGGATGAGGAGGAGGGGGCATGAGTCTTCCGCTGAGCCTTGAATTTTTTCCGACCAAGACGCCTGAAGGCGCAGAGAAACTGCGCGCCGCGCGCCAGCAGCTGTATGCGCTCAAGCCCGAGTTCTGCTCGGTGACCTTTGGCGCGGGCGGCTCGACGCAAGACGGCACGCTGCAGGCCGTGACCGAGATCATGGCCGAGGGCTGTGCCGCCGCGCCGCACCTGAGCTGCATCGGCCAGTCGCACGACAGCATTCGCGAGCGGCTGGCGGCCTATGCCAAGGCGGGTATCCGCCGCATCGTGGCATTGCGCGGCGACATGCCCAGCGGCTACGGCATTGGCGGTGAATTTCGCTATGCCAGCGACCTGGTGGCGTTTGTGCGGGCCGAGACGGGCGATCACTTCCACATCGAAGTAGCCGCCTACCCCGAGACCCACCCCCAGGCCAAGTCGCCCATGGCGGACCTGGAGGCGTTTGCCGCCAAGGTCAAGGCCGGGGCCAACTCGGGGATTACGCAGTATTTCTTCAACAGCGATGCGTACTTCCGTTACGTGGACGACCTGCTGAAGGTGGGTGTGGAGGTGCCGGTGGTGCCGGGCATCATGCCGATTACCAGCTCCACCCAGTTGCTGCGCTTTTCAGACGCCTGCGGCGCCGAAATTCCGCGCTGGATCCGCATGCGGCTGCAGGCGTTTGGCGATGACACGGCCAGTATCAAGGCGTTTGGCCTGGACGTGGTGACCGACCTGTGCGATCAGTTGCGCCACGCCGGTGTGCCGGGCATCCATTTCTACACCATGAACCAGGCGGGCACGACGCTGGAAATCTGCAAGCGCCTGGGGCTCTAGAATTCTGGCGCAGGAGTGGGGGTGAGGATGATCATGAAGAATCTGTTCGCCGGGCTGGCAGCGGCCCTGTTGCTGGGCACCGGCATGGCGCCCATGGAGGTGCAGGCCCAGAGCTACCAATGCCGTGACAACACGGGCCGGTCGTACACGTCGTCGCAGCCGTGCAAGCCGGGCATGGTCTATTACGCGCCGCTGCCCGAAAGGCCGGTGGCCCCCACCTACATCCCCAGCGTGGGCGACGCGCCCGACCACCTCAAGTACATGGACCCGCGCTGCGCATCGTTGAACGACGCCTTGCGCACGGCCCCGGCGCGCGGCCTGAAGGGTGACGTGATCAGCGACATGCGCAAGGAATACAACCGCGAATGCCGTGAATCCGAAATGGAAGCCTCACGCCGGCTGTCGCAGGAAAAGGGTGACAAACGCAAGGCCGCTGAAAGCGAAAAGAAGGTCGCCGAGCGCGAGGCCAACTGGACCAAAGCCCAGCAGGACATGTGCGGTGAACTCAAGCGCGTGCTGCGTATCAAGCGGGCCCGGACCGACCTGAACGAGGGGGAGCAGCGGGATCTGCAGCGCTCGGAAGAGGCTTACCAGCGCCGCTGCGGCTGACCAGCCAGATACCCGGCAGGATCAGCGCCGCGCCCATGGCGTGGTGCCAGCCCACCGGCTCACCCAGGAACACCCAGGCCATGGCCGCGCCATACAGTGGCCCCAGATACAGCTGCGATGACGCCCGCGCCACGCCCAGCTGGCGCTGCACATACGAATAGCACCAGAACGCCGCCGCGCCGGGGCAGATGCCGGCCAGCAGCATCAGGCCGTAAGCTTTGGTGCCCAGGGCCGGTTGCCCGGCCTGCGACAGTTCCCACAGCGTGAAGGGCGCCAGCACAAGCAGACCGCCCACGCTCACCGCACACAGGTGGGCCGCGGCACTGAGCGGCATGGGCCAGCGCCGCTGCAGCACGGCAAAGCCTGACCAGGCGATGGTAGTCGCCACGATCCACAGGTCGCCCGGCACCCACTGGACGCTGCCCAGCGCCGACCACTGCCCCTTGATGATCACGTGCACCACGCCGGCCAGTGCCAGCGCCACGCCCAAAGCCTGCGGGCGGGTGAAACGTTCGCGCAACCACAGCACCGAGACCAGCGCGATCAGCACGGGCGACACTGAATAGATCAGCGCAATGTTGGTGGCCGTGGTGGTGCGCGCGGCGATGTAGACCCAGGCTCCGCAGATCCACATGCCCAGGGCGCCCAGGATGATGAAGCGCTGCCACTGCGCGCGCAGCACGCTGCGCTGGCGCCACAGCTCGGGCGCGGTAAAGGCACCCAACAGCAGTGCGGCCACCCCCCATCGGCCAAAGGCCAGCGTGTTGGGTTCCACCACGCCCGGTGCCCAGCGGGCCACCAGGTAATTGACGCACCACAGCGCGGGGGTGATGAAGATCAGTGCGTAGGCGAGGCGGTGGTGCTGCGGAGTGGAATCCATGCGACGAGTGTAGGGGCCCGCCCGCCGTGCCCCGGCATGTCAACGTTCGTCGTAACTGACCACCAGCCTGCCGGTCTGCGGCCGCGCCTGGCAGCTCAAAACAAAGCCCTGCTCCATCTCCCAGGGCTCCAGCGTGAAGTTACGGTCCATGGTGACCGCGCCTTCAATCACCTTGGCGCGGCAGGTGCAGCACACGCCGCCACGGCACGACCAGGGCAGGTCCAGGCCGGCGTCCAGCGCCACGTCCAGCACGTGTTCGTTGGCGCCCATGCGCATCACGTGCGGGCGGCCGTCCAGCATGACGGTCAGTTCCACCTCGCCATCGCGCTCGCGCGGGGCGGTGGCCTCGCGCGCCACGCCGTCACCCACCGGGTGCGCGCTGGTGAATCGTTCGGTGCGGATGCGGTCGGGCGGCACCCCAGCTGCCAGCAGGGTGGCTTCGGTCGCTTCAATCATGCCTTCGGGGCCGCAGATGAAGACCTCGTCCATGCTGCGTGCCGGCAGTAGCGTGGCCATCAGCTCGCGCACCTTGTCTGCGTCGATGCGGCCTTCCAGCAGCGGCACTTCCTGGGCCTGGCGCGACAGCACGTGGATCAGCGTCAACCGGTCGGGGTAGCGGTCCTTCAGGTCCTGCAGGGCCTCGTTGAACATCACGCTGGCCATGCGGCGGTTGCCGTAAACCAGCGTGAATTTGGAGCCCGGCTGTTCTGCCAGCGTGGTGGCCACGATGGACAGGATGGGCGTGATGCCCGAGCCCGCCGCAAAGCCCACGCGGTGCAACGCGCGGGGTTTGTGCACGGTAAAGCGCCCGTCTGGCGGCATCACATCCAGCGTGTCGCCGGCTTTCAGCTGCGTGGCCGCCCAGTTGGAAAACGCGCCGCCGTCCACCGCGCGCACGCCCACTTCCAGTTCGCCCGCACCGGCCAGCCGCTCGCGCGGGCAGCAGATGGAATAGCTGCGGCGCACGTCCTGGCCGTTGATCTGCGCGCGCAGCGTCAGGAACTGGCCGGGCTCGAAGTGAAAGGCTGTGCGGTGCTCGTCCGGCACGGCCAGCGCGATGGACACGGCGCCATCGGACTCGGGCGACACGCGCGCAACGCGCAGGGCATGGAAGCGGGGGGCTGCGGTCATGGCGGTCATCGGCGGGGTCAGTGCGGCTTGAAATAGTCGAAGGGTTCGAGGCAGTCCAGGCAGCGGTACAGCGCCTTGCATGCGGTGGAACCGAAGTGCGATGTCTCTGTAGTGTTGGCCGAGCTGCACTGCGGGCAGGCCACGGCGGCTGGCGCCACGTGGCGGGTGAAGCGCACGACGTTGCCGGCGGCGGTTGCGGGTGTGTCGCAGGCGTGCGGCGGCGCAATGCCATAGGCGCGCAGCTTGTCATGCGCGCTGGGCGTCATCCAGTCGGTGGTCCAGGCGGGGGCCAGCTGGGTGACAACCTGCGCCTCAATGCCCGCATGGGCCAGGGCGGAGCGCACGTCGTCTTCGATCTGCTGGATGGCGGGGCAGCCGTTGTAGGTGGGGGTGATGACGACCTCCAGGCCGCGCGCGCTTTCGCGCACGTCACGCAGGATGCCCAGCTCGCGCAGCGTCACCACCGGGATTTCCGGGTCTGTCAGCATGTCCAGCGCGGCCCAGACTTCTTCAACCGATACCAGGGTGAGGGCAGGGTTCATCGTGTTACCAGGTGGCGTTGGGATGTGACCGCGCCAGGCTTTGCATTTCAGCCAGCATGAAGCCCAGGTGCTCGGAATGCACGCCCAGCTTGCCCTGCGTGACGTAGCCGGTGCGTGCCGTGCCATTGAGCGTGGCTTCGGCAATGCCTTCTTCCACGATGCTGTCCCAGCCACCTTGCAGCTGCGCGGCAGCCACACCCGAGCCATTGGCCTGCGCGGCCTGTTCTGCGGGGCTCACCACCCAGAACTCCTGCGTGCAGGGCAGCAGGTGGTCCAGCGCGGCCTGTGCACGGCGGTGTGATTCATCGGTGCCGTCGCCCAGGCGCACCAGCCAGTCGTGAGAGTGGCGCAGGTGGTAGCGCACTTCCTTGATCGACCGTGCGGCGATCGCGGCCAGCCGTGCGTCGGTGGATGTCTGCAGGCGGTCCCATACGAGCACCATCAGCGCGCTGTACAGGAAGTTGCGCACGATGGTGGTGGCGTAGTCGCGTGGTGCCACGGCGGTGCCCGCCAGCGGGCCGTGGTGGGGCAACTCCAGCAGCGTGCAGTTGGCAAATTCGTGCGTTTCGCGGAAATACGCCAGGGTGTCTTCGGTCAGCGCGCCATCAACGCGCGCACCCTGCAGGTGGGCAAAGCGTGTGGCGAGCGCCGCGTCGGCATGGATCTGTTCGGCTGCGTACTGGTACAGCAGCCGCGCCTGGCCGATCAGGTCCAGGCTCATGTTGGCCAGGGCGATGTCTTCTTCCAGTATGGGGCCGTGGCCGCACCATTCGGCGTTGCGCTGGCCCAGCACCAGGGCGTTGTCGGCCAGGTGCAGCAGGTAGTCCAGCGGCGCCTTCACATGTGCCCCACTTCGTCGGGAATGACATAAAAACTGGGGTGCCGGTACACCTTGTCGGCCGCCGGGTCAAAGAACTCGGCCTTGTCGTTGGGTTCGCTGGCCGTGATGCTGGCCGACGGCACCACCCAGATGCTCACGCCTTCCTGACGGCGCGTGTACACGTCGCGCGCCATCTGCAGCGCATGCTGTGCGTCGCTGGCGTGCAGGCTGCCGCAATGCTTGTGCTCAATGCCCTGCTTGCTGCGCACGAACACTTCCCACAAGGGCCATTCTTTCAGTGCCGGATTGCTCATGCGGCCTCCTTCAATGCACGTGCTTTCTGTTTGGCGGCATGCGCCAGCGCGGCGTCGCGCACCCATTGGCCCGACTCGTGTGCGCTGACGCGGGTGGCGAGGCGCTCCTTGTTGCAGGGGCCGTTGCCGTTGACGGTGGCCCAGAACTCGTCCCAGTCGATCGCACCGTAGTCATGGTGCTGGCGTTCCTCGTTCCATTTCAGGTCGGGGTCGGGCAGGGTCACGCCCAGCAGTTGGGCCTGTGGCACCGTGGCGTCCACAAATTTCTGGCGCAGGTCGTCGTTGCTGATGCGCTTGATGCCCCAGCGCATGCCCTGGGCGCTGTTGGGGCTGTCGGCGTCGGGCGGGCCAAACATGGCCAGGCACTTCCACCACCAGCGGTTGACGGCGTCCTGCACCATGGCGCGCTGCTCTGGTGTGCCCTGCATCATGACCATGAGCGACTCATAGCCCTGGCGCTGGTGAAAGCTTTCTTCCTTGCAAATGCGGATCATGGCGCGCGCGTACGGACCGTACGAGCAGCGGCACAAAGGAATCTGGTTCATGATGGCCGCGCCGTCCACCAGCCAGCCCACCACGCCTACATCGGCCCAGGTGAGGGTGGGGTAGTTGAAGATGGAGCTGTACTTGGCGCGGCCGGTGTGCAGCGCGTCCAGCATCTGGTCGCGGCTGGTGCCCAGCGTTTCTCCCGCGCTGTACAGGTACAGGCCGTGGCCGCCTTCGTCCTGCACCTTGGCCAGCAGGATGGCTTTGCGCTTGAGCGACGGTGCGCGGCTGATCCAGTTGCCCTCGGGCAGCATGCCCACGATTTCGCTGTGCGCGTGCTGGCTGATCTGGCGCACCAGCGTCTTGCGGTAGGCGTCGGGCATCCAGTCGCGCGGCTCGACCTTGTGGTCGGCGTCCATCTTCTGGTCAAAGTGCGCCTGCAATGCGGGGTCTGCCGGGGCTTGCGCCACGGTCCTCAGCGCGGGCGCCTGCTGTGCGTCGGGAACGTCCAGTGCCTGGGTGTACATGCATGTCTCCTGGGCTGCTTCAGGCCCTGCCCGGAAGTATAGCCAATTAACCGACCGAGCGGTCGGTTAACCGGTAAATCGCCCGGAATTGGCGCGCCACCGGGCGGTAGCCCCCAAACGGTGCGGCCATTTACCAGTCAACGTCACCGAACTTGCGTCATAAGTTCTCTAAAAGCCGCTTTGCTTCATTGCTGCATTGCGGCACAAGTTTTGCAAAACGTATCAAGGCCGAGTGGGGCCTTTTTTAACAGCAGGAGAAGAAATGAAAACAAACTTGATCGCCGCAGCCGTCCTCACGATGTTGGCTGGTACCGCCAGCGCGCAGAGTTCCGTGCAACTCATGGGCATCACTGACATCTACGCGGGCGGCATCCGCATGTCTGGCGACGCGGGCCGGCGCACGGTCGTCAATAGTGGCGGCATGACGACGTCGTGGTTCGGTGTGAAAGGCACGGAAGACCTGGGCGGCGGGCTCAAGGCCAATTTCGCCCTGACCACGTTCATCCAGGTCGATACGGGCAGCCACGGCCGCTTCGCCAATGACCCGTTCTTCTCGCGTGACGCCAACGTGAGCCTGCAAGGCGGCTTCGGCACGCTGCAGCTGGGCCGCGGCCTGGCGCCCAACTTCCTGCCCACCGTCATCTTCAACCCGTTTGGCGACTCTTTCACCTTTTCGCCGCTGGTGCTGCATGCCAACGTGCCGCTGTTCAACGGCACGGGCTGGGCTGCCACCACCCCGTCGGACACGGGTTGGGCCAACCAGATCACCTACAGCACACCGCGCTTTGGCGGGCTGTCGGCGAACTTCCATTACCAGTTTGGTGAAGTGCAAAACTCCAACGGCCCGCACAACGCGGGCTTCAACGTGCTGTACTTCAATGGCCCGTTCGCCGCCACGATGTTTTATGAGCGGGACCAGATCACCAACCCTGGCACCCCGGCGCCATTTGCCACTACCGATACCAAGACCGACTGGATGGTCGGTGCTTCGTATGACGCGGGTTTTGCCAAGGGCTTCCTGACCTACGGCCGTGCCAAGTCAGACCGCCTGGTGCCCGAGGCCAAAACCGTATCGCTGGGCGCGTCCATCCCCGTGGGACTGGGCAAGGTGCTGGTGGGCGGCGCCAAGACCCGCGTGACGCCTGGCAACACGCGCGACACCTGGACGCTGGGTTATGACTACAACCTGTCCAAGCGCACTGATGTCTACGCCATGCTCATGCGCGACAAGATCACGACGTTTGTGAGCGGCACCAGCTACGGCTTCGGCATCCGCCACCGGTTCTGAACGAACGGGACCTACCCGCCGCTGTCCAGCGCGAACGCCGCGTTGCGGTCCTGCCCCAGCAGTTCCACCATCTGGGGCAGGGCGGCCGCGAGCGCGGCTTTCAACGTATAGGGCGGGTTGATGATGAACATGCCGCTGGCCGGCAGGCCGGGGCGTACGGTCTCGCCCGCCGTGTTGGTGGTGAGCTTGCTCGACTTGACTGTCAGTGACGCGTTGAGCCAACTCTTGCCAGCCTTGGTGGCCAGCGTCTGCAGCTTGCGCGGCAGGTCATGGGCCTCGGGGCGGGGGATCAGCGGGTACCACACGGCGTAGGTGCCGGTGGCAAAACGCTTGAGCGCATCGCCCACCATGGCGGCGACCTTGGCGTAATCGGTCTTGATTTCGTAGCTGGGGTCGCACAGCACCAGCGCCCGGCGCGAGGGCGGCGGCAGGAACTTGCGCGCGCCCTCAAAGCCGTCTTCACGCAGCACGGCCACCTGGCGGCCCGCTTCCAGCTGGGCGATGTTGCCCGACAGGGCGCGGGCGTCGGTGGGGTGCAGCTCAAACAGCTTCAACTTGTCGTGATCGCGCAGCAGCCGTTGCAGGATGAAGGGTGAGCCCGGGTAAACCTTTTGGCTGCCTTGCTTGTTGAAAGCCCCCACCGTATCCACATAGTCCTGCAGCGCGGGCGCGAGGCTGGCGGCTCCGGCCAGACGGAAAATGCCGTTGGCGGCCTCGCCGCTGGTTTCGGCGTAATCGCCGTCCAGACGGTACAAGCCCGCGCCGGCGTGGGTGTCCAGCACCATCAGGGCGGCGTCTTTTTCGGTCATGTGCCGCACGGTGGCAATCAGCGCGGTGTGTTTGAGCACATCGGCGTGGTTTCCGGCGTGAAAGGCGTGGCGGTAGCTGAACATGGGGCTGATGGTAACGCGCGAGCCGTGCCCGGATTGCGCTAACCCTTTGATTTTTCGTATAATCGAGGGCTTCGCAGCGCTTTTGTGGCCCCGCGGCGAGGACAGAAAATGAACACGCGACCGCGCGTTCATGCCTGTAGATCCCACCTAAGAGATTCCCGCAAGAGGAACACCGACCGTGGAAAAGGGCCCTCCAAACCCCTCGCAAGAGAGAAAACTCATGACCAAAACGTTCAGCGCCAAACCCGCTGACGTGACGCACGAGTGGTTTGTGATTGACGCGACCGACAAGGTCCTCGGACGAGTAGCCAGCGAAGTTGCTCTCCGTTTGCGCGGCAAACACAAGGCCATTTACACGCCTCACGTCGACACCGGTGACTTCATCGTCATCATCAATGCAGCCCAGATCCGTGTGACGGGCACCAAGAACAACGACAAGGTGTACTACCGTCACTCGGGTTACCCGGGCGGCATCAGTGCCACCAACTTCCGCGACATGCAAGCCAAGCACCCCGGCCGCGCGCTGGAAAAGGCCGTCAAGGGCATGCTGCCCAAGGGCCCGCTCGGTTACGCCATGATCAAGAAACTCAAGGTGTACGGCGGTGCAGAGCACCCGCACACCGCCCAGCAACCCAAAGTGCTGGAACTTCCTGATGCCCAGATGGGAGCACGAGCATGATCGGTGAATGGAACAATGGCACCGGCCGTCGCAAATCCAGCGTCGCCCGCGTGTTTCTGAAAAAGGGCACCGGCAAGATCACGGTGAACGGCAAGGACATCCAGGCCTATTTCGGCCGTGAGACGTCCATCATGATTGCCAAGCAGCCGCTCATGCTGACCAACCATGCCGAAACCTTCGACATCCAGGTCAACGTGCACGGTGGTGGTGAGTCCGGCCAGGCCGGCGCAACCCGCCACGGCATCACCCGCGCCCTGATCGACTACGACGCGACGCTCAAGCCGGCACTGAGCCAGGCTGGCTTCGTGACCCGCGACGCCCGCGAAGTCGAGCGTAAAAAGGTCGGCTTGCACTCTGCACGCCGCCGCAAGCAGTTCAGCAAGCGCTAATCTCCGCGTTTCCTGCCGCAACAAAGCCGCACCAAGTAAAGCTTGCTGCGGCTTTGTTGTTTGTGGCACCCTTCGCCCTCCCGTAGCCAACCCTTGCCGACATGCGCTTTCGCCTGCTTCGCCGCCGCCTGACCATCAGCGCCCCCCGCATGGCCGTGCGCAGCGCCATGCCCTGGCCATTTCGGTGGGTGGTTATGGCCATCGTGCTGGGGTTTTGCGCCGCGGTGGCGCTGTGGGCGTTTGAGTTCGGCAAGAACATCGCGGGGCTGGATACCAGCGGCAAGGAAGAGCTGGTGCAACTGCGTGCCGAGGCCGCGCGTCTGCGAGACGAGCGCGACAAGGCGCAGTCGATCGCCAATACCTCCGGCAGCCTGCTGACGGCCGAAAGGGCGGCGCAGGAAAAGATGGCCGCGCAGGTTCGTGTGCTGGAGGCCGACAACCGTGCCTTGCGCGACGACCTGGGCTTCTTCGAAAAGCTGATTCCCTCCACGGGCCAGGAGGGCGTGTCCATCCGCGGCCTGTATGCCGAAGTAGTTGGTGAGCGCCAGCTTAAATGGCAGGTGCTGGTGCTGCAGCCGGTCAAGAACGCACCTGAATTCAAGGGCCAGATCGAACTGACCCTGACCGGGCTTGAGAACGGCAAGCCGTGGACGATGGCCCTGCCCGGCGGACCGCAGGCCCTGCAGTTTCGCCAGTACCGGCGGGTTGAAGGAATTGTCGACTTGCCCCCCCAGGCCGTGGTAAAAAACGTGTCCGCCAGGCTGGTGGAAGGCACGGCCACCCGTGCCGTACAAAGCATAAAACTGTAAGACCGTCGTTGAGAGGTAAGCACCATGTTTGGCAAAAAGGCGCAACCGCCGATCAAAAGCCTGATCGCCCAGGGCAGCCGCATTGAAGGCAATTTCCAGTTCACCGACGGCTTGCGGGTGGACGGCGAGCTGGTGGGAGACATCCGTGCCAACCCCGACAGTCCCAGTATCCTGGTCATCTCCGAAAGCGCCACGGTCGAAGGCGAAATCCACGCCGACCACGTCATCATCAATGGCACGGTGCGCGGCCCAGTGCACACCCGCGAGCTGCTGGAACTGCAGCCCAAGGCCCGGATTGAGGGCGATGTTTACTACAAGGCGCTGGAGATGCACCAGGGCGCCGTGATCGCCGGGCAACTGCGTCCCACGGCTGGGGTGGACGAAAAGCCCCTACTCAAATTGGCGGCAAATAACTTCTGACGCTATTCCCGACAGAAAAGCAGTACTATTTGAGACCCTTTTGAAGGGTTCACCGGAGTAGTCCCATGAGCGCCGTAGCCGAAAACATCCAGACTGAAATGCCCCTGCCGCTGGTCTTTACCGACAGCGCCGCAGCCAAGGTGGCCGACCTGATCGCCGAAGAAGGCAACCCTGAGCTGAAACTGCGCGTGTTCGTGCAAGGCGGTGGCTGCTCAGGTTTCCAGTACGGCTTCACGTTTGACGAGATCACCAACGAAGACGACACCGTGATGACCAAGAACGGTGTGTCGCTGCTGATTGACGCCATGAGCTACCAGTACCTGGTGGGCGCCGAAATTGACTACAAGGAAGACCTGCAGGGTGCGCAGTTCGTCATCAAGAACCCTAACGCCACCAGCACCTGCGGCTGTGGCTCCAGCTTCTCCGCCTGACGCGCACCGTGCCGCGTCTGCCGGACCACAAGCCGCCGCGAGGCGGCTTTTTTGTGGGCCCTGCCTTTTCTCCTGAACCATGACGGCTGACGGCAGCTCGCGCAACCCGCTGTTGTGGCTGGTGGCGCTCGGCTTTTTCATGCAGACGCTGGACGGGACCATCGTCAACACGGCGCTGCCCTCCATGGCGCGCAGCCTGGGCGAAAGCCCGTTGCGCATGCAGTCGGTCATCGTGGCGTATTCGCTGGCCATGGCGATGCTGATCCCGGCTTCCGGCTGGGCCGCAGACCGTTTCGGCACCCGCCGGGTTTACCTGGCCGCGATCGTGATGTTTGTGCTGGGCTCCGTCCTGTGTGCGCTGTCGCAAAGCCTTGCACAGCTCGTGGCGGCGCGCGTGGTGCAGGGCTTGGGCGGCGCCTTCCTGCTGCCGGTGGGGCGGCTGAGTGTGCTGCGCTCGGTTCCGCGCCACCAGTTCCTGCAGGCCATGAGTTTTGTGGCGATTCCGGGCCTGATCGGTCCGCTGGTGGGCCCCACGCTGGGCGGCTGGCTGGTCCAGTTCGCGTCCTGGCACTGGATCTTCCTGATCAATGTGCCCGTGGGGCTGGTGGGCTGCGCGGCGGCGCTGCGGTTCATGCCCGACCTGCGCGTGCTGCCGGCGCCGCGCTTTGATGCCTGGGGCTACGGCCTGCTGGCGTTCGGCATGGTGGCGCTGTCACTGTCGCTGGACGGCGTGTCGGGCCTGGGGCTGGGTTACGCCGGTGCCTTTGTGCTGCTGGTGTTCGGCCTGGCAGCGATCACCGCGTACTGGCTGCATGCCGCGCGCCGCCCGGATCCGCTTTTTTCGCCGCAGCTGTTTCACATCCGCACGCTCAGTGTCGGCTTGATGGGCAACCTGTTTGCGCGCCTGGGCAGTTCGTGCATGCCGTTCCTGGTGCCGTTGATGCTGCAGCTGACCATGGGTTTTTCACCGGTGCAGGCCGGCATGATGATGCTGCCCGTTGCGCTGGCCAGCATTTCCATGAAGCGCGTCACCACGCCGCTGATCAACCGCTTTGGTTACCGCAACGTACTGGGCGTGAACACGCTGCTGGTGGGCCTGGCGATGGCCAGCTTTGCCCTGGCCGCGCCCGGCCAGCCGCTGGTAGTGCGCATCATCCAGTTGGCCTTCTTTGGGGCGGTCAATTCCATCCAGTTCACGGCCATGAACACCCTGACCCTCAAGGACCTGGACGAGCGCACCGCCAGCAGCGGCAACAGCCTGCTGTCCATGGTGCAGATGCTGGCCATGGGCATGGGCGTGGCGGCCGCTGGGGCGGTGCTGGCGGGCTTCACGGGTGTGTTTGCCGGTGGCTCATCCACGTCGACCCTGAACGCGCTGCAAGCCACCTTTGGCTGCATGGGGCTGGTGACGATGGCTTCAGCCGCGATCTTCTGGCAACTGTCAGCGCAGGTGCGGGCGGCACCCAGTGCGCAGCCGCCCGACGTGTCGGGCCAGGCCTGAATGGCTGCTGCTCAGGCGGGGTAGACGGCGCCCAGCACGCGCCCGCCCGTGGCACCAGTGACCTGGCCCAGCGGCAAGGCCTGGCGCTGCACGCACATGCGCGCCAGCCAGGCAAAGGCAGCAGCCTCGACTTGCAGGGGTGGCAGGCCGCGGGCGCTGCTGGGGCGCACGGCCGCGCCGGGCAACAGGGCCTGCAGGCGCCGCATCAGGTAGCCGTTGAGGGCGCCACCGCCGCACACCAGCAGTTCCCGCACTTGGGGGCCTTCTCGCAGCAGGTCGGCTGCGCAGCTTCGGGCGGTGAGTTCGGCCAGCGTTGCCTGCACATGCTGTGCAGCAAGCCCCGTGTGAGCTCCAAGCGACGCGTCCAGCCATGCGCGGTTGAACAGGTCCCGCCCGGTGCTCTTGGGTGGCTTCTGCGCAAAGTAGGGGTGAGCCAGCCACTGTGAAAGCAGCGGCTCGTGCACCTGGCCGGTGGCGGCCCAGGCGCCATCGTCATCAAAAGACCGGCCCTGGTGCTGCTCGCACCAGCCGTCCATCAGTGCATTGGCGGGGCCGCAGTCAAAACCCGTGATGCCGCCGTCAGGCCGCAGCACGGTCAGGTTGGCGATGCCGCCCAGGTTCAGCACGCCCACCGTGGCACCGGGCTGCGCGAACATGGCCTGGTGAAAGAACGGCGCCAGCGGCGCGCCCTGGCCGCCTGCGGCCACGTCGCGGCTGCGAAAGTCGGCCACCACGTCCATGCCCGTCAGTTCGGCCAGCAGGGCCGGATTATTGATTTGCGTGGTGTAGCCGGTGCCACCGAACGCACGGGGCTGGTGGCGCACCGTCTGGCCGTGTGCACCGATGGCCTGCACTTCGCCGGCCGCCACACCGGCGGCGGCCAGCAACTGGGCCACGACGTTGGCATAGGCCTGTACCAGTGTGTGGGCTGCAGATGCCGCGCGGTGGATTTCATCAGGCCCGCTGGTATTCAGCGCGAGCAGCCGGGCGCGGAAATCTGGCTCGAAGGCGGTGGACGCGTGCGCCACGACGCGCAGCGGCGAGGTTGAGAAATCAGCCAGCACACCATCCACCCCATCGAGCGAGGTGCCCGACATGAGGCCGATGTACAGCTCAGCCATTCAGCGGTGAAAACAGTTACTGGGCGCTGGCTTGCTGGACGGAGCCGGCAGCCGAGAGTTGCAGGCGCATGCCCATGGCTGTCTTGTCAAACAGCGGCTTGGCCGCGGCGGACACCGGGATGGACTCGCTTTGCTTGGCGATGGTCATCGGGTCCTGGTGCTGGCCGCCTACGCGGAACTCAAAGTGCAGGTGCGGCCCGGTGGCCCAGCCCGTGGCGCCTACGGCGCCCAGGTTCTGGCCCTGGCTCACGCTCTGGCCCCGGCGCACGTTGATGCGGCTCAAGTGGGCATACACGGTCACGTGCTGGTTGCGGTGCTGTACGAACACCACGTTGCCAAAGCCGTTTTGCACACCGGCAAACTCGACGACGCCGTCACCCACGCTGCGCACGGGCGTGCCCGTGGGCGCTGCGTAATCCACACCCAGGTGGGCGCGCCACTTTTGCAGGATGGGGTGAAAGCGCATCTTGAAGCCGCTGGTCACTCGCGAGAATTCCATGGGCGACGCCAGGTAGGCGCGGCGCAGGCTCTGGCCGTCCAGCGTGTAATAGCCGCCCTTGCTGCCCGGCTCCTGGAACCACATGGCCTGGTAGCTCTTGCCGTTGTTGATGAACTCGGCCGACAGCACGCGGCCGGTGCGCAGCGGCTCGCCATCGGCCTCCAGCGATTCGTACACCACGCTGAAGCGGTCGCCTTTGCGCAGCGCGCGGTGAAAGTCGATGTCGCCCGAAAAGATTTCGGCGACCTGCACGGCCACCGCATCGGGAATGCGGGACTCATCCGTTGCAGCAAACAGCGATGACTTGATGGTGCCGCTGCCCAGCCGGCTGGCGGCGGCCAACGGGGCTTTCTCAAGCCGCGATGCCAGGCCCTGCGGCGTCTTTTCAATCACCAGGCGGGTGAACTGGCCGTCGTCCTCGGGCGCCCAGCGGGCGCTCAGGCGCAGCAGCTCGTTGTGGTCGCTGGCTTCGGCAGTGACGGTGCGCCCGGCGCGGCCCAGCAGGGCCGTGCGGAAGTTGACGTCGTTGCGCAGGAAAGCCGAGGCAACCGGGTCGCTGATGCCCAGGCGCTGCAACAGGGCCTCGGCGGTGTCGGTGGAACGGGTGGTTTCCGAGCGGAAGAGCTTGAAGTTGTGCGCGTCAAGCAGGTCAGCCTGCGCCTGCAGCGGCAAGGGGTCCACCGCTTCAACGATCTCGCGCACGGGCAGGTCGGCGGCGTCGGGTGCCAGCGAGGCCACGGCATAAGCGCCGCCGCCACCGCACAGCATCAGGGCAGCCACCAGGGCGGTGACGTGTTTCGGGTGGTGCTGGATGTTACGGGCCAGCCGGGACAACAAGGCGTCCCCGGCGGCGGTCAAGCCGTTATTCAAAAGATGAGTCCCCAGAAAGAGCCTGTATGTCCCACACAGCGGCGGGATGGTTCCCTACGTTACAAGTCGCTGATTGCTGACAGACGATTTGCAAAAACTGCGCCAATTAAAATCCGGCACAGTCGATGGAACGCAGTATAGCCAGCCTACCCACCCGGGCATCTGAAAAAACCCTTATGAATCAAGCTCCAGTTACAAATTTCCCCGTCACCGACCGTGTCCGTGAGGCGCTGGCGGTCACGCTGCGCGGCTGCGAGGAGCTGATTCCGCAGGACGACTGGGTCAAAAAGCTGGCCCGTTCCGAGGCCACGGGCGTGCCGCTGCGCATCAAGCTGGGGCTGGACCCGACCGCACCGGACATCCACATCGGCCACACCGTGGTGCTCAACAAGATGCGCCAGCTGCAGGACCTGGGCCACACGGTGATCTTTTTGATCGGCGACTTCACGTCCATGATCGGCGACCCGTCGGGGCGCAACACCACCCGCCCGCCGCTGACGGCTGAGCAGATCAAGGCCAACGCCGAGACCTACCGTGCCCAGGCCGAAAAGATTCTGGACCCCGCCAAAACCGAGCTGCGCTACAACAGCGAATGGAGCGACCCGCTGGGGGCGCGCGGCATGATCCAGCTGGCGTCGCGCTACACCGTGGCGCGCATGATGGAGCGCAACGATTTCCACGACCGTTTCAAGGCCGGCACGTCGATCTCCATCCATGAGTTCCTGTACCCGCTGATGCAGGGCTATGACAGCGTCGCACTCAAGAGCGACCTGGAGCTGGGCGGCACCGACCAGAAGTTCAACCTGCTCATGGGCCGCCACCTGCAGCAGGAGTACGGCCAGGAGCCGCAGTGCATTTTGACCATGCCGCTGCTGGAGGGCCTGGACGGTGTGGACAAGATGTCCAAGAGCAAGAACAACTACATCGGCGTGACCGAAGACCCCAACACCATGTTCGCCAAGGTGCTGTCCATCAGCGACACGCTGATGTGGCGCTGGTACACGCTGCTGTCATTCAAGAGCGAGGCCGACATCGCCAAGCTCAAGGCTGAGGTGGAGGGCGGGCGCAACCCCAAGGATGCCAAGGTCCTGCTGGCCAAGGAAATCACTGCGCGCTTTCACAACGCCGCGGCGGCTGACACGGCCGAGCAGGACTTCACCAACCGCAGCAAGGGCGGCGTGCCCGATGACATCCCGGCCATGACGCTGGCGGGCGCGCCCATGGGTATTGGCGCATTGCTGAAGGCCGCAGGCCTGGCGCCGTCCAGCACGGAAGCCGGCCGCCTGATTGAAGGCGGCGGTGTCCGGGTGGACTCCAGCGTGGTCAGCGACAAGGGTTTGAAGCTGGACGCGGGCACCTACGTCGTGCAGGTGGGCAAGCGCAAGTTTGCCCGCGTCACGCTCACCTGATGAAGTTGCCCCGGGGGCCGACCACGGTGATCTCCACAAAATTGGAGCCGTGGCGGCGATCGGGGCCGAACTCCATCACATAGCCGCCCAGGTCCAGGCGGGCCAGCTTTTCCATGGCCTCTTTCACCGTCTCGGGCGTGGGGCTCTTGCCCGCGCCGCGCAGGCCTGCGGCCATCACCTGCATGTTGATGTAGCCCAGGTAATGGTCGTAGTCCACCTCCTTGCCGGCACGGGCCATCACCGCGTTGAACTCCTTGGCCAGCGGCGTGGTGGCACGCCAGGGATAGGGCGTGGCGCGCGACACCGCCAGGCCGCGGGCGTCATCACCCAGCGCCTTCAGGATGGCCGAGCCCACCGACAGCGACAGCGTGTACACCGGCAGCCCCGCGTAGGCGCGGTTGGCCTTGATGTAGCCCACCACGGCCGGGCCGGCCACCAGCAGCACCACGGCCTGCGCCTTCATGCCCGAGACGGCCTGCGCGGCCGCCACTGAATCCGCGCCCGTGGACTGCAGCGAGCGCGTGCCGGCCAGCGTGGCGCCCTCGGCTGCGACGATCTTCTCGGCCAGCGGCGCCAACAGTTTGCCGAACTCGTTGTCCTGGTAGACCAGCGCAATGCGTCTGGCCTGCACGGCCACCAGGTTGCGCACGATGCGCACCAGCTCGTCGTCGTAGCCCGCCTGCGTGGTGAAGAAATACGCGTTGGGTTGTGCACGCAGCGCGGGGCTGCCGCTGTAGGCCGCAATCAGCGGCACGCGCTTTTCAGCGATGTAGGGCAGCACGGCCAGCGTCTGGCCGGTGCCGACGGTGCCAAACAGCGACAGCGCGCCGCGTTGCTCGACCAGCGTGCGTGAATTTTCCAGCGTGCGCTTGGGATCAAAGGCGTCGTCCAGCGTGTCCAGGCGCACGCGGCGCCCGCCAATGCCGCCTTTGCGGTTGATCTCGTCAATGGCCAGTTGCTGGCCGGCCAGCACATTGGCCATGGGATTGGCCATGGGCCCCGACAACGGCGCGCTCTGGCCGATCAGCAAGTCGCCCTTGGGCGGTGGCACGCTGGCGTGCGCGCCCAGGGCGGTGGCGGCCAGGCCGCCCAACAGGGTGCGGCGGGTCAGGGGGTGGTGGGTCAGGTGCCTCATCGACGTCTCCGTTGTGGTTATGGGAGATGTCACTGTGCCGAGCGCTTGCCTTGCGGTCTGGCCCGAAATTGCTGTACGGCACGCCGTTTGGCGCAATCTTGCGCGGCAAGCCTCAGGCAAACCCTGTGTCGCTGTCGCGCAGGTAACTCAGGGGGCCTCGGGTGTGTCCGCAGCCTGCCCCAGGTTGCGCTGCCACTGCCGCGGCGTCTGGCCCGTGTGGCGGCGAAACTGCGCGGCAAAGTGGCTTTGTGAGCTGAAGCCGCAGGCCAGCGCAATGTCCAGCATGCCGGGGCCGCCGCCGCTGGCGAGTCGCGCAGACCACAGCAGCCGGCAGGCCAGCTCCATGCGACGGCCCACGATGTACTGGTGCGGCGTGACGCCGGTGGAGTCGCGAAACACCCGGCAGAAATGGAACAGGCTCATCCCGGCCACGGCAGCCAGGTCCTCCAGGCTCAGGCTGTCGCCCAGGTGGGCGTCAATGTGGGCACGTGCCTTGTCCAGCCCGCCTTGCGCCGGCCCGGCGCTGCGGCCCTGTTCGCGCAGCAAAAGCCGCGTGACCAGTGCCATGGCCAGCCGCTCGGTGGCGCGCGCGCCGTCAGGGTGGCCTTCGCGCAGGTCGGCGTACAGCGCCTGCGACAGCAGGCGCAGCACCTCATCGCCCGGTACCACCTGGTGGCGCAGCTGTGCGCGCTCGGGCGGCAGGCCCAGCGCCACGGCGCTGTCGGCCAGCAAGTCGGTAGAGATGCGAAACGTGGCCAGCCGCGCCGGCTTGAGCGCGCGGCCGGTCGGGCGCGGCGTGGCCGTGCTGTGGGCGACCGCTGTGTCGGGCGGTATGACCATCAGGGCATGGTGGCGCATGGCAAAGCTGGCGTGCGTGCCGGGGCCGGACGCGTCAAACGAATACGAAGGCCCCACGTTGAAGCTGATGCGCAGGTAAGGCTCGGGCTCGATCTCGTGCACCGGCCCGGGGACCAGCACCAGCGCCAGGCTCACGTGGCGCGAGGCGGACGGTAAAACTTCGCGGTGGATGGTGGGGCGGGCCGCGCCGGACGGCCCCGCCCCGGCGGTTGCAGGCATGGGGCCGATGCTAGGCGCGCCTGCGCCGCAGGGGCATTGTGTTTTCCCCTATCGACGCGCCTTCAGCGGGCGCCTGCGGCCTCCAGCATCTTCACCATCTCGCCGTAGCCACGCGAGCGCGCCAGCTGCAGCGGTGTGACGCCCTGGCGGTCCTTGAGCTGCAGATCCGCTTTGGCGTCAATCAAGGCCTTGAGCGTGGCCTGGTGGCGCGCGCCGCCGTTGCCCAGCACGATGGACTCGATCACCGCCGTCCAGTGCAGGTTGTTCACATGGTCCAGCGGCGCACCGGCGGCGATCAGCTGGCGCACCACGCCGTCATGCCCCAGGTGGGCGGCGGCGATCAGCGCGGTGCCGTCGTAGCGGCTGGTCACCTGTTTGGCGCTGGCGCCCAGCGACAGCAGTACACGCAGCGTTTCCTCGTCGTCGGCCACGGACGCAATGGTCACACCGTCGTAGCGGTCGTTGTCCAGCAGGTTGATGTCGGCGCCGGCCTTGGCCAGCGCGCGGATGGCCTCGCGCTGTTTGGCGAACGTGGCCACATGCAGCGGCGTGCGGCCGTTGCCGTCGCGGGCGTTCAGGTCGGCCTTGGCGGCGGCCAGTTTGGCGATCTGCGCCGCGTCGCCCTTGTGGGCGGCGGCGTGCAGGCCGCTGTAGCGTGCTGCTTCGGCGGGCGTGGGGCCCACCTGAGCGATGGCGGTGACTGTACCGAGACCGCAGACAGCGGCCAGCAACAGGTGATGCAGCAGGGAATGAATGCGGTTCGGCTTCATGGGGATACCTCCAATCGGTGGGATTACTTCAACTGATCCTTGACCTTGTCCAGCGCGGCCACGGCGCATTGCTCGTCCAGGTGGCCGCCCGGTGCACCGCCCACGCCCACGGCGCCGATGACCTCGTTGCCGACCTTCACCGGTACGCCACCGCCCAGCAGCAAAAAGCCGGGGATGTGCACCAGGTTGGCCGCGGCCGGGTTCTTCTGCGCGCCTTCCATCATGGCCAGCGTGTTGTTTTTGGCCGAGGCGGACGTGAAGGCCTTCTGCAGGCTGGCCGCCAGCGTGTGGGGGCCGGCATTGTCGGCGCGCTGCACGGCGCGGATGCTGCCCGCGCGGTCCACCACGGTGGCGGTCACGGCGTACCCGCCGGCAGTGCAGGCGGCGACCGTAGCGCCGGCGATCTGGTTGGCCAGCTCCAGCGACATGTTCTTTTCGGTGCGCACGGCCTGGGCCTGGGCGGCGGTGGCAATGATCGCCAGTGTCAGGGTGCAAAGGGCTTTGTTCATGGTGTTCTCCTGGGGTGATGCGGTTCAATCAACCGTGAGGGAACTGTAGGAATTGCGCCGCGTTTCGCCCATTCGTACGGCTACGCGCGGGGCTCCGTAAAACTACGGAGCCTTTTCAGCCCGCAGCCTCGTCCACCAGCACCGCGTAGCCGCGGATCAACTGCGCCAGCGACTCGGCCTGCAGCTTGGCGAACAGGTTGGCGCGGTGCGTTTCCACCGTGCGCGGCGACACATCCAGCGCGCGCCCGATTTCCTTGTTGGTCAGGCCCGCGACGATCAGGCCCAGCACCTCGCGTTCACGCGCCGACAGCTGCGCAAAGCGTTCGCGTGCAGCGCGGTCGGCCTGGTGGCGCTCGCGCGACTTCACATGCTGGCGCACGGCGTTTTGCAGTGCCTCCAGCAGGGCTTCGTCGTCCACCGGCTTTTCCAGAAACTCCGCCGCGCCTGACTTGAACGCGCGCCGGCACATCTCCACCGTGCCGTGGCCCGTGAGCATGATGACCGGCTGGTCCACGCCCTGCGCCACCAGCTGGTCCAGCACCGTGAGGCCGCTGATGCCGGGCATGCGCACGTCCAGCACGATGGCGCCAATGCCCTGGCGGTCAAACCCCGCCATGAAGGCCTGCGGGTCGGCCCAGGCCTGCACCCGCAGCCCCACGGTGCCGATCAGCAGCGCCAGGCTGGCGCGCACCGCCTCGTCGTCGTCGATCAGGTGGATGAGGGGCGACAGGGTGTTCATGGCCTTGACAGCGGCAGGCTCAGGCGAAAGGCCGCACCACGTGGCGCATGGTGGGCGGCCGTCAGTTGGCCGCCCATGCCGGCGGCCAGTGTTTCGCACAGGCTCAGGCCCAGCCCCAGGCCGCCGGTGCGGGTGCTGAAGAAGGGCTCAAACACGCGCGGCAATACCTCGGGCGCCATACCCGGGCCGGTATCGGCCACGGTCAACACGCCATGCGTGGCGCTGGTGGTCAGCGTCAGCAGCAGCTGACGCTCAGGCGCGCCCACCTGCTCCAGCGCCTGCAGTGCGTTCATCAGCAGGTTGTGGATGATCTGTTCCAGCGCCACAGGTTCGGCCAGCACGGCTACGGGCCCGTCTGGCGCATCGACCTGGCTTGCCACCTGGCGGCGTTGCAGTTCGGGCGCCAGCAGGTACAGCGCGTTGCGCACGGCGTCCTGCAGCACCACGGGCTGGGCCTGTGCCGCCGTGTCGGGCCGCTGCACGGCGCGGCGCAGCCGGCCCACCACATCGGCGGCGCGGCGGGCCTGCTGCACCGCCTGCGCCATGGCGTCGCGCGCGGTGGGCAGGTCGGGTGGGTCGTCCGCCAGCAGGCGGCCCGCCGCCTGGGTGTTGGCCAGCAGGGCCGTCAGTGGCTGGTTGAGCTCGTGTGCCATGCCGGCGGCCAGCTCGCCCATGGTGTTCAGCCGCGCGACCTGGCCCAGGCGCAAGAGTTCTTCGGCCCGGCGGCGCTCTTCGCGCTGGCGCACCAGCACACCCGCGCCAGCCAGCAGGCCAGCCACCGCCAGCGTCCAGGCCGCCATCCAGCCCCAGGGCAGTTCGGCCCAGCCCACCTGGCGGATGGCCACCACATCAAATGGCTGGCTGTCGGCAGCCAGGTGTTTGTGAAAGTCAAAACGCCAGCCGCCGGCGCCGATGCGCCCGGGCTGCACCACGAAGCTCTGGCTGTCGTGCTCCAGCGTCACGCGCACGGGGCTGGTGTCGGGCGCCATGGGCCATTCGCTCCAGGGCACGGTGGTGCGCAGGTCCATCTGCAGCGCGAAGCTGGCGGGCTCAGCCGCCAGCACCAGCTGGTAGCGCCCGCTGGCCAGGTCCACATGGGCCAGCACCGGGCGGCGCACGGCGCGCGACAGCGTTTCGGCCGCGGCCAGCCTCGCGTCGGCCCAGGCGGCGTCGCGGTCGCGCC
>CALRZF020000015.1:0-25230 GCA_943372585.1 Ramlibacter sp. 2FC | reverse complement strand
GCTGGCCTTCGTTGAACAAAATGTCAAACGCCAGCGTGGACTTGCCCGAGCCCGACACGCCTGTGACCACACTGAACTTGCCGTGCGGTATGTTGACCGACAGGCTCTTGAGGTTGTGTTCCTTGGCGTTGATGATCTGGATGGCCTCAGGTGGCGGCTTGCGCTCACGCACCACCACCTGCAGCGGCCGGCCCTCTTCCACCGCATGGGCACCCAGCCCCATGGCGCGGTCGTACTCGCGCAGCGCCAGACCGGTGTGTGACGTCAGGTGCTGACGCACATCGTCAGGTGTGCCCTCGGCCACGACCAGGCCGCCGGCGCAGCCACCTTCAGGCCCCAGGTCGATCAGCCAGTCAGAGGCGCGGATCACGTCCAGGTTGTGCTCGATCACGATCAGCGAATTGCCGCCGTCAATCAGCTTGCGCAGCGCGCGCATGAGCTTGGTGATGTCGTCAAAGTGCAGGCCGGTCGTGGGCTCGTCGAACAGAAACAGCGTGCCTTTGGTGGCCGTGGCCTGGCGGCTGCTGGTGGCGTTTTTGGCGGCACCGGCCAGAAAGCCTGCGAGCTTCAGGCGCTGCGATTCACCGCCCGACAGCGTGGGCACGGGCTGGCCCAACTTCACGTATTCCAGCCCCACGTCCACGATGGGTTGCAGCGCGCGGATCACTTCGCGGTCGTTGGCAAAGATGGCGGCGGCTTCGCTGACCGTCAGGTCCAGCACGTCGGCCACGTTCATGATGCGCGGCTTGAGGGCGCCCAGGGGCTGGCGCTCGATCGTCACTTCCAGGATCTCGGGGCGGTAGCGTTTGCCGTCGCAATCAGGGCAGCGCAGGTACACGTCGCTCAGGAACTGCATTTCCACATGCTCAAAGCCCGAGCCGCCACAGGTGGGGCAGCGCCCGTCGCCGCTGTTGAAGCTGAACTTGGACGCGGTGTAGCTGCGCTGGCGGGCCAGCGGCGCCGTGGCAAAAATTTCGCGGATGGCGTCCCACGCGCCCACATAGCTGACCGGGTTGGAGCGCGCCGTCTTGCCGATGGGCGACTGGTCCACAAACACCACGTCGCTCAGGTGGTCGGCGCCCAGCAGGCGGTCATGCGCGCCAGGCGATTCGGTGGCGCGGCCAAAGTGGCGCATCAGCGCCGGGGCCAGCACGTCCTGGATCAGGCTGGATTTGCCCGAGCCGCTGACGCCGGTGATGCACACCATGCGTTGCAGCGGGAATTCCACCGACACGTTCTGCAGGTTGTGCTCGCGCGCGCCTTCCAGGATGAGGCGCGGCGTCGCGTCTGTCACCGCGCGGCGAAAGCCCATGCCCACCTGTTTGCGCGCGCCAAGGTACGCGCCGGTCAAGGTGTCGGCGCGCTTGAGTTCTTCGGGCGTGCCGTCAAACACGATTTCGCCGCCCTTCTCGCCCGGGCCCGGGCCCATGTCGATCATGCGGTCGGCCGCCAGCATGACGGCGGGGTCGTGCTCCACCACCACCAGCGTGTTGCCGGCGTCGCGCAGGCGCTTCATGGCCTCGGTGATGCGGTTCATGTCGCGCGGGTGCAGGCCGATGCTGGGCTCGTCCAGCACAAACAGCGTGTTCACCAGCGACGTGCCGAGCGCCGTGGTGAGGTTGATGCGCTGCACCTCGCCGCCCGACAGCGTGCGGCTTTGCCGGTCCAGCGTAAGGTAACCAATACCCACGTCACACAGGTATTTGAGCCGCGTGTTGATTTCCTCGAACAGCAGCTTCAGCGCCTGCAATTCACCGCTGCTGGCTTGCGATTCGGCATGCGGCTCCACCCGGTCAAAGAACAGGCGCAGACGGTCAATGGGCATGAGCATCAGGTCATGCAGGCTCAGGCCCGGCAGTGCTTCGAGCTGCGCGCGCGTCCACTGCACGCCCACGGGCATGAAGCGCTTGGCGGGGTCCAGCGCGGCGTCGGCGTCTTCTTTGGTGCCGATGCGCCACAACTGCGGCTCGGTCTTCAAACGCGCGCCGCCGCAGGTCTCGCACGGCGTGTAGCTGCGGTACTTGGACAGCAGCACACGGATGTGCATCTTGTAGGCCTTGCTCTCCAGGTAGGCAAAGAACCGCTTGATGCCGTACCAGCGCTTGGCCCACTGGCCTTCCTTGTAGCCGGGCACGCCGTCGATGACAAAGCTTTTCTGTTCGGGTGTGAGCTTGTACCAGGGCGTGTCACGCGGAATGCCGGCGGCCTCGGCGTGGCGCATCAGGTCGTCCTGCGATTCAGACCAGGCGGGTGTCTGTATGGGCTTGATTGCGCCGGCACGCAGGGTGAGTTTTTCGTTGGGGATGACCAGGCCCCAGTCCACCCCGATCACGCGGCCAAAGCCGCGGCAGGCCTCGCACGCGCCCACGGCGGAGTTGAACGAGAACATCGACGGAATGGGGTCGGCGTAGCGCAGGTCGCTTTCGGGGCAGTGCAGGCCGGTGGAGAACTTCCAGATTTCCTCCGCGTCATTCCCGCGAAGGCGGGAATCCAGGGCTTGCGAATCCGGACGCACTGGATCCCCGCCTTCGCGGGGATGACGGGTTGCGTAAACCGCCATGCGGCCGCTGCCGCGCTTGAGGGCCACTTCAATCGCCTCCACCACACGGGCTTTTTCAGTGCCCTGCAAACGGAAGCGGTCCGCGACGACGTCCAGCACCTTGCGCGGGCCTGTAACAGTCGCAACCTCGCGTTCAGCCTGTACACGGGTGAAGCCGCTGGCGGCCAGCCATTGCTCTACCTCCGCAGCCGTGGTGTTGGCGGGCAGCTCCACGGGAAAGGTCACGACAAGGCGCGGGTCGTCTTGCGCGGTGCGCCGGTGCAGTTCGGCGTAAATCGTCTCGGGTGTGTCGTGCTTGACGGGCAATGCCGTCTGGCGGTCAAACAGCTGGCCCGCGCGGGCGAACAACAGCTTCAGGTGGTCGTTCAGCTCGGTCATGGTGCCGACCGTGGAACGCGACGAACGCACGGGGTTGGTCTGGTCGATGGCGATGGCCGGCGGCACGCCCTCTACCTTGTCCACCGCGGGCTTGTCCATGCGGTCCAGGAACTGGCGCGCATACGCACTGAACGTTTCGACGTAACGGCGCTGGCCCTCGGCGTACAGCGTGTCAAACACCAGGCTCGATTTGCCCGAGCCGCTGGGCCCGGTCACCACCGTCAGTTCGCCGGTGCGGATGTCAAGGTCGAGGTTCTTGAGGTTGTGCTGGCGTGCACCGCGGATGCGGATCAGTCCCTGGGTCATGGAGTCTTTCTTTCCGAAAGGAGGCCCAACATTCTAGGGACGCCCCACTGACAGTTTCTGTCATGGGGTTATCAGCGCGATTCAGCCCTTGAGCGCCTGTTCCAGCGGGCCGGCCTTGTCGGCGCCCACGGCCTCCTGGATGCGCGGGAACAGTGCGAGCAATTCGTCGTAATTGCCTGCAGCCTCCACAGCCAGGTTCAGGCGATAGCCCCGCAGGCCGAGGGTGGCCGTGAGCTGGGCGGCCAGCGGGTAGGCCACGCGGTAGCGGTCGGCGCCGGCAGGCGCGGCGGCAGACAGGGGGGACGGGGCCGTTACAACAGGCGCAGGGGCCTGGGCCGCAACGGGCTGCGGCGCCGGAGCAGCCGGCCGGGCCAGCAGGCCCGTTTCCACAAGGTAGTCGACATCCTCCTGCGTGACGCCCAGGCCCTGGGTGGCCTGCAACACCTCGGCGAGCGTGCGGTTGCCGTCAAAGAGGATGAAAGCGGAACGCTGGCGCGGTGAAAGGGGGACCGAGCGGTCTTTGAGTGCCTGTTGGCCGGCACCCGTTTTCTGGTACTTCATGCGGCTTGTCTCCTCGCTGCACAGTACCACTGACCCCTACTTCGCGCCAGAGGCAGCGCCCGCAGGCGCGGGGGCATGGGAGGCTTCCACGCCATGCTTTTCGCCACTCATGTCCACTTTGTCACCGGCCTTGCTGATGATGAACAGCGCAATGGCGGCAAACACGGCAAAGCCGACGGCAATCTTCCACATGTTGATGTCTCCTGGGTTCGTTTGTCGAAGAGCCCGCCAGGGCAGACCCTTCACCAAACCTCCTCAGACGAGGATTTTCCAGTGCCACCGCGGAACCGGCCAAGCCGGGCCGCTGGTGGCGCCCCCTGGGGGGAGGCGGCCGCAAGGCCGCTTCGGGGGGGTTATCAATCCTTCGCGTAGATATCCACGTCTTTCGTCTCTTTGATGAAGATCATGCCGATCACGAAGGTGCCGGCAGCGACGATCACGGGGTACCACAGGCCGTAGAAGATGTCGCCGGTTGCAGCCACCATGGCGAATGCCGTGGTGGGCAGCAGGCCGCCGAACCAGCCGTTACCAATGTGGTAAGGCAGGCTCATCGACGTGTAGCGGATGCGCGTGGGGAACATTTCAACCAGCATGGCGGCGATCGGGCCGTAGACCATGGTCACCAGGATCACCAGGTAGACCAGCAGCGCCAGCACCATGACCTTGTTCATGGACGTCGTGTCGGCGGCAACGGTCAGCTTGGCAGCCTTGGCAGCGTCGGTCAGGCCCTTGCGGAACTCGGCAATGGCCTTGGCGCTGTCGGGCGCGAAGCCGTCACGCTTGTCGTTCAGCGTGGCCGTGGGCGGGTTCAGCACGGTGGTGCCGAGCGTCACGGTGGTGGGCGAACCGGCGGGGCCCGCAACGTTCTCGTACGGGATGTACGACTGCGTCAGCGCGCGCTTGGCGATATCGCACGAGGTGCGGAAATCGATGTCGCGTGCAATGGGGCTGCCCTGGAACGAGCAGGTCTTGGGGTCGGCGGTCACCGTCACCTTGGTGGCCTGTTGCGCTGCGACCAGGCCCGGGTTGGCGGCCTTGAGCAGTGCGGGGAACACCGTGAAGTAGGTTGCCACGGCCAGCGCACAGCCCGCCATGATGATGGGCTTGCGGCCGATCTTGTCAGACAGCGAACCGAACACGATGAAGAACGGCGTGCCGATCAACAGCGACGCAGCAATCATCAGGTTGGCCGTGGTGGCGTCCACCTTGGCGATCGTCGTCAGGAAGAACAGCGCGTAGAACTGGCCGGTGTACCAGACAACGGCCTGGCCGGCGGTCAGGCCCAGCAGCGCCAGGATCACGATCTTCAGGTTCTTCCATTGGCCGAAGGATTCGGTCAGCGGCGACTTGGAGGTCTTGCCCTCGGCCTTCATTTTCTGGAAGGCAGGCGATTCGTTCAGCGACAAGCGGATCCACACCGAAATGCCCAGCAGCACGATGGACAGCAGGAACGGCACACGCCAGCCCCAATCGGCAAACGCGGCGTCACCCAGGCCCAGGCGCACACCCAGGATCACCAGCAGCGACAGGAACAGGCCCAGCGTTGCCGTGGTCTGGATCCATGCCGTATAGGCACCGCGGCGGCCTTGCGGCGCATGCTCGGCCACGTAGGTGGCGGCACCGCCGTACTCACCGCCCAGCGCCAGACCCTGCAGCATGCGCAGCACGATCAGGATGATGGGGGCGGCAACACCGATGGCGGCGTACGAGGGCAGCAGGCCCACCACAAAGGTAGACGCACCCATGATCAAAATCGTGACCAGGAAGGTGTATTTGCGCCCGATCATGTCGCCCAGGCGGCCGAACACGATGGCGCCGAACGGGCGCACCAGGAAGCCGGCGGCAAACGCCAGCAGCGCAAAGATGTACGCGGATGTTGCGTCCAGGCCCGAGAAGAACTGCTTGGCAATGATGGCGGCGAGAGAGCCGTACAGGTAAAAGTCGTACCACTCGAATACGGTGCCGAGCGACGAAGCGAAGATCACTTTCTTCTCTTCCTTCGACATCGGCCGGGGGGCGGCTGTTGTTGACATGGTTTTGTCTCCAGAAAGGTTGCAAGCCCCCGACGTGGAGGCTTGGAGCGGATTCTTGGAGATGGCTCTGACCCTGCTCTGACGTGAAACCAACAGGGGCTTGCGCCAAACTGGCGTGTTTCTGACAGATTAGGGTGAAACCCGCGGGTTTCTTTTCACGATGCGGGCAACAGCGCGCGTGCGCGCGGGTTAACCCTTGTTCACGCGCGCCACAGCGGCGGGGCGCTGCACAGCTGTTTGCCAGTGGTCAGCGAACCACGCGTCACCGCTGAGGTATGCGCGCAACATGGGCAGCGCGTCAAAGCCCCAGAAGAGCTTGTCGTCCACGGCGAAGGTGGGCACACCGAACAGGCCGCGCGCAATGGCCTCATCCGTATTGGTTTTGAGCAGCGCCTTCACGGCGTTACTGCCCGGGTCCTGGGCAGGCTGCAGCAGTGCTGCCAGTGCCTGCAGGCGCGCGGGGTCTGCGGCATCGGCGCCGCCGCGCCACACGTGGCGCAAAACGGTTTCGCACACATAGCGGTTCACCTCACCCAACGCATCGCCGCAGGCCAGCGCCAGGCGCAACAACGCCAGCGGGTTGAACGGGTGCGCAGCGGGCATCTGCATAGGCACGCCCTGGCTGTGCGCCAGCCACAGCACCTGGCGGTAGGTCCAGTCGCGCTTGCCCGGGATTTCCGCCGGGCCCAGCTGGCCGTGGTGCTTGAGCAGGCCGGCAAACAGCACCGGCTTGTAGCGCATGCTGTAGCTCAGGCCTTGCAAGGCTTCAGGCAGCTTCTCGAACGCCAGGTAGGCGTAGGGCGAGATGAAGTCCAGCCAGCAGGTGATCTGTTTCATGCCGTCGTCTCCAGACGCTGCTCGATCAGCGCCCACACGGCGCGCTTGCCTTCATCGTCCATGCGGCTCCAGCCGGCGATCTCGTCGATGGTGCGCAGGCAGCCCAGGCAATACTGCCGCGGCGCGTCCATGCGGCACACCGATACGCAGGGCGACGGCACACCCACCTCGCCATCCAGCGTGTCCTGTCGCACGCGCGCGGCCAGGCGGGCCAGCACGATGGTGGAGTACGGCTGCGTCATGTGAATGCCTGCACCACGTCGGCCACTGGCGCGCCCGTCAGCGATTCCAGGTCGCTCGGGTGCAGCTTGAACACCGCGTGCGGATGCCCGGCGGCGGCCCACACTTCGTCAAAGCGCAGCAGGTCCTGGTCGATCAATGTCACGGGCGGTGTGGCATGTGCAACAGGCGGCACACCACCGATGGCGTAGCCCGTTCTGGCGCGGACGAATTCGGCGTCGGCACGGCCGGTCTTTCCCACCAGCGCGTCCACCTTCTTCTCGTCCACCCGCCGGTCGCCCGATGTGATGACCAGCACGGCCGCGTCGTCGCTTTTGCGCCGGAAGATGATGCTTTTGGCGATCTGGCCCACGGCAATACCCAGCGCGTCGGCCGCCTGCTGCGCGGTGCGCGCAGCGTCGTCCAGCATGACCGGGGAATGGGGGTGGCCCTTGTCCTGCAGCGCGCGGGCCACGCGCTGCACGCTCTCGGGCAGGGATGTAAGTTCAGCTCCACACATGCCGCCAATCTTACGCGGCGTGCATCGCCCCCTGCTCGACGCGGGCCTTCAGGCCCCGCAGCGTCACCGGCAGGCCGCGGCGCACGTCCTGGCCGACGGTGCGCATCAGCCACCCCGCCAGCCAGCCGTGGAAGGTCACGCGGTGGGTCACTTCCACGCCGCCATCCTGCAGGCGCAGCACGTGCTCAAAGCGCATGACGCTGCCCAGCACCGGGCACTCGACGGTGAAATGCTCGCCGGGCACGGCCTCTACCACCCGCATGGGTACCGCAAACCCCTTGCGTGGCTTCAGCCGCCCCTTTGCGCCCGCAGCCAACGGCCCGTCCAGCGAGGCCTCTCGCGTGTCCGGGTCCCATTGCGGCCAGCGGTGCACGTCAGCCCAGACGGCATAAACCGCGCCGGGCGTCGCGGCCACATGAATACTTGCTTCGATGGAATCGCTCATGGCCGGATGCTAGGGCCACCGCGTGCGAGCGTCTTGGAAAAATCCGACACACCGGTCAGCGTGAGAAAAAGCGCGGTGCGAGCTGGCTTGCACCCAGCGCGAGGCCCGCGGCCCCACTGCCATGGCGGGCCAGGCTCTCGCGCGGTGCGGCGCCGGCCAGCAGCCGGTACTCGCGGGCCATGTGGGCCTGGTCGAAAAAGCCCGCCTCCAGCGCGTGCTGCGACAGCGGCTGGGCTGCCTGCGCCATGCGGTGGCGCACACTGGCGTGCACGCGGTTCAGCCGCTGCAGGAATTTGGGGCTCACGCCCAGCTCGGCCTGGCAGGCGCGCTGCCACTGCCGCTCGCTCCAGTCCATGGGCGCGCGTGCTGGCAGCGCCTTGGCCCAACCCTCCAGCGCGCAGGCAAAGCGCAAGGCCCCGGCACGCGGCGCACGCGCCAGGCGCAACGCTCGATCAACCTGCGCAAACATTGCCGACGCCAGCAGTTCGTCCGGCGCATTGGCACCCAAGTGCTCCTGCAGCATGTCCGCATGCAGCCCCAGCAAGCCCGGCGGTACTGGCGCGTTGGTGAACTGGGACGCAGGCTCGCCCGACAGCAGCGGCAGGATGCTCGCGCGGCACAGCAAGCTTGCGGCCACTGTACCGGCGGCTGCCACCGCGATGCGCGCCGTGCCCGCGCTGCCCTGCCCCACCAGCGCCCCAGGGCCAGCGCACAACTGCACGCCATGCAAGGAGCCTTGATGCACCCGTGTGAAGATGGCCAGCGCATGGGCGGGCGTGGTCACCAGCTGTTCCACCTCGGCGCGCAGAACAGTCACCCCCAGCACATAGGCCGACAGGTGCGGCGGCACCGGGATGAAGCGCATGGCGCGTCAGCCCGCGCGCTTGTTCAGGATGGCCGTGGAGGCGCGCGAGTTGGGTTTGCGGCCCAGGTGGTCGCTGATGTATTTGCCCGCGTCGATCAGGCGGTCCAGGTCGATGCCGGTGTCGATGCCCATGCCGTGCAGCATGTACACCACGTCTTCGGTCGCCACGTTGCCCGTGGCGCCCTTGGCGTACGGGCAGCCGCCCAGGCCGGCCGACGACGTGTCGTACTGCCACACGCCCATCTCCAGCGTGGCCAGCGTGTTGCCCAGTGCCTGGCCGTAGGTGTCGTGGAAATGGCCCGACACGTCGTTGATGTCGTAGTGCTTCAGCGCCGCTTCCATCGCGCGCTGCACCTTCACCGGCGTGCCTACGCCAATGGTGTCGGCCACGCCCACATGCTGCACGCCGATCTGCTTCATGAGCCGCGCGACCAGCTCGACCCGTTCGGGTGCGATCTCGCCCTCGTAAGGGCAGCCGACCGCGGTGGAGATGGCGCCGCGCACATAGATGCCCTGTGCGCGTGCAGCCTCGACCACCGGGGCAAAACGCTCGATGCTTTCGGCGATGGAGCAGTTGATGTTCTTCTGGCTGAAGGCCTCGCTGGCCGCGCCGAACACCACGATTTCATCCGGCTTGCTTGCCACCGCCGCCTCAAAGCCCTTCATGTTGGGCGTCAGCACCGAATAGCGCACGCCCGGCTTGCGGGTGATGCCGGCCATGACTTCGGCGTTGTCGGCCATCTGCGGCACCCACTTGGGGCTGACGAAGCTGGTGACTTCAATTTCCTTCAGCCCCGCGTCCTGCAGGCGGTGCACCAGGCCGATCTTGACCTCGGCCGGCACGGGCTGCTTTTCGTTTTGCAGGCCGTCGCGCGGGCCGACGTCCACGAGTTTGACTTTGCTGGGGAATTTCATGGCGTCAGTATCCTTTTTGAATGTCAACCCTGCCAGCAACGGGATCCCCGCGCTGCATCGCCAGGATCTTGCCCGCGATCTGGGCAATGCTTTCCTCGCGCAGCGTGCGGGCCGACGTGTGCGGCGTGACGGTGATTTTCGGGTGCCGCCAGAACGGGTGTTCCGCTGGCAGCGGCTCGGTGCGAAACACATCCAGCGTGGCGCCGGCCAGATGGCCGCTGTCCAGCAGCGCGATCAGGTCGTCGTCCACCAGATGCGCGCCGCGTGCCACGTTGATGACGTAGCCGCCGGGCTGCAGGCGCGACAACGTATCGCGGTTCAGGATGTCCTGCGTGTCGGGCGTGAGCGGCACCAGGCACACCAGAAAGCGCGAGGCCGCCAGAAAGTCATTCAGCTGCGCCATGCCCGCAAAGCCGCGCACGCCGTCGATCGCTTTGGGCGTGCGGCTCCAGCCGTTGACCGGAAAATCAAATTGCGCGACGGCACGCGCCACGCGTTCGCCCAGCACACCGAGGCCCATGATGCCTACCGGGTATTCGGTACGCAGGCGGGGCTTGCGAAACGACCATTTGCCCTGCGCCACATCCGCCTCATACCCATCCAGCTCGCGAAAGTGCCGAATGATGGCATGGCAGACAAACTCGGCCATCTGCACCGACATGCCCGCGTCGTCCAGCCGCACCAGCGTGGCGCCCGCGGGCAGCTTGAGCTTCAACAGCGCGTCCACGCCGGCACCGGTGTTGAAGATGCCCTTGAGCCCCGGCTGTTCGTCCATGAACTGCTGGGGCGGCGACCACACCACGGCATGGTCGGCCTGCGGCGCGCCGGGCGCCCATTCAGAAATGTCCGCGCCGGGCAATGCCGCGCGAAAGGCGGTGAGCCAGGGCTCGGCCTTGGTGTGGGTACAGCAGAAAGTGATGCGCATCCGCTTATTGTGCTGCCTCGAGTTTCAACAGCTCTGCCCCCTCGGCCACCTGGTCGCCCGGGGCGTAGAGCACCTCGGCCACCGTGCCGTCTGCGGGCGCTGCAATGGTGTGCTCCATCTTCATGGCCTCCATCACGGCCAGGGCCTGGCCCTTGGCCACTTTGTCGCCAGCCTTGACAGAAATCGACACGACCTTGCCCGGCATGGGTGCGGTCAGGCGGCCGGCCTCCGACTGCGCCTCGCCCGCATGGGCCAACAGGTCCACATTGAGGATCTGCGTGGCGCCGTGCGGTGCAAACACATGGTCGGTCTCGCCTTGGGCATAAACCTGGACCGTGGCGCGCTGACCAGCGAACTGCACGTCCAGCCCCTGCGCCGTCGCCACGAACTGCAGCGTGCCCGAAGCGCCGCCCACGTTCAGGTGCAGCGCGCCATCATGCAGGTAGCTCAGCTCGCCGGGCTGCGGTTCGCCCTGGAATTCAAATGCGAAGCGGCGCACAGTGACACCGTGCGAACGCCAGCCGTCGCGGCGGCTGAAAGGGTCAGCCCCCTCCGTCGCTTTCTCGTCCAGCAGCGCCTGCGCGACGGCAGCGGCTGCGGCCAGCGGCAGGCCCACCGGTTCCTGGTTGAACAGCACCGCCTGCTCGCGCGGGATCAGCGCAGTGTCCAGGTTGGCTTTGGCAAACGACGGGCTCTTCACCACATGGCGCAAAAACTGCACGTTGGTGGCCAGACCCACGATATGGGTTTGCGCCAGCGCGGCGTCCAGCCGGGCCAGGGCCTGTTCGCGCGTGTCGGCATGCACGATGAGCTTGGCGATCATGGAGTCGTAAAACGGGCTGATGGCGTCGCCTTCGCGCACGCCGTCGTCCACGCGGACCGTGCCTCTTTCAAATGCCGTGCAGGCCGGCTTGCGGTACACCGCCAGCGTGCCGGTGGCGGGCAGGAAGTTGTTGTCGGGGTTTTCGGCGCAGATGCGCGCCTCGATCGCGTGGCCGGTGATGCGCAACTCGTCCTGGCGCAACGGCAGCGGCTCGCCGCTGGCCACGCGCAGCTGCCATTCCACCAGGTCCAGGCCTGTGATGGCTTCGGTCACCGGGTGCTCCACCTGCAGGCGCGTGTTCATTTCCATGAAGAAGAAGTTCATGGTGCCGTCGGCCTTTTGCTCCACGATGAATTCCACCGTACCCGCGCCCACGTAGTTCACGGCACGGGCTGCCGCCACGGCCGCCTCGCCCATCTGCTGGCGCATGGCGGGTGTCATGCCGGGGGCCGGGGCTTCTTCCAGCACCTTCTGGTGGCGGCGCTGCACTGAACAATCGCGCTCGAACAGGTACACGCAGTTGCCCTGCGTGTCGCCAAACACCTGGATCTCGATATGGCGCGGGCGCTGCACGTACTTTTCAATCAGCACGGCGTCGTCGCCAAAGCTGTTGATGGCTTCGCGCTTGCACGATGCCAGCGCGGCGTCAAAGTCCTCGGTCTTGTCCACCGCGCGCATGCCCTTGCCGCCGCCGCCGGCGCTGGCCTTGATGAGCACAGGGTAACCAATGCGGTCGGCCTCTTTCTTCAGCATGGCCGGGTCTTGCCCCGCACCGTGGTAGCCGGGCACCAGCGGCACACCGGCCTTTTCCATGAGCTGTTTTGATTCAGCCTTGAGCCCCATGGCCTGGATGGCCGACGCGGGTGGGCCGATGAACACAAGGCCCGCCGCCTGGCAGGCCTTGGCGAAGTCTTCGTTTTCGCTCAGGAAGCCGTAGCCGGGGTGGATGGCCTGTGCGCCGGTGGCCTTTGCCGCTTCAATGATCTTTTCCCAGCGCAGGTAGCTGTCCTTGGGGGCGCTGCCGCCAATGTGCACGGCCTCGTCGCAGGCGGCCACGTGCTTGGCTTTGGCATCGGCGTCGGAATACACGGCGACCGTTTTCACGCCCAGGCGGCGCGAGGAGGCGGCCACGCGACAGGCGATTTCGCCACGGTTGGCAATCAGGATCTTGTCAAACATCTTGTTTCCTTGGGGCCGGGTGCAGCCCCGGCGACGGATTCACAAACCGGCGCATCACGGCGCGCAGGAACTTGAACAACACAACAATCAGTACCACCGCCACCAGCAGGGTCAGCACCAGCGCCACGGCGAACCACAGCGGATGCGCTACTGCCAGCCACAGCATGAAGACGACGAAACCGTCTTCAGCCAGCGACACGCCCACATTGGAAAACGGCTCGGGCGATGTATTGACGGCCGCCCGCGTGGCGAGCTTGGCGGTGTGCGCGGTGGCTGCGAGCGAGCCGCCCAGCAGCGCGGCCACCCAGGCCATGGCCGGGCCTTCGGCGCCCAGCGTGGCAGCAGCCAGCGCAGCGCCCGCGGGGATTCGGATCACGGTGTGCACCGTGTCCCACAGGCTGTCCACCAGCGGCACCTTGTCAGCCAGGAATTCAATGGCCACCATGAGCCCGCTGGCCCACAACGCGGCGGGGTGCTGCAGCACCTGCAGGCCAGTGGGCAGGTCCACCCAGCCCATCAAGCCCGACGCCCCTGCGATGAACAGCGCCGCGTACAGCCGGATGCCACTGGCCCAGCCCAATGCCGCCGCCAGTGCCAGCAGCTGCGGTGCATCGAGCAGGCGCGCAAGGATGTCCATGGCTTCAGGCGGCAGGCAGCCAGGCCGGCTTGCGCTTGTTCAGGAACGACTGCACGCCTTCGCGCCCTTCGGTGCTGGCGCGCACGTCGGCGATGCATTCAACCGTCATGCGTTCCAGCGCGGGCGTGATGTCGCGTTCCGCCACGTCCTGCACCAGCCTTTTGGTGATGCGTACCGCGGCAGGGCCGCAGGCAGCTAAGGTGGTGGCCAGTGCGTCCACGCGGGCGTCCAGCGCCCCGGCCTGGACCATCTCATGGATGAATCCGATGCGGTGCGCCTCGGCCGCGTCAAACCGCTCGGCCGTCAGGAACCAGCGATGCGCCGCCCGGGCACCCATGGCGCGCACCACATACGGGCTGATGGTGGCCGGCACCAGGCCCAGGCGCGTTTCGCTCAGGCAGAACTGCGCCGTGTCCACCGCCACCGCGATGTCGCAGGCGGCCACCAGGCCGGTGCCGCCCGCATACACGTCGCCCTGCACGCGCGCGATGGTCGGCTTGGGGCATTCGAACACCGTGCGCAGCATGCCGGCCAGCGCGGCCGCATCGGCCACGTTCTGCTCGCGCGTGTAGTCGGCCATGCGGCGCATCCAGTTCAGATCGGCACCGGCACAGAACGCCGTGCCGCTGGCCGCCAGCACGATGCAGCGCACGTCGTCACGCTCGCCCAGCTGGCGGAATACCTGGGTCAGTTCGGCAATGACTTCGTCGTTGAACGCGTTGCGTACGTCGGGGCGGTTCAGGGTGACGGTGGCGCGTTGGCCAGACACGTCCAGCAGCAGGTGATTCATGGTGGTCTTGTTCAATGCGGTTGCCAGGCTTGCAGGCCTTCGATCTGTTCCATGCCCGCAAAGTCGCGATCGGCATGGATCAACAGGCACTCGTTACGGATGCACCAGGCACCTACCAGCAGGTCGATGCTGCTGCGCACCGTGATGCCGTGACCGCGCAGCCTGCGGTACAGCGCCGCGGCGTGCCGGGCCACGTCTTCGCCGCCGGCCGGCTCCACAGGTAACGGCGCCAGCGCCTGGCGGGCGTACTCATATTCCCTGTCGTGGCGAAAGCCGCGAAGCACTTCCATGAGCACCACGTCCAGCACGACGATTTCATTCGTGCTGTCGTCCAGCGCAGCATCCAGCGCGCGCACCTGGGGTGTGTCCTGCCCGTTGAAGTAGTCGATCCACACGCTGGAATCGGCCGTGATCATTTCGCAGCCTTTTTAGCGCGCGATGCATGCGACGGTGTTTGCGGCAAGTAGGGCGCCTGAGGCTGCTGCACCGTATGCGCCACGTCGGCGACCGTCCAGTCACCCTCAAGGCTCCACTTGAGCTTGCCGCGAAGCGCACGGATGTTCTGGTAGGCCGCTCGCCGCGCAAGAAGGCGCAAGCCCTCTTCCACGGCGTCGCGCTTGGTCTTGAAGCCGCCAGCCTTCATGGCGGCTTCCATGAGTTCGTCGTCGATCACGATATTGGTTCGCATGGCACGCCTTATGTGTACATTTTTATAAAAGTATACACATTAATGCTTTGGTGTTGCAAGCGGTGTTTGCCATCAATACCGCTTGGCCACTTCTTCCAGCATCACTTCCGTGGCGCCGCCGCCGATACCCAGCACCCGCGCGTCGCGCCACAGCCGCTCGATCGCCGTTTCGCGGATGTAGCCCATGCCGCCGTGAAACTGCTGGCAGGTCTGCACCACTTCATTCACCAGTTCGCCCGTCAGCGCCTTGAGCATGGACACGTCCTGCACGATGTCGTGGCCCTGCGTCACGCGCCAGGCGCAGTGGTACATGAACTGGCGCGCCGCGCGGGTTTTGGCGTCCAGCATGGACAGGCGCTGGCGGATGGTCTGCTGGTTCCACAGCGGGCCGCCGAAGGCCTGGCGCTGGCGCACGTAGTCCAGCGTGAGCTGCAGCGCGCGCTGGCAGTGGCCCACGGCCATGGCCGCCAGCGCGATTCGTTCGGTCTGGAAGTTCTTCATGACCGAATAGAAGCCCTTGCCCTCTTCGCCCAGCAGGTTGGCCGCGGGAATGCGCACGTTGTCCAGCACCAGCTCGGCTGTGTCCGATGACAGCCAGCCCGTCTTCTTGAGCGCGCGGCCCACGCTGAAGCCGGGCGTGCCCTTTTCCACGATGAACATGGACACCTCGCGCTTGCCCGGCCCCGTCTTGGCGGCCACGAAGTACAGGTTGGCATGCACGCCGTTGGTGATGAACATCTTGGTGCCGTTGAGCACCCATTCGTCGCCTTCGCGTCTGGCATTCGTGCGGATGCCCGCCACGTCCGAACCCGCCCCGGGCTCGGTGATACCCACCGCTGTGATCAGCTCACCGGCAATGACTTTTTTCAGGTACTTTTCTTTTTGCGCCGGCGTGCCTGCGTGGTGCAGATGGGGGCTGGCCATGTCGGTGTGGACCAGCACGGTGATGATGAAGCCGGCATAGGTGCTTTGTGACAGCGCCTCGGCAAACACCAGGTTGGTCATGGCGTCGGCCTGCGCGCCGCCATAGGCTTCTTCGTACATCAGGCCGAAGAGGCCTGCCTCGCCCATGCGGCGCAACACCTCGCGCGGCACGAAGCCCTGCTCTTCCCATTGGTCTGCATGGGGCTCGACCTCGCGCTCGATAAAGCGCGCGATCTGGTCGCGCAGCAATTCGTGGTCGGGGTTGTCGTAAATGGAGGTGTTGCTCATCATGGCCCCTTACATGCGGAACACGCCGAATTTCGGCTCACCGATCGGTGCATTCAGCGACGCGCTGAGCCCCAGCGCCAGCACCCGCCGCGTGTCGGCAGGGTCGATCACGCCGTCGTCCCACAGCCTTGCGCTGGAGTAGTACGGGTGTGACTGGTGGGCGAACTGGTCGAGGATGGGCTGTTTGAACTTCGCTTCTTCTTCGGCGCTCCAGCTGCCGCCGCGTGCCTCGATGCCGTCGCGCTTGACCGACGCCAGAACCCCCGAAGCCTGCTCGCCGCCCATCACGCAAATGCGCGCGTTGGGCCACATCCACAGGAAGCGGGGCGAGTACGCACGACCGCACATACCGTAGTTGCCTGCGCCGTAACTGCCGCCGATGATCACGGTGAACTTGGGCACGCTGGCCGTGGCCACCGCCGTCACCATCTTGGCGCCGTGGCGGGCAATGCCTTCGCTTTCATACTTGCGCCCGACCATGAACCCGGTGATGTTCTGCAGGAACACCAGCGGAGTCTTGCGCTGGCAGCACAGCTCGATGAAGTGCGCGCCCTTTTGGGCTGATTCACTGAACAGGATGCCGTTGTTGGCAATGATGCCCACCGGCATGCCTTCGATGTGCGCGAAGCCGCAGACCAGCGTGGCGCCAAAGCGTTGCTTGAATTCATGGAACTCGGACGCGTCCACGATGCGCGCGATGATTTCGCGCACGTCGTACGGCTTGCGCGTGTCGGTGGGGATCACGCCGTACAGCTCGCGGCCGTCGAACTTCGGCGCGCGAGGCTCACGCAGCTGCACGTCGGGGCTCTTGCTGTTGCGCAGCGTGGCCACGGCCTGGCGCGCCAGCGCCAGCGCATGCGGGTCGTTTTGCGCCAGATGATCGGCCACGCCCGACAGACGCGTGTGCACATCGCCGCCGCCTAAGTCTTCCGCGCTGACGATCTCGCCCGTGGCGGCCTTCACCAGCGGCGGGCCGCCCAGGAAGATGGTGCCCTGGTTCTTGACGATGATGGTCTCGTCGCTCATGGCCGGCACATAGGCGCCGCCCGCGGTACAGCTGCCCATGACCACCGCGATCTGCGCAATGCCCTGCGCGCTCATGTTGGCCTGGTTGTAGAAGATGCGGCCGAAGTGGTCGCGGTCGGGGAACACCTCGTCCTGGTTGGGCAGGTTGGCACCGCCGGAGTCCACCAGGTAGATGCACGGCAGGTGGTTCTGCATGGCGATCTCCTGCGCGCGCAGGTGTTTCTTGACCGTCATGGGGTAATAGGTGCCGCCCTTCACCGTGGCGTCGTTGCACACGATCATGCAGTCCACCCCGCTCACCCGGCCGATGCCGGCGATCACGCCTGCACAGGGCGCATCGCCCACGCCGTCCTTGTTGATGTACATGGCGTGCGCGGCCAGTGGCGCGATCTCAAGGAACGGCGTGCCCGGGTCCAGCAGCATCTGCACGCGGTCGCGCGGCAGCAGCTTGCCACGGGCCACATGCTTGGCGCGGGCGGCCTCACCGCCACCGGCTGCAGCCTTGGCCACCTGCGCCGCCAAATCGTCCACCAGCGTTTGCATGGCGGCGGCGTTGGCCTGGAATTCGGCGGAACGGGCGTTGAGTTTTGTCTCAAGAACTGACATGTGTCTCCTTCACGGGGCGCTGGTCCGCCAGCTTACGCCACCGCCTGGCCCGCAGCACGTCACGCAGGTTGCAAATCGTGCCACTAACCCTTGTTGGGGTTCAGCAGGTATTTGGTGCCCGTCGCCCGCTGGCCGTACACCGCAATCTCTGCCGGTTGCAGCGCCTGCAGCAGCGAGATTTCTTTCGAATAGCGGCTGGCAAATGTGGTCTTCAGTTCGTCGGCCACGCGCTGGCGCAGCGCCTGCGCGGCCTCGGCGCCGATGCGTTGCAGGAACGGGAACAACAGCCAGCCGCCCATGCCCCAGGCCATGCCGAAGCTGCGGTTGAACTCTGTAGGGCCGGTGTCCAGCCCGCCGTAGATGTACACCTGCTTGTGTGTGGTCGAGCCGTAGCGGCTGTACTCTTTGGCGGTGCGGTTCAGCGCCGCCTCCATGGCCGTCAGGATCTGGCCCGCCAGCTTGCCGCCGCCCGTGGCGTCAAACGCCACGGTGGCGCCTGTGGCCACCAGCGCCTGGGTCAGGTCCTCCATGAAGGCGGTGTCTGAGCTTACGCACACATGCTGCGCGCCCTGGGCCTTGAGCAGCGCGGCCTGTTCGGGCTTGCGCACGATGTTCACCAGGCCAATGCCGTCCTTCAGGCAGATGCGGTTGAGCATCTGGCCCAGGTTGGACGCGGCTGCCGTGTGCACCAGCGCCTTGTGGCCCTCACGGCGCATGGTCTCGGTCATGCCCAGCGCCGTGAGCGGGTTGACAAAACACGACGCACCGTCCGCCGCGGTGGCGCCCGCTGGCAACGGCAGGCATTGCGCTGCCGGCACACAGCGGTACTGCGAATACATGGCGCCGGCCAGCACGGCCACGGTTTTACCCAGCAAAGCCTGCGCGGCAGCGGAGGTGCCGGCAGCCACCACGGTGCCCGCGCCCTCGTTACCCACCGGCATGGCCTGGCCCTGGCGGCCCGCCATGGCCTTCATGGCGACGGCCGGAATTTGCAGCGTCACGACAGGGTGTGTGGCGGTGCCCGACGCTGCGGCGGTGGCAATGTCGCCCGCGCCAAACAACAGGCCGATGTCCGACGGGTTGATGGGTGTGGCTTCCACACGCACCACGACCTCATCGGGGCCAGGTGCCGGGACGGGCTCATCCACCAGAAAGACCTCCAGCACCCCCTCGGGTTTGACAAGGGATCGCAGTTGCAGGCCGGTAGATGGAAGCGTCGTGGGAGCGGTCATTGGGCAGGTCCTCGGTTGGAAATGGATGGTTTCAAACACCAACGCCCTTGCGCCGGTACTCGGCGGGCGATTCGCCCGTCCAGTCACGAAACGCGCGGGCAAAACTCTTTTCGCTGCGAAAGCCCACCGCCTGCGCCACCTGCTTGACCGGGCGGGCCGTGCGGCGCAGCAGGTGCATGGCCTGCTCCTGGCGCACTTCGTCTTTCAGCGCCTGCAGCGACGCGCCTTCGTCCTGCAGCTGGCGATGCAGCGTGCGCGGCGACATGGCCAATGCATGGGCCAATGCCTCGGCCGTGGCGGCGCCGGGTTGCTCCTTGAGCAGCATGCGCACGCGCTGCACCAGCAGGCGGTCACGCCGGTAGGGCCGCACCACCAGCGACAGCGCTTGCGGCAGCAGCGCGCGCAGCGCCCTGTCGTCGCGGCGCACCGGCAGGGCGAGGTAGCGGCTGTCAAAGCTCAGGGCGGCATGGCGCGCACCGAAATGCACCGGCCCCGGGAACAGCACCGGGTACACACCGGCATGCGGCGGCGCGTCAAACGGAAAGGCCACGCCCTCCAGGGGAATGGCGGAATCCACCAGCCAGCAGCTGATGCCGTGGATGTTGCGCAGGAGCGTGACCAGGCAGAACTCGCGCATGGCCGCATCCAGCCGCCGCTCCATGAGCGACACCGTGGCCACGTCGGCGGCCACCAGCAGCTGCAGCGTGATGTCGTCGGTCAGCAGGTTGTGGTGGCGCAGCCAGCGCTTGAGGGCCACACCGAGGTTGGGCGATGTGAGCGACGCGCGCAGCAGCATCACGTAGCTGCCCCAGGGCAGCCTGCGCGAGAACCAGCCCAGCGCCTCGTCGTCCAGCTCGCGCATGGCCTCGTCGGCCAGCGCCTGCAGTTGCCACGACGTCACCGTTGCGCCCGCCTTGCCCACCTGCGCGGCCGTGATCTGCGCGCGCGCCAGTGCACCTGCAGGGTCCATGCCGTACTTGGCATAGGCCATCAGCAGCATGCGCACAAAGGCAATGGGGGTGACGGCGACGTTCTTCATGGCGGCGGTGGGCAAATCATGCCACCGCCGCCGTCAGGCCGCGTCAGCCCTCCTGGAAGAAGTCCAGGGGGATCAGCTCCACCGCCCAGCCCCCGGCTTCACCGATCTGGGCCGCCGGGTGCATGGATGCCAGGCGCAAAGCCTCGTCACGGTCAGCGGCGTCGATGATGAACAGCCCGCCCACCACTTCCTTGGTCTCGGCAAACGGGCCATCGGTGATCTGCGTTTTGCCGCCGCGCGGGCGCAGTGTCGCCCAGTCCTTCAAATCCCCCAGTGACGCTGACACACGGACCTTGCCGGTGGCCCGCATTTTTTCGTCGAGCGCAGGGCACTGGCTGACCAGCGCCTTCACGTCCGCGGGTGCCATGGCGGCGAACTGGTCGGGGGTGAAGTAGGCAAGGCCGAGGTATTTCATGGCGGGCTCCTTTTGGGTGATGATGCCTTCACGACGTGCGGCGCAGCCGCGAATCGACAATTTCCCCCGCCCTTGCTGAAAATCATCTACCTCGACGACGACCTGGCCGCCATTGACAAGCCCGCCGGGCTGCTGGTGCATCCCACCGGGCTGGACGCGCACGAAACCCGCAACGCCATGGCGCTGCTGCGCGACCAGCTGGGCGCCCACGTGTGGCCGCTGCACCGGCTGGACAAGGGCACCAGCGGCGTGCTGCTGTTTGCGCGCCATGAAGCCGCGGCCAGCCGCTGGCGCGCACCGTTTGAAGCGGGCACGGTGCGCAAGCAGTACCTGGCGCTGGTGCGTGGCTGGCCGGCTGAAGCGGGCGAGATCGACTACCCGCTGGCGCGCGACCCCGAGTTGCCGTCCGCCGGCCAGCAGCGGCTGGACGCGGTCACGCGCTGGCAGCGCCTGGTGACCTTTGAATGGGACTTCAGCGTGGACGGGCGGCACCCCACCAGCCGGTATGCACTTGTGGGCGTGGAGCCGGTGACCGGCCGGCGCCACCAGATCCGCCGTCATTTCAAGCACATCGCCCATCCGCTGGTGGGCGACACCACGCATGGCAAGGGCGCGCACAACCGCGCCGTGGCGGCGTGGTTGGGATTGGACAGGCTGTGGTTGCACGCACAGTGGATCGAACTGCCGGGCGCCGCACCCGGCGCTGCCCCGCTACGCATTGAAGCGCCACCCGGCGCCGAGTGGGGGCGGATCAGCCCCGGCTGAACACGTCCTTGTGCCGCTCACGCAGATCGCGCTTGAGCAACTTGCCGCTGGGGTTCTTGGGCAGCGCGTCCACAAACACCACGGCCTTGGGCACCTTGAAGCCGGCCATGTGCTGCTGGCAGTGGGTCAGCACGTCCTGCTCACTCAACGCCTGCCCGGCTTTCACCACGATGACCGCCGCCACCGCCTCCACCCATTTGGGATGCGACAACCCGATGACGGCCACCTCGCTGACTGCGCCCAGGCGATAGATCATTTCCTCGACCTCGCGGCTGGCCACGTTTTCGCCGCCGGTCTTGATCATGTCCTTCTTGCGGTCCACCACGGTGATGAAGCCTTCGTCGTCGATGGTGGCCAGGTCGCCCGAATGGAACCAGCCGCCTTCAAACGCGGCACGGGTGCGCTCGTCGTCATGGAAGTAGCCCAGCATCAGATGCGGGCTGCGGTGCACAATCTCGCCGACCTGGCCAGGCGCCACGTCGTTCATGGCGTCGTCCACCACACGGGTTTCCACGTTCAGCACGGCGCGCCCGCAGCTGCCCGGCTTGCGCAGCTGGTCGTCGGGGCCGAGCATGGTGGCCAGCGGCGCAATCTCGGTCTGGCCGTACAGGTTCCAGAAGCCCACCTCCGGCAGGCGCCGCGCCAGCTCGCGCAGCACTTCGACCGGCATGATGGACGCGCCGTAATAACCCTTGCGCAGCACCGACAGGTCCGTCGTGTCGAACAGCGGCGAGCGCAGCAGCGCGATCCACACCGTGGGCGGCGCAAAGAACGACGTGATGCGGTGGCGCGCCAGCAGCGGCAGCAGGTTCTCGGGCGTGGGCTTGGCCGTGATGATGCTGGTGGCGCCCACGTAAATACAGGGGCCAAAGAACACGTCCAGCTGCGCGCAGTGGTACAGCGGCAGCGCATGCAGCATCACATCACCCGTGGCAATGCTCGCGTCCACCGCACAGCTGGCGTACTGCCAGATCACGGCGTCGTGCGTGAGCATGGCGCCTTTGGGGCTGGACTCCGTGCCGCTGGTGTAGACGATCTGCGCCAGGTCGGTGCTGGCCAGCTGCGGCGTGGCCGGCGGCGCCTCTGCCGTGGCGGCCAGCGCATGGAACGACGTCATGCCGGCCGCAGGCTCTGAGGGCTCCTCCGACGGCAGCCAGATGAACTGGCGCACGGCTGTGTCCAGCGCGGCGGCGGCGCGAGCCAGGTCGGCCAGGCCTGAATCGGTGGCCAGCGTCTGCGCCTGGGCATGGCGCAGGATGAACGCAACCTCTTCGGCCTTGAGCATGAAGTTGATGGGCACCAGCACCGCACCCAGGCGCGCCAGCGCAAACCGCAGCGCCGCAAAGCCGTGTGAATTGCGCGCCAGCACCGCCACCCGGCTCGCATGGCCCACGCCCATGCCCGACAGGCCCGCGGCCACACGGTCCACCAGGGCGTCAAATTCGGCAAAGGTCCAGCAGGTGTCGCCACACACAATGGCCGGCTTGGCGGGCAGTCGGCGCGCGGTGCGATGCAGCAGGTCGGCAAGGGTCTGGCGGCGGATGGCGGTGTCCATGGTGTCTCCTGTAGGGAACGCGTCAGTTGTCGGGCTCAAGTATCCACAGGTTGATCCAGATCAAACAGTTATCGCTTTCCCGCCATAGGCTGGCCGCATCCTTTTGACTGGATGGAGACTTTCGATGCTGCTTCGCGCCCTGACCCTGCTGATCGCGGGCCTCACCGCCCTCGCCCCGCTGCCCGGCCATGCCGTTGACGGCGTCACGCCGCAGCAGATTCTCATCGGACAGACCATCGCGCTGCAGGGCGGCAAGAACGACTATGGACAGGCGGTGCTGGACGGCATACAGGCCTACCTGGCGGCGGTCAACAAGAAGGGCGGCGTCGCGGGACACACCCTGGTCCTCAAGACCCTGGACGACGACAACAACGCCGCCAAGGCCGAGGCCAACGCGCGCCAGCTGGTGGACCAGGAGCGTGTGTTCATCCTGTTCGGCTCCATTGAAGGCGGACCGTCCACCGCAGTCATGAAAGTGGCCCTGGAAAAAGGCATTCCTTTCTTTGGCCCGATGGCGGGTTCGCCGGGCTTTCGCCGCCCGCACCAGCCGCTGGTGTTTCCTGTGCGGGCGGAGCACCTGGAGGAATTCCGTGCGCTGCTGGGTTATGCACAGCGCACCGGCATGACGCGCGTGGCCTTTGTGCGCGCCGACAGCGAAACCGGCCAGCAGCACCTGGACAACGTCCGGCGCGTGTGCCGCGACCTGGGCCTGGAGCTGGCGGCTGACCTGCCCTTCAAGTCCGACATCAACGATGCCCAGATCGCGCAGATGGCAGCACGCATTGCGTCAAGCCGAGCGCAGGTGGTCATCAACCACGGCAGCGCCGGCATGTACGAGCGGCTGATCCGCAAGGCGGCAGATCAGAAGATTCAGGTGACGTTCAGCGGTGTCAATTCGGGCTCTTTCCAGCTTGCACAACACCTGGGCCCGCTGAGCCACGGCATGGTGTTCTCGCAGGTCGTGCCCAGCCCCTGGCAGCGCAAGGCCGCCATCACCCGCGAATACCAGGAAGAGTTTGCGCGCCACAAGCCCGGAAAGGAATTCTCATACGGCAGCCTGGAGGGCTACACCACAGCCAAGGCGCTGGTTGCGGCGCTGCGCATGGCAGGCCCCAAACCCACCCGCGAAAGCTTTGTGGCGGGCCTGGAGGCTGCGGGCAAACTCGACCTGGCTGAAGGCCTGCGCGCGACCTACCAAACAGGCGACCATACGGGACTGACGCTCGTGGACCTGGCCATCGTGACGCGCGACGGCAAGTTCCAGCACTGACGCGCTCAGGCCGGCGTCTGCAGCAGACCGGCCAGCTGCGCCATGTCAGCAAAGACATGCGCCGCACCGGCCGCGCGCAATGCGTGCGGCGCGTCGTGCCCGGCCTCGGGCGGGCTGTAGCCATATACCGTGGCGCCGGCGGCCACCCCGGCCGTCACGCCGGTCACGGTGTCTTCCACCACGGCGCAGCGTTGTGGGGCCACCCCCAGCGCGGCGGCCGCGGCCAGGTATACATCGGGCGCGGGCTTGGAGCGCGGCATCTCATGGCCGCTGAAGATGCGCCCGGCAAAGTACGGCATGAAGCCGCACTTTTCCATCTGCAATTCGACCTTGAAGCGGTCTGCGCCGCTGGCGCACGCAATGCGCCCGCCTGTTTGCGCATGCACCTGCGCCACCGCCTGCACCGCGCCCGCTATCGGCTTGACGTCGCGCACCAGGCCGGCGTTGCGCCGCTCCCGAAAGCGCAGCATCCAGTCGTCCGTGATCCTGTGGCCGGTGTTTGCCTCGATCAGCGCAATTTCATCCTTGACGGCCTTGCCCACAAAGATGCGCATGCATTCGGCGGGCGTGAGCTTCCAGCCCAGCTCCTCCAGCATGTCGCGCAGCACGCCGTTGGTGATGGGCTCGCTGTCCACCAGCACGCCGTCGCAGTCAAACAGCACCGCTTCCCACTTCATTTCAGGTCTCCGTCCACATAGAGCCAGCGGCCCCGCTCGTTCACAAACCGGCTGCGCTCGTGCAGCCGCACGGCGCGCCCGCCCACGCGGTAGCGGGCCACGAACTCCACCTCGGCATGGGTCGCGTCCACCGCGCGGTGATCGCGCAACTCCAGGCCCAGCCATTTCGTGCCGGGCACCGGCGCCACGTCGGCCGGGCAGGTGTCCGGGTGCCAGCTGGCGCGCAGGTAGTCCAGCCGCCCCAGCACAAAGGCACTGTAGCGCGAGCGCATCAGCGCCTGCGCATCGGGCGCCAGTTCGCCCGCGTCGAGATAGCGGCCGCAGCATGCGGCCAGCGGCAGCGGTTTGCCGCGCGCATCGGTCGCACCACAGGGGCAGGCGGCTGTCATGGTGTGCCTACTTTCTCCAGAATTGAGAGGTGAACAGCACCAGCACGGCCAGCAGCTCCAGCCGGCCCAACAGCATGGCGAAGGTACATATCCATGTCTGGAAGTCTGTCAGCACGCCAAAGGTGGACGCCGGCCCCACCAGGCCCAGCCCGGGGCCGATGTTGTTGACGCACACGATCACGGCCGAGAACGCCGTCACCACATCCAGCCCTGATGCCAGCATCAGCATGGACAGGCCCACGATGCTCGCGCCATAGATCAGCATATAGGCCATCACGGCGGCAATCACGCTGGACGGGATGTTGCGTCCGTTGAGCGTCACAGGGTTGACCACACGCGGGTGGATGATGCGCACCAGCTCGC
>CALRZF020000014.1:0-25942 GCA_943372585.1 Ramlibacter sp. 2FC | reverse complement strand
GGACAACGTCTTCCCGGATGATTACTACAGGAAAATGATTGAGCACTTTCCCGATGAGCGCAGTCTGCGGCCCATTGGTGAAACCGGCCGCGTGACCAAGGGCTCATACAAGGAGCGCCTGACGGTGCTATTTACCGATGAAGAGTTTGGACGGATGACTCCAGCGCAGCAGACATTCTGGCGTGACTTCGCACGCTGGATGTATTCGGACCAGTTTCTTAGCGCTTTTATCGAAAAGTTCAGCGCGGCTCTGGAGCCTCGGTTGGCCAATATTCTGGCGCAGAGCAGCACTCTCGAGTTGAGGGGCGATGCGCTGCTTGTCAACGACAAAACGAACTATTCGATCGGCCCCCATACCGATGCTCCGCATCGACTGGTAACATTTCTGTTTTATCTGCCGGCAGACGATTCGATGCGCGAACTGGGCACGTCAACGTATCGGCACAGGGATCCGTCTTTCACTTGCTGGGATGGCGTTCATTACCCATTCAACGACTTTGAACGCGTCAGCACGGTGGAGTTTTTGCCAAACCGCCTATTTGCTTTCCCGAAGACCGAGCGCACATTTCATGGCGTCGAGCCTATCAAGCGCGTCGACATCAATCGGCCGTTGTTGATAAATAACATTCGTTTGCTGAACAAGGTCACGCACTGACCAGGATGAATTAGCGTTGCTCGACTTTGAGCATTGCTAATTGCTCCTGTCTCCAGTTCTCGGAATACTCGCAATTTTTATAGCCGGGGAAATACGGGCCGCCTAGCGTGAAGTGGACATTTGCGATTCTGGCGTCGCCAGGTGCGCTGTATCCCACAAGGTGGTTCCACGCCGGAGGGATTTCTCCGATGCAGGTGTCGTCGGCCAGCCATTTGAACTGGTGCAATTCCAGACCGCTGGCTGCATTCACATACTCCGGAGTCAAGGCGCGACATTGCGCGTTATTGAACAACATGACGCTGGACCAGTTTTTCTTGGCGTACGGAGTCTGGGGTGCACCGAGGAACTTGATGGTCTCCCTGGGCTGGTGATCATGCTTGACGCACATTACTGCATAGCGGTCGTCACGCAGCGCCCACAGCTTCGCGATGTCGTCCAGTACCAGCATGTCGCAGTCCATGAACAGCGACCAACCTTCGTAGTTGCTCAGGTAAGGTGTGAGAAAGCGCGAGAACGAAAAATCGGTCGATTGCAGCGGATTCTTTTCGCGCCACATCAGCTTTCCCAGGTTGTGCAGTGCCAGCGGCATGAAGCTTACGGGCTCGCTTGAGCGCGCCAGTATGCTGTGCGTCAGGACGTGCCAGGCGACGGTCTCGCGTTCGTCAAAACCAATGAAAATGCGGATCATTTGGACGCTTCAACAGGTTGTTTGGAGGGGAAATCTGCAAACAGCTGGCGATAGTACGGATCACGCAGGACGCTTGTCAGCACCGCCAGGTCAAAGAGGTTGCAGCTTGCCAAAAAAAGCTCGGGCCAACGACGCCATACGTCCGCCGACCATAGCAGCCACGCAGTGGCGCCGAGGTGTGCCACCACGGCGCAGGCGATCAGCGTGCGCCCGTTGTGCCAAAGCCAGCGCCATAGCTGGCCCGCCTCCGGGCCGCGGCGGGCTGTGGCCAGCAAAATCAGGATTGCGGGAATTTCCAGCAGGAGGAAGTACCATGAAAACCCATCCCCCAAAACCCGCACCACATCCGGTGCCCGTCGTGCAGATGCAAATACCACCACTACAAGGATCCAGTAGCGGCAAAGGACCGCCAAGGCAACCCACAAGACGGAAGGCACGCGAAGCGAGCCGTGTTTATCTACGTCCAGCAGGCGGTCGTCAATAAAAGCCATGCGATATCTTAGTTCACCCGTCGCGCCGCTTCTGCGCCTGACGCTGCCTGTATGAATCCGGCTGCGCGCGCCCTTGCGTGGGCGTTGCTTGTCTTGCCGTGGGTGTATCCGTTTGCCTCGGGGCCATCGCCATCTGTGGAGCCCTGGCTTGTGACGCTAGGGGCAACAGGCTTGCTGCTGGCATTGTTGCGCGTGCAAGCTGCGTTGCTTGAAAGCCTGTCGTCTATCGTCGCATCGGCATGGGTCTGGGCAGCGTTGATCAGTGCTGTCATGGCGTTGCTGCAGTACTTTGGCCTGGCAGCGCAGCTGTCGCCGTGGGTGCCCGGATCCGCTGTTGGTCATGCCTATGCTGCGCTGCGCCAACGCAACCAGTTCGCCACGTTGACCTTGATCGGGGTGATTGCCTTGCTCGCAGGTGCAAGTCAGGGCGTTCGCTGGCGGTATCTCGTACCCGCCTTGCTGCTTCTGGTCGCTGGCAATGCCGTCTCGGCTTCACGTACCGGGGCCTTGGGTCTTGTCTTGCTGTGTCTGGCGCCGGTTGTGTGGCCGTCTTTGCGCAGTCGCCGCGTGGTGCTCTTCCTGGCCTTGGGCATCAGCGGCTATATGCTTGCGGCGGCGATCTTGCCTGCCTTCCTGGTCCAGTGGCAAGGACTGCAGGCGTCAACAGTCTTTGACCGGATCGCCGCGAGTTCGGGCTGTGGCAGCCGCACCATTCTCTGGTCCAACGTGGCGCATCTGGTCGCGCAAAAGCCGTGGCTTGGCTGGGGCTGGGGCGAGCTGGACTATGCGCATTACGCCACGCTGTATTCGGGCCCGCGCTTTTGCGACATCCTGGACAACGCTCACCTGCTGCCGCTGCATATTGCTGTGGAGCTGGGTGTGCCCGCGGCCGTGTTGGCAATGCTTGCCCTGACCGGTCTGGTCGTGGCGCATGCGCCCTGGCGTGAATCGCAACCTCATCGGCAGATGGCATGGATGGTTCTTGCCGTCATCCTGCTGCACAGCCTGGTGGAGTATCCGCTGTGGTACGGGCCCTTCTGTCTGGCGGTGGCGGTCAGTTTGGTTCTGCTTTGCAGGCCCCGATGGCTGGCATCTGCGGGCCTGGCGCTGTGCAGTACTGCGGCCATACTGCTGGGGAGCACGCTGTTCGCCGCGTGGGATTACTGGCGCGTCAGCCAGATCTACCTGCCCTATGAGGCGCGCAGCCCCGCCTACCGGGCCGACCCCCTGTCCAAGGCGCGCAACTCCTGGCTTTTCCGTGATCAAGCGGACTTTGCCGAGCTCACAACCACACAGCTCACCCGTCATAACGCCGCCCACATGGCGGTGCTCGCCCGTCGGCTCGTTCATTACTCACCAGAGCCCCGTGTTATCCGGCCGCTGGTCGAAAGCCTGACGCTGCTGGGTCGAGACGACGAAGCGCTGATGCATCTGGCCCGCTTCCGCGCAGCCTTTCCCGAAGAGTACGCCCAGTGGACGGCGTTACACGGGGCTCATACGCCGCCGGTCAAGCCGCCTTGAAGCTGCCTGACTTGCCGCCGTGCTTCTCCATTACCCGCACGCCGTTGATGGTCATGCCCCGATCCACGGCCTTGCACATGTCGTAGATCGTGAGCAGTCCGATCTGAACCGCGGCCAGTGCCTCCATCTCTACCCCGGTAGGGCCTACAGTCTCCACCGTCGCCGAGCAAAGAACGGCCGGCCCATCAGACAGCGTTTCGAATTCGACCGCCACGCGCGTGAGCGCCAGAGGGTGGCACAGTGGAATCAGATCGCTGGTTTTCTTGGCAGCCTGAATGGCAGCGATGCGCGCAATACCCAGCACGTCGCCTTTTTTGGCTGTGCCGCTTTGAATCAGCGCCAGCGTCGCAGCCTGCATTTCGATGCGTCCGCTGGCAACGGCAACGCGATGCGTGGCGGGCTTGGCGGCCACGTCCACCATGTGGGCTTGGCCCTGCGCGTCAAAATGCGTGAGAGAGCTCATGGGAAAGGGCTGGTAAAAACCGTTTACAGACTGTTCATCTCGATGGGGGATCATACGACCATGCTCAACTGGAAAAGCCGCCTGCGCGCCGCCGGGATTCACCTGGGGCTGAGCATGGCGGTTGCCGTGCTCGCTGCCCTGCTGGTGTTTGGGCTGTGGTATCCCTACCCGTACCGGGAAATCGCGGGCGGGCGCGAACTCTTCATGATCGTGGTGGCGGTTGACGTGATCCTGGGGCCGCTCATCACGCTGGCCATCTTCGACGTGAAAAAGCCGATCAGGGAACTGCGCCGTGATCTCGTGTTGGTGGGCCTGATCCAGCTGGCCGGCCTGGGGTATGGCTTGTGGACGGTATCGCTGGCCCGGCCGGCCCATCTGGTGTTCGAGATCGACCGCTTCAGGGTCGTTCATGTTGTTGATGTTCCCGTGGATTTGCTCGGCAAGGAGCCCGCGGGAGTTGATGCGCTACCTTTGGGCGGGCCGACGTTGCTTGCTGTTCGCCCCTTCAAGAACGATACAGAAAAGTTTGACGCCACGATGGTGGCATTGAGAGGCGTGCCCTTGGGTGCGCGCCCCGACTTGTGGCAAGCGTATGAAGAGGCGAAGCCTGCTGTCCTGAAAGCAGCAAAACCTCTGGCCGAACTGAAGGCCCGGTTTCCGCAGCGCGCCGCTGAAATTGACGAAGCACTCAAGGAACTTGAGCTGTCACCAGCCAACACCCGATGGGTGCCGATGGCCGCCCGCAAGGTATTCTGGACCGTGCTCATAGATGCCACGACGGCACAGGTGGTCGGTTTCCTGCCGCTGGATTCGTTTTGATGATGCGCAGAACCAAAACCGCAAATGCACGCCAACGGCTCATCCGGAAGGCGCTGGCTGCAGCATTGATCGCTGCTTTAGCGGTGACGTTGCCGGCCCACGCCCAACTCCCCACCCTCGGCGACGGCAGCGAAATGTCCGCCGGCGCCGAGCGCAAGCTGGGCGAACGCATTGCGCGCGAGCTGTACCGCGACCCTGACTACATCGACGACCCTGTGCTGGTGGAATATGTGCAGGGTATCTGGCAGCCGCTGCTGGTGGCTGCGCGTCAGCGTGGTGAGCTCGGCGCCGAGCTGGACCAGCGCTTTGCCTGGGAAATCTTCCTGGGCAAGGACCGGAGCATCAACGCGTTTGCCCTTCCAGGCGGCTACCTGGGCCTTCATCTGGGGCTGGTCGGGGCCGTGGCCAACCGCGACGAGCTGGCCTCCGTGCTGGCGCATGAGCTCAGCCACGTCACCCAGCGCCACATCTCACGGTTGATGACCCAGCAAAACCGTCAGACTCCCTGGGTCATCGGCGCGATGATCCTCGGCGCCATCGCCGCCAGCAAAAACCCGGATGCCGCCAATGCGATGGTGGCGGGCGGCCAGGCCTTGGCGATCCAGAATCAGCTCAACTTCTCGCGCGATATGGAGCGCGAGGCCGATCGCATCGGTTACGGCGTAATGACCCAGGCCGGCTTTGAACCGCTGGGCTTTGTGACCATGTTCGACAAACTGCAGCAGGCCTCGCGCCTGAATGACAACGGCAGTTTCCCGTACCTGCGCAGCCACCCCATGACCACCGAGCGCATGGCCGACATGCAGGCGCGCCAGCAACTGGCCGGGCGCAATGTGCCGCCTGCGCCACCTTCCCTGGAGCATGTGCTGGTCACAGCGCGCGCGCGCGTGCTGTCTCAAGGATCTGTGGACGCTTTGCGCGCACGCGTCGCAGAAGCGCAACCGGCAGCGTTGGCTCCCCTCAACCCGGCGCGTCAGGCGGCAGCGCTGTATGCCGCCGCCCTGGCCAGCCTCAAACAGCGCGACGCGGTGCAGGCCGAGCGCTTCGCGCTGGCCTTGCGTCCGCTGGTGCAGGGCGAAGCCGCGGCAGCTCGCCTTGCGCGGTTGTTGCTGGCGGAAATTGTGTTGGCGGGCGGGGATGCCACACGCTCGGCAACCCTGGTGTCGGCCAGTGACTCAGGCCGCCCCGACGTGCTGCTGACCACGCAGGCCGCCCTGCGTTCCGGGCAGGCCGCTGATGCAGCGCAGCGCCTTCAGACCTGGGTGACGCTGCACCCGCGTGACGGCACGGCGTGGCAGTTGCTGGCGCAAGCCTATGGTGCGCAGGGGCAAGGGGTGCGTGCGATTCGCGCCGAGGCAGAGGCCCAGGTGGCCTGGCTGGATTACGCCGCAGCCATGGACCGTTTCAAGGCAGCGCAGGAGCTGGTGCGAAAGATGGCGCGCGATGGCAGCCTGGGCAGCGACCACATTGAAGCGTCCATCATTGACACCCGTGCCCGCCAGGTGGAATCACTTCTTCGGGAACAGGCTCTCGAGCGCTGATTCGATCACGATACCCAGTACCGAATAAATCAGCGAGCCCACCAGGGCGCCGACAAATCCGCTGACCTGAAAGCCGTCCAGCACATAGGCGGCCGCCCAGAACATCAGGGCGTTGATCACAAACAGGAACAGGCCCAGCGTCACCAGCGTGACGGGCAGCGTCAGCACCACCAGCACCGGGCGCAGGATGATGTTGAACAGGCCGATCACAAAAGCGGCGACAAGCGCCGCGGTGAAGCTGGTGACCTGAACACCGGAATACAGGTAGGCCACCAGCAGCAGCGCCGCAGCGCTGAGCAACCATTTGATGATGAGTTTCATGGCGGGAAAGCATAGCACCCCCGCCCGGGAGTCAGCTACTCAAAACCCAGCAGGAGCATCGCGCCCATGCCGAGCACCGCGCCGGGAATGTCCCAGCGCTTGCCTTGTCCTGCAGCCGGCTCGGCTGCGCCGGGTGCAAGTTCGGGCCCCATCTTGGGCCGCCGGGCATCCAGCACGCGGGTGGTGCCGTGCTCGGCCTTGAGCTGCTCGGTCAGCTCGGGCAGAGGGCCTTTGGCCAGCACCACGGTCACGAAATCACCTGAGGCCTGCAAGCCGGGAACGATCTGTGAAAAAAGCTTGTCTGCCCACTTGGCGCGCCAGTTCTCGCGGGCACTGTGGCTGACCCATTTGCTGATGCGATGCGTCATGCGGGGGGCGCAGGCCACCAGCACCCAATGGGTGCGGGGGGTGCCGCCCAACCCGTTGTTCTTCATCGGGGCGAGTTGCTGTTGCGCGTGGGCGCCATCGTCCACATACACAATGATTTTGTCCATGATGAAATCCTTCGCAGTTGGGTGGGGCAGTGCAGATGCTGACGGGCTGTATCAGGCCGCCTGGCGTTCCTGGTTGGCGGCAGCTACGCGGCGGTTGCGCAACCAGCCGGCCGCGAGCACGCCGACGATGGCCAGCACACAGACGCTCCAGTAGGCCACCAGGTGCGACGGGTCCGGTCCCTTGAAGAACTGCGCGAGCACCTTCTCGTTCACGATCATCTTGCCGGCGGTGAATGCCAGCACGGCCGCGCCGATGTACATGATGGACGGGAAGCGTTCCACCAGCTTGAGCACCAGCGTGCTGCCGAACACCACGATGGGGATGCTGACCAGCAGGCCGATCACCACCAGGTCAAACGAGCCGTGCGCGGCGCCCGCAACACCCAGCACGTTGTCGATGCCCATCACTGCGTCAGCGATCACGATGGTTTTCATGGCGCCCCAGAACGTGGTGGCGCCGGAGCCGCCATGCTCGTCCCCGCCGTCGTCGTTGAAGGTCAGTTTGTAGGCAATCCAGAGCAGCGCCAGGCCGCCGACCAGCATCAGACCCGGAATCTTGAGCAGCCAGACAACACCGATGGTCATGGCCGAACGCACCACGATGGCACCCACGGTTCCCCAGACGATGGCCTTTCTCTGAAGGTGCTGGGGCAGGTTGCGGGCAGCCAGCGCGATCACGATCGCGTTGTCGCCCGCCAGCACCAGGTCAATAAGGATGATGGCCAACAGGGCCGACCACCACGGGGCGGAAAGAAACTCCATGCGAAAAACTCCGAGTTGTATCGATCAACAACCAGAGCAGGGGCAGTCAGTGGGGCTGTGTTTGCGGGGAATCACAAGCGTACTTCGACCAAACCTGGCTCAGGTTCCAATCGAAGGTCTTGCTCGGCATGAAGTTATGCAGATATGTGCCCGACAAGCCGGAAGGTGTACTTCGTATTGACGACTTGTCGATCACCATCACTGCGATGCCTGGGGCACCTCCCTGTGCTGCGATGGTGGGGAGCTACTCCCCTTCGTAGGCGAGATTAGAGCAGCCCGCCCGCCGAAAGGCAAGCGATTGCCGGTACGCAGTTTCCGCAGCATTTAAATCAAATGCCCCGGAAAGCTTTGTGCGAATTGACTATGTCGCTATCAAAAACGAAGCGAAGGTTCTGCGGATTTTGCGAATTTATCCTACAAATGGAGGCGTCGCCCCAACTGCGTCACTGCAAGCTATCATGCCCCTCCCCCTGAACGTCCCCCATGGCCGGAATCCACATCACAGACATTGAGGCCGCCATCAATTACTGGCGCGAAAAAAGCCCGTCGCCCGATGGCATCACGCTGGCTGCGCCGCTGCGGGCGCTGGCCGAGGTGTACGCGTTGCTGATCTATTACCACGAGGACGAGGCGGATGAAAAGGGCTTCCCGCCCAAGGCGTACGAAGCCTGGAAGGCCTGGTACGACACCACGCCGGACACACCTTGCATCGCCATCTGCTCCACCAGCCAGGGCGACGCTGACTGCAAGGGCTGCGGGCGTACTTTCGAGGAAGTGCAGTTGTGGCCCGAAATGAGCCCTGCCGCCAAGCGCCAGGTGTGGCGGCGCATCACCCTGCAAAGTGAGGCCTGGCGATTCAACCGCTATGCCGAGCGTGCGGTTGAAGGTTCTGTCGAAACACCGGCGGACTGACAGGCCGCCATGCTGCGCCTGACACGCGCCCCCAACATTGCCATTGCCACCCTGTGGGTGGACATGCTGCGTGAGGCGGGCATTGAAGCGTCGCTGCAGCGCTACTACCTGAGCGGCGTGGCCGGCGACCTGCCCCCTGATCAATGCCTGCCCGAGGTATGGGTCACCCATGATGAGCAGGAAGCGCGCGCACGCGAAATGCTGGACGACTTGACCCACCTGCCTCAGCGGCGCTGGATGTGCGCGTGCGGTGAGACGGTGGAGGGCGGGTTCGAGCAGTGCTGGAACTGCGACCGGCCCATGCCGGTTTGACGGCGGCAGGTTACTTCAGGCGCACCGGTTCGATGTCCACGGTGTTGGCGCCGTCGCCCAACATCAGCACGCCTTCCTGAAGCGTGGCCTGCAGCTGCATGCTGCGCTGGGCCAGCTTGGCCAGCGCCTGCGACGCGAGCGTGGGCACGCGAAACACGCTCAGGTTCTGCGGGCGCGTGAGCTTGTTTTCAATGCCGCGCCACCAGATTTCGGCGGCGTGATTGAAGCAGTACACCATCACCTGGTCGGCTTTGCCGCAGGCCTTGATGATGGGTTTGTCTTCGGGCTGGCCCACTTCAATCCACAGCCGGGTCTGGCCTGTGAAGTCGCGCAGGTACACGTCCGGATTGTCAGGGTCCGACAGCCCGGCGCCGAACGCCAGCGTGCCGTCACCGTTGCACACGGTCTGCAACTGGTGGGCGTTGAAGGCCAGCGCCGCCAGGCGGATCATCATGCGTTCGTCGGTCTCGCTGGGGTGGCGGGCCAGGGTCAGCGCATGGTCGGCGTAGTAGCCGTTGTCGATGTCGGCGACCTGCAGGGCCGCCTTGAAGATGGTGGATTTGAGGGCCAATGGGGACGATCGTTCAGGCGCGTCGCGCCAGCTCGGCTGCTTTGCCTGTATAGCTTGCAGGTGTCATCGCGAGCAGGCGGTCTTTTTCAGCCTGGGGAATCTCCAGCGACCGGATCAGCCCGTGCAGGTCTTCGGCGCGCACGGTCTTGCCACGCGTGACTTCCTTCAGCTTTTCATACGCACCCTGCACGCCAAAGCGGCGCATCACGGTCTGGATCGGCTCGGCCAGCACTTCCCAGGCGGCGTCCAGGTCTTCAGCCAGCGCTTCTTCGTTCAGTTCCAGCTTGTTCAGGCCGGTCATGAGCGACTGGTAGGCCAGTGCTGCATAGCCCAGTGCCACGCCCATGTTGCGCAACACCGTGCTGTCAGTCAGGTCACGCTGCCAGCGGCTGATGGGCAGCTTCTCGCTCAGGTGGCGCAGCAGCGCATTGGCCAGGCCCAGGTTGCCTTCGGCGTTTTCAAAGTCGATGGGGTTGACCTTGTGCGGCATGGTGGACGAGCCGATCTCGCCGGCCTTCAGGCGCTGCTTGAAGTAGCCCAGGCTCACATAGCCCCAGACGTCGCGCGAGAAGTCCACCAGGATGGTGTTGGCCCGTGCCACCGCGTCAAACAGCTCGGCCATGTAGTCGTGCGGCTCGATCTGGATGCTGTAGGGCTGGAAGGTCAGGCCCAGGCCCAGCGGCTCGGGCGTTTCAATGACCTTGCGCGAAAACGCTTCCCAGTCAAAGTCGGGCCAGGCCGACAGGTGGGCGTTGTAGTTGCCCACCGCGCCGTTCATCTTGGCCATGAGCTGCACCCGCGCAATGCGCTCGCGCGCTGCAGCCAGGCGCACCACCACGTTGGCAATTTCCTTGCCCACCGTGGTGGGGCTGGCGGTCTGACCATGCGTGCGGCTGAGCATGGGCACGGCCGCGTGCGCGTGGGCCATCTCACGCAGCTTGGTGATCACGGCGTCCAGCGCCGGCAGGATCACGTTGTCGCGCCCACCCTTGAGTTGCAGGGCGTGGCTGGTGTTGTTGATGTCTTCGCTGGTACAGGCAAAGTGCACGAACTCGCTGGCCGTTTTCAGTTCGGGGCGGGCCTCGAACCTGGACTTGATCCAGTACTCCACGGCTTTGACATCGTGGTTGGTGGTCTTTTCAATGTCCTTGATGGCGGCGGCATCGGCTTCCGAGAAATTCTTGACCAAACCGAGCAAGTAAGTGCGTGCTCCGGGGCTCAGAGGCTTGAATTCGGCGAAGCCTGCATCACTCAAGCTGATAAACCAGGCGATTTCAACCTGCACACGGCGGTGCATGTAACCCTGCTCGCTCATCAGCGGGCGCAGGTTGGCGAGCTTGGCCGCATAACGGCCGTCCAGCGGCGACAGCGCCGCGATGGTGGAGAAAGTCATGGCTGTAATTGTAGGCGGCGGCCTTTTGCCGACGGTACGCGGGGCCTGTCGTGGCGCAGCCACAGGCAAACGGGCGTGTTCCCCTAAAATGAATTCCCTGCGATAACTCGAACATTCAGAGAGCCCTCCCATGAAGTTGCTAGGAGCCATCAGCAGCCCTTACGTGCGCAAAGTGCGCATCGTGATGGCCGAGAAAAAACTGGACTACCAGTTTGTGCCTGAAGACGTGTGGGCGGCCGACACCAGCATCGGCCAGTCCAACCCGCTGGGCAAGGTGCCCTGTCTGGTGATGGAAGGCGGCGAGGCGCTGTTTGATTCGCGTGTGATCGTGGAATACCTGGACACCCTGTCGCCCGTGGGCAAGCTCATTCCCGGCATGGGCCGCGAGCGTGCCGAGGTCAAGACCTGGGAGGCCCTGGCCGACGGCGTGCTGGACGCACTGATCCTGGCGCGCCTGGAGGCCAACTGGGCCGGCCGTACCAAGGCCCAGCGCAGCCAGGCCTGGATCGACCGCCAGATGGTCAAGGTGCACGCGAGCCTGGACGCCATGGCCAAAGGCCTGGGCGACAAGCCTTTTTGCGCGGGCATCCACCTGAGCCTGGCCGACATTGCGGTGGGCTGCGCGTTGGGCTATCTGGATTTCCGGTTCGCTGACATTGACTGGCGCAGCACCCACCCGAGTCTTGCCCGCCTTAGCGAAAAGCTGGCGCAACGGCCAAGCTTCACTGATACCAAGCCGGCCTGAACAGCATTTAGCTGTTCGCGCGGCGCTTGAGCCAGCGCATCAGGCCGCCCACCAGCGGCAGCTTTTCATACAGCTCTTCAGCCGCGTCCCAATAGTCGCGGTGGGACCGGATTCGGCCGTCGGGCGCCAGCAGCAGGTGCGAGCCGCCGTGCACGACTTGCTGAACGCCCTTGTGGAAGTTTTTGAACCCAAAGCGGAATTCCCACACCAGAAAACACTGCTCGCCATCCACCATGCGGCGGGTGATCACAAAGCGCGGTGCATCCAGCGCGTCAAACATGTGGCGGAAGATGCCTTCAATGGCGGCAATGCCGCGAACCTCGTTGAATGGGTCCTTGAAATACGCGTCGGGCGTGTAGAAGTCGCTCAGGCGCGCGAGGTCGGCGGGCGTCAGTGCCGCAAAGAAGGCTTCGATGCGTGTTGCAGCGTCTTTCATGGTCCAGGTTACAGCCCGGTAAAGCGGCGGATGATCGCGAAGTAAGCCCGGTTGGGCAGCAGTTGCAGTGCCTTCATCCAGCGTGTGAAACGCTTGGGAAAGTGGATTTCAAACCGTCCGCTGCGCCAGCCGGCCAGGATCTCCTGCGCGGCCTGTTCGGGCGTGATGAGCGCGGGCATGCGGAACTGGTTTTGTGCGGTCAGCGGCGTTTCCACAAATCCAGGGTTGACCAGGCTCACGCCGATGCCGCTGTCAAGCAGGTCCACATACAGCGTCTCGCCCAGGTTGATGAGTGCGGCCTTGGTCGGGCCGTAGGCCAGGCTCTTGGGCAGGCCGCGGTAGCCCGCCACGCTGCTGACCAGGCTGATGTGCCCGCTGCGCCGCGCCAGGAAGTGCGGCAGCACGGCATCCAGCACGTGCAGCGCACCCACGTAGTTGACCTGTTCGTGCCGCAGCATTTCGTCCAGGTTGAACTCGGTGGCGCGCAGTTCGCGGTAATAGCCCGCGCAGTACATCACGCAGTCCAGCGGGCCCTGGGCCAGGATGGCCTGCGCCGCCGCGCGCACGGCGTCACGGTCGCACGCATCCAGTGGCAAGGCAACAGCGCCGGCGTGTTCAGCCACGAAGCTGTCCAGCGCAGCCTGGCTTCGCGCAGAAATGAACACGCGCGCGCCCTGCGCATGCAGGGCCGACGCCGTGGCCCGCCCGATGCCGGTGGACGCGCCCACCAGCCAGACGCTGCGCCCGCGCCACTGGGGCTGCGGCGGATTGAGCGGCGCAAACCAGCTGCGCCGTCTCTGCGTGCCGGCGGGAGTGCTGCCCACATCCGGTGGGCTGAATTCGGTTTTGATCATCGTTTTGTGAAGGACAGCGTCACTTCCCCCAGCTGTATGCCGAACTTGCTCATCACGGCCTTGTTGAGCATGACCTTGTCGTCCATCAGGTACATCCAGTCATCAAACTGGACATTCACGATGCGCCCGTCCACCGGCAATGCCAGCGTGTACTGCCAGTTGAAGGCATTGCCGCGCTCCTGCCCGGTTGCCTCACCCACCACGTCGTCAGCGCGGCCGGTGTAGCGCCCGCCGTCCAGCCGCTTCAGGCGCCACACGCGCCGCTGCTTCGTGCCGTCGGAATAGGTGAAGTCTTCGTCCAGCACGCCGTCGTCGCCCTGCCAGCGGCAGTCCATCACCACGGTGAAGCGGCGCACGACCTTGCCGCTGCGGTCGGTGAACACGCCCCAGGCGTCCAGCGTGCCGTTGAAATAGCGGCGCAGGTCCAGTACCGGCTTCTCGGCGGCATAGTCAGCCACGGTAGGGCTGGCGCAGCCCGCCAGGGCGAGTGCGGCGGCGGGCGTGGCCGCCAGCAAAAGGCGTCGTTTCATGTGGGAGTCCCGCGTCGGATGATGGTGAAGTACAGGGTCAATGCAGCGCCCAGCTTGAGCACGCAGGGCAGCAGGCAATACGCCACCACCAGCGCCTGCAGGCCGTCGGCGGCGCGCGTGCCGGGGGTGTAGCCAAACAGGCCCAGCAGGGGCAGCGCCAGCCCTGCGGCCAGCGCCAGGTTGAGCTTGGTGGCGAAATTCCACCAGCCAAAGTACGCGCCCTCGGCGTGGCCGCGGTCCCCGGCATGGGCGATCACGCCGGCCAGCATGGCGCCGGGCAGGGCCAGGTCGGTCCCCAGCGCCACACCCGACAGCGCGCACACCACGATGAATGCCACCGTGTCGCCCGCGCCCAGCTGGGTGGCCCAGATGAACACCGACATGGCCAGCGCCATACCGCCCAGCCAGCAGCGTGCCAGGCCGAAACGGTGCACGGCTTTAAGCCATAACGGAATGGACAGCGCCGCGCACAGGAAGTAGCTGGCCAGGAATGCCGGCTCCATCTGCGCCGGCGCCTGCAGCCGGTCCTGGATGAAAAACAGCACCAGGGTGGCGGGCACGGCGCTGGCAATGCCGTTGAGCATGAACACGGCCAGCAGGCGGCGAAACGCCGGGCGCGCAAAGGGCAGCCAGATGTCCGTGCCCACGGCGTCGCCGCGGGGTGAGGGTGCCTGTGCGCGCGACCAAGCCAGCCACCCCGCGCCCAGCAGCAGGGTGAACACAACTGCCGTGACACCCAGCCCCGCCAGGGCCGGCAGCACCGAGGCCATCAGCACGCCGATGAGTCCCAGGCCTTCGCGCCATGACACGATGCGGCTGCGCTGTGCCTCGTCGCCGCCCAGCATCGCGCCCCAGGACTGGTGCGCCACGCTGATTGCGCTGTAGGCCGCGTAAGTGACCACCAGCACCAGCGTGGCCCACAGCACCAGCGCGCCGGGCTGGCGGGTGGGCGGAAAGAACAGCAGCGCAAAGCCCGCCGCCAGCACCAGTGCCGCCATGGCACCGAACGCCAGCACAGCGCGGGTGGAATGGGCGAACAGGCGGTCCGTCGCACGGCCGATCAGTGGGTCGATCAGGGCGTCAAACAGCCGCGCGCCCAGCAGCACCGCACCCAGCGTGGCCAGCGGCACCCCGAACTCGCGGGCGTAATGGTTGGGCAGCACCACGTACAGCGGCAGCGCGACAAAGGCCAGCGGCAGCCCCAGCAGGCCGTAGCTCAGCCCGTCGCGCCAGGAAAAAGCCGTTGCGCTCACCGCGCAGCCCCTGCCAGCAGCCGTTCGCGCATGGCGGGTTCCGACGTGCGCGGTGACAGCCAGATGCCCATGAACACGCGCGCAAAGTCGGCGTCGCGCACCTCGCCCGCGGGCCGGTCGTTGTACAGGAAGGCGACGCCCGTGCCGGGCCGGTAAATGCCGGTCAGGCGGTCGCCCTTTTTGACGTTGGGGAACAGCCGGGTCATCTCGGCCAGCCATTGGCGGCCCTGCTCGGCGGTGAAAGCTTCAACGCCCTGCATTTCCTTGAGGGAGCGCTTGGCGATTTCGGCGCCATCAAAATCGCGCAGATAGGCCAGCTCCAGCGCGAAAGGGTGCGACGCGTAGCTGTCGCGTGTGAAACCGCTGGCTGTCCACAGCCGCGCGTCATACACCTGGAAGCCAAAAACGCTCAGGCGTGCCGTGCCCGTGAGCGTGGCTGAGGCCAGCGCAGCGGGTTGCGCGTACGTGCCCGTGGCCGCCAGCAGGCTGGCGGCCAGCGTGGCTGCGCCTAGCGCTTTTGCAGCGTGTACTGCACGACGTCGATGTTGGTCATCGCGAAGGCTGCCTCGCAGTAGGCGAGATAGAACTCCCATATGCGGATGAACCTTTCATCAAACCCGAGTTGCAGAACCTGGCTTCTGGCCGCCAGGAAGGAGTCGCGCCAGCGCCGCAGCGTCTCGGCGTAGTCGGCCCCAAAAGCGAATTCATCCACCACCACCAGCCCCGCGCTGTGCGCCTGCGCGCGGAATTCGCGCGGGCAGGGCAGGCAGCCGCCGGGGAAGATGTATTGCTGGATGAAGTCGGTGGAGGTGATGTAGCGGTCAAACAGCGCGTCGTCGATCACGATGCTCTGTACACAGGCGCGCCCACCCGGCTTGAGCAGGCGCGACACCGACTGGAAGTAGGTGGGCCAGTATTCGCGGCCCACGGCCTCGACCATCTCGATGGAGCAGACGGCGTCATACGGGCCGTCGTTGATGTCGCGGTAATCCTGCAGCCGCAAGTCGGCCTGGTCGTGCGCACCCACGCGCGTCATGCGCTCGCGTGCAAAGGCCAGCTGTTCGGTGGACAGCGTCACGCCGGTCACGGACGCGTTGAATTCCGTGGCGGCCATCTCGGCCAGGGCGCCCCAGCCGCAACCGATTTCCAGAACGCGGTCACCCGGCTGCACGCCGGCCATGCGCAGCGCGCGGCGCACCTTGGCGTGCTGGGCGTCGCGCATGGGTCGGTCCATGTCGCCGTCGAACCAGGCCGACGAATAGTTCATCGTTCCGTCCAGCCACAGCTCATAGAACGCATTGCCCAGGTCGTAGTGGGCGTGGATGTTTTTCTGGCTGTTGGTTTTGGTGTTGCGGTTCAGCAGGTGCTTGATGCGGTACAGCAGCCGGCCGGCCCAGCTGCCGTAGATCACGTCTTCCACGTCGTTGCGGTTGCGGATGAACACCTTGAGCAGATCGGTCAGGCTGGGCGTCGTCCAGTCGCCCGCGATGTAGGTTTCGGCAAAGCCGATGTCACCGGACTTGAGCGCCGCGGCGCACACGTTCCAGTTTTTCAGCGTGATGGCCGCATGGGGTAGTTCACCGTTGCCCAGGCACTGCGTGGAGCCGTCGGGCAGCTGCACCATCAGCGTGCCGTGCTGCAGGCGCTGCAGCAGCTTGAGCGCCGAGCGCGCGGCGGCCGGTGCGCCTTCAGGGATGGACAGGGAGGATGCGGTGGTTGTGTTCATTGTTGGGGTCACCGTGTCACAAAAGCTTCGGGCGGGGCGGGTTTGCTGAAGAACTTCACGCGCTTGAGCCACAGCCTGGCGGCTTGCCAGTGAATGCGGCCGATCACGCCCAGCGTCATGGCGGGGTGGCGCCACAGTGCGCGCCGCGCGGACGCCGCCGTCAGCGGCTGCAAGGTGCCGCTCACGCTGGTTTGCAGCAGCGGGCCGCTGGCGTCGTCGTAGTCAATACGCACCACCGTGCGCGGCTCGCCCTGGGTGTGCGTGCGCATGAAGCGAAAGCGGTAGCCGCCTTCGACGCTGCAAAACGGCGAGACGTGAAAGACCTTGGCCGCCGTCAGCTCGGCGCCGTAGCGCGGCGCGTCCAGCAGGTAGCAGTGCCGCTCGCCAAACGTGTTGTTCACCTCGACCACGATGGCGCGCAAAGCGCCGCCATCGGCTGCGCTGCGGTGGCAGTACCAGAAGCTCACGGGCTTGAAGGCGTAACCCAGCACGCGCGGGTAGCAGTGCAGCCAGGCTTCGCCGGTCGCGTCGTCAATGCCGTGGCTGTGCAGCAGCTCGTCCAGCCACTGCACCGCGTTGTCGCGCCCGTCGCCATGATCGCGGTCAAAAAAGCTCAGGGCCGCGCGGCGGTTGTGCGCCAATGCACCACTGCCCTCGCGGTGCAGGCTGCGCAGCGGCAGCATGAGGAAATACGTGGGATAAGCAAAGGCGTTGCGCGCCGGGCGCAGGCGCGTGTGGCGCACCTGGCCGAAGCCGATCAGCGCCTGTGCGGCGCTCACGCAACAGCCTCCAGGGCGGTTTGCTGCAGCGCCATCTGCTCGGCGTCGATCAGCAGCTGGCGCGCCACGCCCAGGCCCGACTTCAGGCCGTCTTCATGAAAGCCATAGCCCGTCCAGGCACCGCAGAAGTAGGTGTGCTGGCGGCCTTGCAGCTGCGGCAACAGCGTTTGCGCGCGAATGGCGGCCACGTCAAACACCGGATGTGCGTAATCAAATTCACCCATGACATGTTTACGGGCAATCTCGTGCACCGGATTCAGCGACACCACCACGGGCTGCTGCCAGGGCAGCGGCTGCAGCATGTTCAGAAGGTAGTGCAGGCACACGCGTGGCGACGCATTGCCTGCGGCGCGCTCGTAGTTCCAGGCGGCCCAGGCGGGGCGCGCGCGCGGCAGCACCGACGTGTCGGTATGCAGCACGGCGCGGTTGGGCTGATAGCGGATGGCACTGAGCACGTCGCGCTCCAGGTTGCCGGGCTTTTGCAGCAGCGACAACGCCTGGTCCGAATGGGTGGCCAGCACGACCTTGTCGAATCGTTCGCTGTGCCCTTGTGTGATGACGCGTACACCGTCTTCGTCGCGGTCGATCAGGTGCACGGGGGTATTGAGCCTCCGGTCCGGGATGGCCGCAACGATCTTGTCCACATAGTGCCTGGCGCCGCCTGTCACTGTCCACCACTGCGGCCGGTTGGCCACCTGGATCAGGCCATGGTTGTGGCAAAAGCGGATCATGGTGCTGACCGGAAATTCGAGCATCTGGTCGGTTGGGCAGCTCCAGATGCAGCCCAGCATGGGCAGGAAGTACCAGTCGCGGAATTCCGCCGAAAAGTTGTGGGTGGACAGGAAGTCACGCAGCGGCTGCACCAGTTCTGCCTCCTGGCCGGCCTCGGCAATGCGGGTGGCCAGCGCATTGAAGCGCAGCAGGTCGCGCAGCATGCGCAAAAAGCGCCAGTTCAGCAGGTTGCCGCGCTGCGCAAACACGGTCGACAGCGTAGAGCCGCTCCATTCCAGCGGACCGCCGTTGCGCGCGCCCGGCACCTGGACTGAAAACGACATGTCCGATTTGGCCGTGGCCACGCCCAGGTCGGCAAACAGCTTGATCAGGTTGGGGTAGGTGCGTTCGTTGAACACCAGAAAGCCGGTGTCCACGCCATGGGTCACCGGACCCTGCGGTGTGGGCAGCGTCACGTCCACCGTGTGGGTGTGGCCCCCGAAGTAGCTGCCGGCTTCAAACAGCGTGATGTCCGCGCGGCCGCGCAGCGTGTGGGCCACGGCCAGGCCCGAAATGCCCGAGCCGACGATGGCGACCTTCATGCGCGGGGCCATCAGGCAACCGCCGGAAATAAAAATGCTGCGAAGCGCCCCGAAGCGAAGGAGGGAGGGAGGGAGGAGGAGAAGAAGCGCTTCAGGATTTCATCCGGGCCAACTGCTCCCGGAAGGCTTCGCAGCAATAACTTGTTGGGCAAGGGTCCCTGCCTTGCCACCCTATGGAGTACATCTGGGGGGCGGCGGTTCCCTGTGCAAGGCCTGCCGGTTGCGTAAATTTTTGTGAACATGACAGGGCCGTGAAAATCAGTTTTGATACTGTACAGTTCACATTATGACTGATGGGTATTTATTTGGCAACCAGCAACTTGTCCAGCTCGCGCAAAAGCGCCGGGCTGTCGGGGGCTGTGGCGCTGGGGTAGCTGGCCGCCACCTTGCCGTCGCGCCCCACCAGGTATTTATGGAAGTTCCACGCCGGGGCCTGGCCGGACTGCGCGGCCAGTTGGCGGTACAGCGGGTGGGCTGCGGCGCCGGTGACAGTGGTCTTGACGAACATCGGAAACTTCACGCCGAAGGTGCTTTCGCAAAACTCGGCGATCTGCTGATTGCTGCCCTTTTCCTGAGAGAAGTCGTTGGACGGGAAGCCCAGCACCACCAGGCCGCGGTCCTTGTAGCGGTTGTGCAGCGCCTCCAGGCCCTGGTACTGCGGCGTGAAGCCGCAAAAGCTGGCGGTGTTGACGACCAGCAGCACGCGGCCGGTGTACTGGCACAGAGCTTGGGGCTTTTCGTCCTGAAGGCGGGGCACGGTGTGCTGCAGCAGGGCCGGGCAGGCCGCAGCGGCGGGCGTGGGGCCAGGGGTGGCCTGGGCCGCCGTACTCAGCGGCAAGGCAGCCAGCAGCCATGCGGCAAGGGACAGCGGGATGCGTGCGGCATTGAACATGATTTCTCCTGAAGGGATATACGCTACATGAGTCCAACAGGATTCAGGGGAAACAAGGCGGCATTGCCGCAAAAACCCTGTGCAGTGTGCGGCCGGCCCATGACCTGGCGCAAGAGCTGGGCGCGCAACTGGGCGCTGGTCAAATATTGCAGCGACAAATGCCGCGAGGCCGCGCCCCGGGGGGCGCCATGAGCGGGCCGCTGCGCCGTCTCGTCCTGGTGCTGGGCGACCAGCTGTGGATGGCCAACCCCGCGCTGGCCGGGTTCGACCCGGAACAGGACCGCGTGCTGATGATCGAGGCGCCCGGCGAGGGCACGCAGGTCTGGAGCCACAAGGCGCGCATTGCGCTGTTCCTGTCGGCCATGCGCCATTTCTGCAACGACGTGCACCGCCAGGGCTGGCCCTACACCTATGTGCGGCTGGACGACATGGCGGACTTGCCGACCTTCCAGGCGCGGCTGCACCAGGTGCTGCAGGACCTGCAGCCGCAGACGCTGGTGGTGTGCGAGCCCGGCGAATGGCGCATGCTGTGCGCCGTGCAGGACGCCGCGCGCGACGCCGGGGGGGGTTGGCAGGTGCTGCCCGACACGCATTTCATGTGTTCGCGCGAAGAATTTGCGCGCTGGGCGGGCAACAAGAAAGAACTGCGCATGGAGTTCTTCTACCGCGACATGCGCCGCCGCCACGGCGTGCTGATGAATGCGGGGCAACCCGAAGGCGGCCAGTGGAACTTTGACGCCGACAACCGCAAGGGCTGGCCCGCCGGTGGGCCGGGCGACATCCCCGAGCCTGCCTGGTTTGAGCCGGACCGCATCACGCGGCAAGTGTTCGAGCTGGTCGAAAAGCACTTTCCCCGGCATCCCGGGTCGCTCGCGAGCTTTCAGTGGCCGGTGACGCGTGAACAGGCGCTGACTGCACTGCGCCGGTTCATCGACGTGCGCCTGCCCCGGTTCGGCCCGCAGCAGGACGCGATGTGGACCGACACCCCCTGGGGCTGGCACGCGCTGCTGGCCACCAGCCTGAACCTGCACCTGCTGGACCCGCGCGAGGTGATCGCGGCCGCCGAAGCGGCTTACCGCGAAAAAGGTCTGGACTTGCCCGGCGTGGAAGGCTTCATACGGCAGATCCTGGGCTGGCGTGAGTTCATCCGCGGCGTGTACTGGCTGGACATGCCGCAGATGAAAGACGCCAACCATTTCGGCCACACGCGCGCGCTGCCGCGCTGGTACTGGACGGGCGACACCCGTATGGCGTGCATGCGCGACGTGATCGGCCAGACCCTGGCACACGGCCATGCGCACCACATCCAGCGGCTCATGGTCACGGGCCAGTTTGGCGTGCTGGCCGAAATAAGGCCACAGGAGGTGAACGACTGGTACCTGGCCGTGTATGTGGACGCGGTGGAGTGGGTGCAGCTGCCCAACACCGCCGGCATGGCGCTGTTTGCCAACGGCGGGCGCTTCACCAGCAAGCCCTATATCGCCAGCGGCCAGTACATCAGCCGCATGAGCAACTACTGCAAAGGCTGCGCCTACCGCCCCGACCAGCGCACGGGCGACGACGCCTGCCCCATGACCACGCTGTACTGGAATTTCCTGGACCGCCATGAAGACAGCCTGATGAAAAACCCCCGCACATCGCTGATGGCGCGCAATATAGGGCGTCTGGACGCCGCGCAGCGTGAATCCCTGCGCACGCGCGCTGCGTATGTCCTTGCCAACCTTGATGATTTGTAAGGGATTTTTCACATGGGCCGCTTAAAATGCGGGCAGTAACGAAAGGCAGCCATGCTCTACCCTGAACTGTTCAAACAACTGGAATCCGTCCGCTGGGACATGGACAAGGACATCCCCTGGCAGTCGTTTGATCCCGCCAAGCTGTCCGACGAGCAGGCCCAGACCATCAAGATGACCGCCATCACCGAATGGTCGGCGCTGCCCGCCACCGAGATGTTCCTGCGCGACAACAAGGACGACTCCGACTTCTCGGCCTTCATGTCGATCTGGTTCTTTGAGGAACAGAAGCACTCGCTGGTGCTGATGGAATACCTCAAGCGCTTCCGCCCCGACCTGGCCCCCACCGAAAAAGAACTGCACGAAGTGCGCTTTGAATTCGAGCCAGCACCGGCGCTTGAGACGCTGATGCTGCATTTTTGCGGCGAAATCCGGCTGAACCACTGGTACCGGCGCGCCAGCGAATGGCACACCGAGCCGGTCATCAAGCACATCTACACCACGCTCAGCCAGGACGAAGCCCGCCACGGCGGCGCCTACCTGCGCTACATGAAGCGCGCCATCAACAACTTCGGCAACGAAGCCAAGGCCGCCTTCACCAAGGTGGGCGTGCTCATGGCCAGTGCCCGGCGCACGGCCCAGGCCCTGCACCCGACCAACCTGCACGTGAACAAGGCCCTGTTCCCGCGCGACACCATCCAGAGCCGCCTGCCCAACCCCGAGTGGCTGGAACACTGGCTGGACACGCAGATCAAGTTCGACGCCGTGTGGGAAAGCAAGGTCGTCGAACGCATCCTGCACAACATGAGCCTGCTGATGGACCGCAGCTTCAGCACGGTGCAGGAGCTCAACCGCTACCGCAAGGAACTGGCCGCCACGCTGGCCGCCGGCGGCCAGGCCCCGGCACCCCGCGCTGCTTGAGCGCGCCCGCCTTCCTGGACAAGATCGCTTCACGCGAACAGGCGCGTGCGCGCATGGCCGCGCTGGCCGGCCCCGTGGTGTTCACCAACGGGGTCTTTGACGTTCTGCACCGCGGCCATGTGACCTACCTGGCGCAGGCGCGCGCCCTGGGCGCCAGCCTGGTCGTGGGGCTGAACAGCGATGCATCCGCCCGCCGCCTGGGCAAAGGCCCCGACCGGCCGCTGAACGCCGAAGCCGACCGTGCCATCCTGCTGGCCGCGCTGGAATCGGTGAGCCTGGTCACCTGGTTTGACGAAGACACACCGGTCCAGCTGCTCACCGAGCTGCGCCCGCAGATTTATGTAAAGGGCGGCGATTACGACGTGGCCACCCTGCCCGAAACCCGCGCCATGCAAGGCTGGGGCGGGCGCGCGCTGGCGCTGCCGTTCGTGGACGGCTATTCCACGACCGCGCTGGTCAAAAAAATCCGCGCCTGAGCTGTCACAAACCGGCGGGCTCGCGCGTCTGTGTGTCATGGACCAAAGAACCGCTCTTTTCAACAGCCACCGCAAGCGCCTGATGGGCGTGGCGTACCGCATGCTCGGCTCCACCGCCGACGCGCAGGACGTGCTCCAGGACGCCTGGCTGCGCTGGAACGAATCCGACACTACCAGCCTGCGCAGTGCCGAGGCCTGGCTGGTCACGGTGGTGACCCGCCTGAGCATCGATCGCCTGCGCGCTGTGCGCCAGGAGCGCGAGCACTACAGCGGCCAGTGGCTGCCAGAGCCGCTGGTGGAGTCGTCACCTGAAACGCCCGAGCAGACGCTTGAGCTGGCCGACGATGTGTCGGTAGCCTTCCTGGCCGTGCTGGAACAGCTGTCGCCCGAGGAGCGCGCAGCCTTCGTGTTGCGCCAGGTGTTTGATGCGGACTATGCCGACGTGGCCGCTGCCCTGGGCAAGAGCGAAGCCGCCTGCCGCCAACTGGTGCACCGCGCGGCAGAGCGCCTGAAGCAGCGGCGACCCCGCTTTACGGTCACGCGTGACGCCCACCTGAAACTGCTGCGCGAGTTTGCGCAGGCTGCCGCCAGCGGCGACCTGTCGGCGTTGCGCGGCCTGCTGGCTGACGATGCAGAGCTGGTGTCCGACGGCGGCGGCAAGGTGCGGTCTTTTGCCCGCGTGCTGCGCGGTGCGCAGCGCCTGGCCATGCTGTACTTCGCGCTGGCGCGGCGCCTGTCGCGCGACGGCGGACGGCAGAACATGGTGCTGGCTGAAGTCAATGGCCGCCCCGGCCTGCTGCGCTACATCGACGGGCAGCTGGAGTCCGTGCAATCGTTCGAAACCGACGGCGCACGCATCACCGCCATCCACAGCCAGCGCAACCCCGACAAGCTGGCCCGGGTTGTCACAAACGGCTGAGCTGGTGCGTCTTGTTGATGAAGGTTTCTTCATCAACCCCAAAGGACACACCATGACCCAGCCCCGCCTGCCCCACACCACCCTCGCGCCCGATGCCTTCAAGGCCATGCTCGCCGTCAGCGGCGTGCTGCACCAATCCAGCCTGGGCACCGGCCTGCAGGCACTGCTGCATGTGCGCGCGTCGCAGCTCAACGGCTGCTCGTACTGCCTGGACATGCACACGCGCGAGGCGCTGAACAGCGGCGAAGACCCGCAGCGCCTGGCCCTGCTGCCCGCCTGGCGTGAGGTGGCGTTCTACACAGAGCGTGAGCGCGCCGCGCTGCAATGGACTGAAAGCGTGACGCTGATCAGCCAGACACATGCGCCGCAGGAAGATTTCGACGCGCTGCGCGCGCACTTCAGCGACAAGGAAATTGCAGAGCTGACCTTCAGCATCGCCCAGATCAACGCCTGGAACCGATTGGGCGTGGCCATGCGCCCGGCGGTTTCGCGCAGGGCGTTGCCTGCCGCGAAGGTGTAACGCCCGGGCAGCGGCAGATCAGGCTGCCGCGAGGCGCGGCTCACCTTTTGCCAGCGTGAACACGCGCACGGCTTGCACCAGTCGCGCCGCCTGGTGGCTCAGGCTTTGCGCCGCGGCGGCGCTTTGTTCCACGAGCGCGGCATTTTGCTGCGTGACCTGGTCCAGCTGCGTCACTGCATCGCCGACCTGGCCGATGCCCTGCGTCTGTTCCTGGGTGGCGGTGCTGATCTCGCCGATCAGGTCGCTGACCCGCTTGACCTGCACCACGATCTCGCTCATGGTGTGGCCGGCTTCGCCAACCTGCTGGCTGCCAGCTTGCACCTTGACCACACTGTCGGTGATCAGGCTCTTGATCTCGCCAGCCGCGGCGGCCGAGCGTTGCGCCAGGTTGCGCACTTCGCTGGCCACCACCGCAAAGCCGCGGCCCTGCTCGCCGGCGCGGGCGGCCTCCACCGCGGCATTGAGCGCGAGGATGTTGGTCTGAAACGCAATCCCGTCGATGACGCCGATGATGTCGGCGATCTTCTTGCTGGACGCCGTGATGGCCTCCATGGTGTCTACCACCTGGCCCACCACTTGCCCGCCCTGCGCCGCAATGGCGCTTGCCGCAGCCGCCAGCTCGGTGGCATGGCGCGCCGTGTCGGCATTGCTCCTGACGGTGGATGTCAGTTGCTCCATCGACGCGGCGGTCTGCTGCAGGTTGCTGGCCTGCTCTTCAGTGCGCTGGCTCAGGTCGGCGTTGCCGGCCGCGATCTGGCTGGAACCGGTGGAAATGCTGTCGCTGCTCTGGCGCACCTGGCTCACCACTTTCACCAGGTTCTCGTTCATCGCTTTCAGTGCCGACAGCAGCTTGCCGGTCTCGTCGGCGGTGTCCACCGTGATCTGCGAAGTCAGGTCGCCCACGGCCACCTGCTCGGCCAGCTTCACGGCGCGGTCGATCGGGCGGGTGATGGAGCGCGTCACAAGAATACCGGCGGCAATGGCCAATGCAATGGCCAGCGCACTGGCGGTGATCATGTAGCGGCGGTCCTGCGTGTACTTGGCGTGCGACTCGTCAATCAGGCGCCGGGCGGTCTGGGCAGAAAACCCGGCGTATTCATCGGTCGCCCGGGTGAGGGCGGCCAGCAGCGGTCGGCACTTCTCGTTCATGGCGGCAATGGCTTTTTCCTTCTGGCCGCCCAGAGCCTGGCTGACGATGGACAGCGCCACGGGGCCGTAGGCCTGTTCGACCTTCTGTATCTGGGCGATCAGTGCCCGCGCCTGGTCGGACACGTCAGCGCCTTTGGCCATGTCCTGCAGCGTGGCCAGCCGGGCCTGCACGTCGGCGTGCGCCCGTGTGACCATGGCCTTTTCGGACGCCACATCTTCTTTGGAAGACACCAGCACCAGGTTGCGCGCCGAGATGGCCCGCACGTCCACTGCGGTGCGCAGCTGTGCGGCCACATCGGAACGCGCGTTGATGCCCGTCACGAACTGTTCAAAGCGCGCATCCGCGGCGCCGATTGACAGCAGGGAAATGCCTGAAACAGCCAGGACGATGAATGCCAATGAGGCAAAGGTGGCGCCCAGCTTGATGCCAATGCGCAGGTTGGAAAATTTCATGAGTGTGCTCCGGCCGTTGGGATGGGTTTTATCGGACGCTCCCATTTTTTTCCCTTTGGCGCAGCGGCGGTCGCACGACAAGCGCGTGCAAAGGCCTGCTTTTCCGGCGTTTCCAGACCGGAAAGCGAACAGAACAGCTACTTTGCGGCGGGCGCGCTGCTGCGCCGCAGCTTGCCCGCCATTCGCTTGATGAAGTGCTCGATGTCGTCCAGGTAGGTAAACACCACCGGCACCACCAGCAGGCTCAACACGGTGGACGTGATGAGCCCGCCGATCACGGCCACCGACCTCGGTGAGCGA
>CALRZF020000013.1:0-26038 GCA_943372585.1 Ramlibacter sp. 2FC | reverse complement strand
CGCGCCTGTGCAATGGCCTTGGCTGCACTCTTGCTGCCCAGCTGGCGGATGGCCGCGGGCGGCGGGCCGACCCAGATCAGGCCGGCGTCGATCACCGCTTGTGCAAAGTCGGCGTTCTCACTCAAAAAACCATAGCCGGGGTGCACGGCGTCGGCGCCCGTGGCTTGTGCGGCGGCCAGCAGCTTGTCGATGCGCAGGTAGGTGTCTGTGCTTGCATTGCCCTGCAGTGCGTAGGACTGCCCGGCCTCGCGCACGTGCAGGGCCTGCGCATCGGCATCCGAATACACCGCGACCGAGGCTATGCCCATCGCCTGCGCCGTGCGGAAAATGCGGCGTGCGATCTCGCCGCGGTTGGCAACCAGCAGCTTCTTCATGCCGCGCTCATGCAGCGGTGGGCCGCTTGGCGATGCCCATGATCTTGGCCAGGATGCCCAGCATCACCTCATCAGCCCCGCCGCCAATGGAGCCCAGGCGACCATCGCGGTACATACGCGAGACCTTGTTCTCCCAGGTAAAGCCCATGCCGCCCCAGAACTGCAGGCAGCCGTCGGGGATGATGCGGTTCAGCCGCCCGGCCTTGAGCTTGGCCATGCTGGCCAGCTCCAGCACGTCCTGCCCGCCCACATACAGCTCGCAGGCGCGATAAGTCAGCGCGCGCAGGCTCTCCAGCTCGGTCTTCATCTCAGCCAGCTTGAATTGCACGTACTGCTGGTCGGCCAGCGCGCCGCCAAACAGCTTGCGCTCCTGCGCCCATTCAATCGTCCAGGCGATGCATCGTTCCAATGACACCAGGCAGCTGGCCGCTGCCCACAGCCGCTCTTCCTGGAACTGCTGCATCTGGTAGATAAAACCCTGCCCTTCGTTGCCGATGCGATTGCGCTGCGGAACGCGCACCTCGTCAAAGTAGATCAGGCCCGTGTCGCTGCTGTTCATGCCGATCTTCTTGATCTTCTTCGCGACTTCAATGCCTTTGGTCAATTTGCCGTTGGGGCCGTCACGCATGGGCACCATGACCAGGCTCTTGTTCTTGTGTTGGGGCCCATCACCCGTGTTGACCAGCATGCACATCCAGTCAGCCTGCAGGCTGTTGGTGATCCACATTTTCTGGCCGGTGATCACGTAGTCGTCGCCGTCCTTGCGGGCAAAGCTCTTGATGCCGGCCACATCACTGCCGGCGGCGGGCTCGCTCACGCCGATGCAGCCCACCATGTCGCCGGCTATGGACGGTGCGAGGAATTCACGCTTCAGCTCCTCGCTGCCAAAACGTGCCAGCGCAGGCGTGGCCATGTCGGTCTGCACGCCGATGGCCATGGGCACGCCGCCGCAGTCGATATAGCCCAGCGTTTCGGCCATGAGCATGGAATACGAATAGTCCAGCCCCATGCCGCCGTATTCCTCGGGCTTGCACAGGCCCAAAAGGCCCAGCTTGCCCAGGCCCTTGAACACCTCGTGGGCAGGGAAGATTTCTGCTGCCTCCCATTCGTCTACATGAGGGTTGATGTGCTCGGCTATGTAGCGCTTGAGGGTCTTCTGGATTTCCAGGTGTTCGTGGGTGTATTGCATGCTTTGTCTCCTACATTCTTCCAACGCCAAACTGCATCGGGCGCAGCTGTCGCGCATCGGCCTCGGCGCAGGTGTCCAGGCAGAACGCCAGCACCGCGCGTGTGTCGCGCGGGTCGATCACGCCGTCGTCCAGCACCAGCCCGCTGGTGTAGAACGCGTCGGCCTGCGACTCGAACACGCCCACGATCTTGTCAAACTGGGCCTGCGATGCGGCCGGGTCGGGCGTGATGCCTTTGCGTGCCAGCGCCGCGTCGGTCACGATCTGCATGGTGCGCGCGGCCTGCTCGCCGCCCATGACCGCCGTTTTGGCGCTGGGCCAGCTGAACAGGAAACGCGGCGCATAGCCACGCCCGCACATGCCGTAGTTGCCCGCGCCAAAGCTGGCGCCGCACTGGATGGTGATCTGCGGCACGGTGGCATTGGTCACGGCCTGGATCATCTTGCTGCCGTGCTTGATCATGCCGCCCTGCTCGCTGTCCTTGCCCACCATGTAGCCCGTGGTGTTCTGCAGATAAATGATCGGGTGGCCCAGCTGGCACATCAGCTGGATGAAATGCGTGGCCTTGTTGGCCCCGGCCACGTCGATCGGGCCGTTGTTGGTGATGAAGCCCACGTCGTGGCCCTGGACGCGCGCCTGCGTGCACACCGTGGGCGCGCCGTACAGCGGCTTGAATTCCAGCAGGTCTGAATCGTCCACCAGCCGCGCGATCACCTCGCGCATGTCCACCGGTTCGCGGTGGTGGGCGGGCATGAGGGTGAGGAGGTCCTGCGCGTCGTGGCGGGGCGGCGTGGCTTGTGCAGTGCGACCGCCTGCGCCCCAACCTGTGCGCGCCACCACTTCACGCGCAATGCCCAGGGCCTGCCGGTCATCCTCTGCCAGGTACTCGCCCAGGCCCGACGTGGACGTGTGCATTTCAGCCCCGCCCAGTTCCTCCTCCGTCGCCACCTCGCCCGTGGCCGCCATCAAGAGCGGCGGCCCGGCCAGGAAGGCACGTGAGCGCCCGCGCACCATGATCACCACATCGCTCAAGCCCGGCATGTAGGCGCCGCCGGCCGTGCCCGAGCCGTGCTGGACCGTGATGACGGGTATGCCCGCCGCCGACAGCCGCGCCAGGTTGCGAAACAGGCTGCCACCGTGCACAAAACCTTCCACCCGGTATTTCATGAGGTTGGCGCCGGCGCTCTCTACCAGGTGTACGAAGGGCAGCTTGTTCTGCAGCGCGATCTCCTGCACGCGCAGGATCTTGTCCAGGCCCATGGGCTGGATAGCGCCGGCCTCAATGCCCGAATCGCTGGCCACCACCATGCAGCGCACACCGCTGATGAAGCCCATGCCGGCCACGATGCCGCCGCCAGGCACGGACGCGGTCGGGTCTTTGGTGTCCTGCAGGAAGCCGGCCAGACTGCACAGCGGCACGTACGGTGAGCCCGCGTCCAGCACCAGCGCCACGCGCTCACGCGGCAGCAGCTGGCCGCGTTTGTCGAACACGGGTTTTGATTTGGCAGAAGCCTGCGCGGCGCGGTCTTCCAGCGCGCGCAGCTGCGCAATGCGGGTGAGCATGGCGTCGCGCCGCTGTTGTGCCAGCGTGCCCCCTGCGTTCCACGTACTTTGAAACACCGTCATTTCTGGAACACCTTCGGCGTCTGGTAGCGGTGGAATCCATCAAACGGTTTCACCGCGTCACGCTGCTGCACGTCATCCGCAGCAGCCACCTGGCCCCAGCCCATGCGCACCTGCGGCCGCGCGCCGTCCACGCGCATGACCGTGCCGCTGATAAAGCTGGCCGCCGGGCTCAGCAGGAACACGATGGCCGCCGAGGTTTCCGCCTCGTTGCCAAAGCGGCCCAGGGGCACGGTCTCGCGCATTTCGCGCAGCATGGGACCGGCCTCGGGCGGGTAATGGTCCATGCCGCTGGAGGCGATGTAGCCGGGCGCCACGGCGTTCACACGCACGCCGCTTTTGGCCCATTCCAGCGCAGCCGTTTCAGTGAAGCTGACCATGCCCGCACGCGCCGCGCCGCTGTGGCCCATGCCAGGCATGGAGCCCCATATGTCGGCCACGATGTTGACGATGCTGCCGCCGTGGTCCTGCATGGACTGCAGGTAACATTCGCGTGCCATCAGGAAGCCGCCCGTCAGGTTGGTCGCCACCACGGCGTCCCAGCCCTTGGCGCTGATGTTTTCCAGCGGCGTGATGTACTGGCCGCCCGCGTTGTTCACCAGGCCGTCAATGCGCCCGTGGGCAATGACAATGGCGGCCACCGTGGTCTTGACGGCCTCTTCGTTGCGGATGTCGCAGGCATGAAAACTCACGTGGCCCACGTGCCCGCTCGCGTCCACGGCGATCTCGGCGGCTACGTCCTGCAGCTTTTCCAGGTTGCGCCCGATCAGCACCACATGCGCGCCCAGGGCGGCCAGCTCATGCGCCGTGCAGCGGCCAATGCCCGAGCCACCGCCGGTGACGACGATGACCTTGCCGGCCAGCAGGCCGGGCTTGAAGACGGATTGATAGCTCATGGTGTGGCGTCGTGAATGAAGAGCGCGATGGCGGCGCGGGTCAGGTCGTCCAGGCTGGCGCCCTTCTTGCGGTCGTACCACTGGGCCGACCAGTTCAGCGCGCCAAAGATCAGCAGGCGTGCCAGCTTGACGTCAGCGCGCAGTTGCCCGCTGGTGTGCAGTGCCTGCAGTACCGGCACCCAGGTGGCTTCGTATTCGCCCTGCAGCGTGGCCAGCGTGGCGCGCTGGCGCGCGGTGATGGCGCGAGACTCGTACAGCATGACGGGGATGAAATCGCTGCCCGGGCCGAGCAGGATGTCAAAGTGGTTGCGGATCAGCACAGCCAGCAGGGCCTGGGGGCCCGCGGCAGTGGGGGCACTTTTTTGCAGCGCCAGCGCCTGGCGCTCGATGGCCGAGCGCATGCCCTCTTCCATCACCGCGTACAGCAGCGCGCCCTTGCTCTTGAAGTGATAGAACGGCGAGCCGCTTTGCATGCCCACCGCCGCCGCAATGTCGCGCGTGCTGGTGGCGTCAAAGCCCTTGCGCCGGAACAGCCTGGCAGCCCCAGCCACCAGCGCCTGCCGGCGGTTGCCGTCGTCGCGGTCCTCTACCGTCTTGCGCGGGCGGCCTCGCGGGCGCTTGGGCGCGGGTTCGGCGGCGGCAACGGGCATGTCCATGGACGCAAACCATAGCAAAAGCCCATATTTTTAGCAAGCGTATGCTTGGTGAAAATAAACCCGCAGGCTCAGTCCGCAATCCGCTCGGCCCGCTCCATCAGCAATTCCCGCTCCCGCTCGTTGTGCGCGAGCTCGGCCGCACGCATGAATTCGGCCCGCGCCTCGTCGTGCCGCCCCAGCTTGGCCAGCAGGTCGCCGCGCACGCTGGGCAGCCAGTGGTAATTCAGCAGCGTCTTGTCGCGCTGCAGTGCGTCAATGATTTCCAGGCCCGCCGCCGGGCCGAACGCCATGCCCACGGCCACGGCGCGGTTGAGCTCCACCACGGGAGACGGCGCTGTTTGCGCCAGCGCGTCGTACAGCGCGGCAATGCGCGCCCAGTCGGTCGCGTCGCCCGTGGGCGCGCTGGCGTGGCAGGCGGCAATGGCCGCCTGCAGCGCATAGGTTCCCATGGGCCGGGCCTGGGCCTGGCACAGGGCCTGGGCCCGCTCCAGCGCGGCCAGGCCGCGGCGGATCAAGAGGCGGTCCCAGCGCGCGCGGTCCTGCGCCATCAGCAGCACCGGGCGGCCCTTGGGGTCCACCCGTGCGGCGCTGCGCGAGGCCTGCAGTTCCATCAGCGCGGTCAGGCCATGGGCTTCGGGTTCGGTGTGGGCCAACTCGGCCAGCATGCGGCCCAGGCGAAGGGCTTCCTGCGTCAGGGCGGGGCGCATCCAGTCTTCACCCGCCGTGGCGGTGTAGCCCTCGTTGAATACCAGGTACACCACCTCGAGCACGGACGCCAGCCTGTCGGCCAGCGCGTCGGCACGCGGCAGCTCAAACGGCACCCTGGCCTCGCTCAGCGTGCGTTTGGCACGCACGATGCGCTGTGCAATCGTGGGCTCGGGCACCAGGTAAGCGCGGGCGATTTCGTGCGTGGTCAGGCCGCCCAGCAGGCGCAGCGTCAGCGCCACCCGCGCGTCGGTGGACAGCACGGGGTGGCAGGCGGTGAAGATCAGGCGCAGCAGGTCGTCGCCAATGTCGTCCTGGCGCGCGGCGTCAAGCGCGTCTACAAAATCGGGCACGACCAGGGCCTCTTGCGCCTCAAGATCATGGCCCAGTTCTTCGAGCTTTTCGCCCTGCATTTTCAGATGCCTCAAGCGGTCCAGCGCTTTGCGTTTGGCCGTGGTAACCAGCCAGGCCGCCAGCTTGTCGGGCACGCCGTCGCGCGGCCAGTGCTCCAGCGCCGCCACCAATGCGTCCTGTGCCAGCTCTTCGGCCAGGCCGATGTCGCGCACCATGCGCGCGACGGTGGCGACGATCCTGGCGGATTCGATGCGCCATACGGCAGAGATGGCCTCGTGGGTGGCTGAGTGCACTGCGTGTGTTTCCTTCTCAGGCCTGGGGCGGTACTGCGCCGGGGTCCATGTACATCACCTCCCACATGTGGCCGTCCAGGTCGGTGAAGCCGTGGCCGTACATGAAGCCATGGTCCTGCGCGGGCATGGGCGCCGTGCCGCCGGCAGCCAGGGCCTTCTTCACGAGGTCGTCCACCTCGTCGCGGCTGGCGCATGACAGGCAGATCAGCACTTCGGTGCCCTTGGTGGCGTCGGCAATGGGCTTGTTGGTAAAGCCCTGGAAGAACGGCTCGACCAGCAGCATGACGTAGTTGTGGTCCTCGCTCACCACCATGCAGGCGCCCTGCTCGTTGGTGAATTGCGGGTTGAATGAAAAGCCCAGGCTTTTGAAAAACGCCTGGCTGCGTTCCATGTTCTTGATGGGCAGGTTGACGAACATCTGGCGTGACATGGGGGTACTCCTTGAAATGGTGAATGGTTGGGGGAAATTCAGGCGGGCTTTTCAGCACGTGCTTTCAGGTTGGCCAGGCCGGCTTCAAAGTCGGTGCCGACCATCTTGTCCATGTCGAAGATGACGCCCATGAACTTCGACAGGAACGGCGCCGGGCCTTCCATGGCCCAGGTGGCCTGGGTCGCGTTGCCTTGCGGCACCAGGGTGAAGGTCACCACGTTGCTGACCGCGAACGGCGCCGTCATGTCCAGGCGCATGCGCACCTGCGTCGGCGGCGTGGCCCCGGTGATCTCAAAGCTGCCGCTGCCGGACTTCTTGCCGTCGAATTCGTAGCGCGCGCCGGGGCCGGCGGACGGACCGCTGTAGCGGCCTGCGGCCTGGGGGTCGCGCAGCACATAGGGGCTCCAGCTGTTGAACTCGCGCACGTCGTTGATCAGCGGGAACAGCTTGTCAGGGGGCGCTGCAATGGTGGCGGTGCGCGAGACGCGGAAGGTGTCGGGGCGCTGCACGGCAATCAGCGAAATGACGGCGATGGCCAGTACCAGCAGGCCGATCACGCTGAGCAGGATGGTCTTGGTCATGGGGGGCTCCTTACTTCTGGCTCGGTGTGTTCATTTCGCGAAAGCGCGCAACCTGCTCGTTGGGCTCGAAGTCGTCCAGCTCATACAGCTGGCGCACCTCGATCACGGCGGGAGCGTTTTCACCCACGGGGTTGGGAAAGCGGCGCGACCATTCCAGCGCCTCCTCGCGGCTGCGCACCTGGATGGTGGTGAAGCCGGCGATCAGCTCCTTGCTCTCGGTAAACGGGCCGTCCACCACGGTGCGCTTTTGCCCGTCGTAATGGATGCGCCACCCTTTGCGGCTGGGCTGCAGGCCGCTGGCGTCCAGCAATACGCCAGCCTTGGACAGCTGCTCGTGGTAATCGGCCATGGCCGCCATGAGTTTTTCGTCGGGACTTTGGGGCGTGGTTTCAGCCTCGAATTCGGGGTTGGACTTGACGATGATCATGAATCGCATGCCGGGCTCCTGGTCAGGCGGGCGCCGGAATGGCGCCCTTGACTGCACGACGAACTGCGAACCCTGTTCTCGACAAACACGGCCCGAAATTTTCGGGCGACCGTTCAGGCGGCCTTCGCCACAGGGGCCAGGCTGTCGTCGTAACAGGGGGCAAAGGCCCGCACTTCCACCGTGGCCCATTGGGCCGCGGGGCATTCGCGGGCGATGGCCACGGCTTCTTCGAACGTATCGCAGGTCAAGATGAAATAGCCGCCGATCATTTCCTTGGCCTCGGCAAACGGGCCGTCCAGCACCTGGGCCTTGCCGCCCGCGTGGCTCACGCGCACGGCCTTGCGGTGCGATGCCAGCGACTGCGTGCCCTGCAGCAGGCCGCGCGCCTTCAGGCTGTCGCCGAACTTCAGCATCTGGTCGTAGGCGTCGCGGCCCTGTGCTTCGGTGCGTTCCTGGCGCTGGCCGGTGGGCTCAAGGATAAGGAGCATGTAAGTCATAACGGTTCTTTCGTGCGTCAGCAGCGGATCATACGGAGCCAGCCCGCCGGACATCAACTACCTGCGAGGTACACATACAACCCGTCAATGGGCCGGCGCTGGTCTTCGCGGATGGGCGCACGCACGGTGTGGCGCACCTGCAGGCCGTGGGCCTGGGCCAGCCGGCGCACATAGGCTTCTGAATGGGCGTAGCGCAGGCTGGGCATCAGGCGCATGTCTTCATGGTCGGGCAGCACCTCCACACTGAAGGCGAACACACCGCCCGGCGCCAGCACGCGCGCCACGCCGGCAAACACCGGCTCCAGCGCGCCGACGTAGATGAACACGTCAGCCGCCAGGACCAGGTCGTCCTGCCGCAAAGCGCCGGCCAGCCAGGTGGTGATGTCGGCATGGACCAGGTCGTCATAGGCGCCGCACGCGCCGGCCTGCGCGAGCATGCGCGACGAAAGGTCCACGCCGGTGATGCGTTCGGCGCCACGCCCGCGGACCATCGGGCCGCACAGGCCCGTGCCGCAGCCCAGATCCAGCACCGACCGCCACCTGCCGCCGGCCGCGCGCGGCGGCAGGTGGCGCACCAGCACCTCGTGCGCCTGGTAGCGCAAGGCGCCGGTCAGGTGGCCCTGAAAGTCATCGGCATAGGTGTCGAACAGTGTTTCCACATACGCGCGCGGCGGCGCGCTGGGTGCGGTGCCGCCACGCACAGAGGCCAGGTAGTAGCGGTGCAGGTCGTCGTCCGCCCCCAAAGCAATGGCCCGCTCGAAACAGCCCGCGGCTTCGTCCAGCTGGCCCAGCTCGCGCATCACCCCGCCCAGGCGGCTCCAGCCTTCGGTCAGGTCGGGCTTGATCTGCAGGGCCCGGTCAAACGCCTTGAGCGCGTCTTCCATGCGGCCCGTTTCGGCGCAAGCCGTGCCCAGGTGCCCCCAGGCGTCGGCATTGGCGGGCTCGGCGGCAGTGGCCTGCTGCAGCACCGCCAGGGCCTCTTCATATTTACCCAGACGTACCCGTGCGGCGCCCAGGTTGGCCAACACCGAGGGTCGGCCGGGCGCCAGGGCCAGCGCGGCTTCAAAGCTGCGTTCGGCGTCGGTGAGGCGTGATGCCTCGAAATGGACTACGCCGTCCAGGAAATGCTGGCGCGCTTGGGCCATGGAATCGTTCATATCGCAAGGCTACACCAAGCAGGCAGCGGACCTGCACCGCTTCACAACTACGGCAGCGAGCGAACAGCCCCAGCTACCGCCTGCGCAAATCCGGCATCGTTGATGTGAAAGGGCAGTTCCACCAATTGACGGGCAGCCGATACCACAAAGTGCGAACGCAATGTGTCAAACAGCACCGCATTGGCTGCCGGGTCATGAAACGGCTGGCCCGGTGCGTCCAGCATCGACAGGCCCCCCAGCGGCAGCAGCAGCCGCACCGGCCCGGCCGCGCGATTGAGCTGCTCTGCCAGCCGCAAGCCTGCTGCCTGCAGTTCCTCTGCGTTGCTGCGCATCAGCGTCACGTTGGCGTTGTGTACGTGAAAGAGCCTGCCCCGGTGCCGCTCGGGAATGGTGGACGGCGCGCCCCAGTTGATCATGTCCAGCGCGCCGACCGAGCCCACCCAGGGCAGGCCGTATTTGGCGGCGGCGTCCAGCCTGTCGGGTCCGGCGTCGCACACACCGCCGGCCAGGTGCTGGCCAACCTCGGTGGTGGTGATGTCCACCACGGCTTGCAGCATGCCCGCCGCCGCCAGGGCTTCCAGCGTGCGACCGCCTGCGCCGTTGGCGTGGAAGACCTGGGCGTCGTAATCGTCCTGCAGCAGCGCGCGCACCGCCTGCACACACGGCGTGGTCACGCCGAACATGGTCAGGCCGATGGCGGGCTTGTCTTGCGCATCGGCCTGCGGGGCCCGGTGCAGCAGCATGCCCGCCATGGCATGGGCCGCGTTGGCCAGGATGGTGCGTGACAGCCGGTTGAGCCCGGCAATGTCGGTCACCGGGTACATCAGCGTCATGTCGGTCACGCCCACGTAGGCCGACACATCGCCCGCCGCCATGGTGGACACCAGCAGCTTCGGCACGCCGATGGGCAAGAGGCGCATGGCGGGTGCCACCATGGAGCTGCCACCCGATCCACCCACACCCAGCATGCCGTCGATCTGGCCCGCGGCCAGGCGCTTGCGCACCAGGTGGCCCAATGCTTCGCTCATGGCGATCACGGCTACGCCGCGGTCGGTGGCGTCAAACACGGCGGCCTCCCCCGCCGGGTGGTGACGCGCCACATCGCGCGCGCCGATATCAGCCACCCCAGGTCCACTGCGCGTGCCGATGTCCACGGTGACAACATGCACGCCTGCCGCGCGCAGCAGGCCCGCCAGGTAATCCAGCTCGGCCGCTTTGGTGTCAAAGGTGCCGACGACCCAGGCGGTGGGTGCGTTCACAGCTTGCCGGCGGCGCGTGCGTCCACGCACTCAAAGAAGGTGCGGAAGGTCGCGGCCACACGCTCCAGCGCGGCGGCCTCCTGGTCGGCGGGCACGTCAAAGGTGGCCCACCATTCACCAAAGCAGCGGTTGCCCTCGGTCACGGGCAACAGGTGCATTTCGGCCACATAATTTTTCCAGTCAGCGTCGATGTGCAGGATGCGGTAGCGGCAGCGGTGCTCGTCGTCTGACAGGGCCAGCAATTCCTCACGCAAATAGCCGCCGCCGTCGCGCACCGTGAAGTGGCGCACGCAACCCACCTGGTCGGACGGCTTGCCGTCCTCGATGTAGGACTTTTCAAAGAACGGGTGGTAATTGCCCAAGGCGCCGAAGTCGCGCAGCAGGCCCCAGGCCTGCTCCAGCGTCGCATTCATCACCGCACTCACATAGACCCTGGCCATGTCTTGTCTCCTTGGTTGTGTTCAGAACGTCAGTTTCTTGTAGCGTTCCACATGCGATTTGATCGCAATTTCAGTCGGCAATCTTTCCATGCTGCTGGCGCCATAAAAGCCGTTGCAGTGCGTGCTGTGCTTGAGCACGTACGCCACGTCCTCGGGTGAGGAGATCGGGCCGCCGTGGGCAATGACGATCACGTCCTTGCGCACACGCCGCGCCGCCTCGCCCCACTCGTCAATCAGCTTGACCGAATCGGCCAGCGACTTGGCCGTGGTGGCGCCGATGGTGCCGCCGGTCGTCACGCCCATGTGCGGCACGATGAAGTCCGCGCCGGCTTCCGTCATGGCCACGGCTTCGTCGGCCGAGAACACATACGGCGTGGTCAGCAGGTCGATGGCATGGGCCTGGCCGATCATCTCGACTTCGGTGGAAAAGTTGATGCCGGTTTCTTCCAGGCTCTGGCGGAAGGTGCCGTCAATGATGCCCACCGTGGGAAAGTTCTGCACACCCGAGAAGCCCAGCTCCTTGAGCTTCTTCAGAAACACCGGCATCACGATGAACGGGTCGGTGCCGTTCACGCCGGCAATCACCGGCGTCTGTTTGGCCACCGGCAGCACTTCGCCCGCCATCTCCAGCACGATGTCGTTGGCGTTGCCGTAGGCCAGCAAACCCGCTGACGATGCACGCCCGGCCATGCGGTAGCGGCCCGAGTTGTAGATCACGATCAGGTCGATGCCCGCGGCCTCTTCGCACTTGGCCGAGATGCCCGTGCCGGCGCCACCGCCGATGATGGGCTCGCGCCGCTGGACCATGCTCTGGAATTTGGCCATCAAGGCCTGGCGTTCAAAACGCGGCATAAAAATCTCCTCTGAAACCGGGGTTACGAGCCGTCGCGCGGGCGCGGGCGCAGCGCCGCCACAGCGCCGGCAATGCCACTGCGAAACGACAGCACACACACAATGAAAATCAGCCCGGTGACCAGCGTCACCCAGCCACCAAATGCATCCAGGTAGTACTGCAGGCCCACCACCACTGCCGCACCGATGGCGGGGCCGAACACGGTGTGCATGCCCCCCAGCAACGCCATCAGCACCACGTCGCCCGACAGGTGCCAGTGCACGTCGGACAGCGCGGCCAGCTGGAACACCAGCGCCTTGAGCGAACCCGCCAGCCCCGACAGCGCGGCCGACAGCACAAACAGCATGAGCTTGTAGCGTTCCACCGGGTAGCCCAGTGAACGCGCGCGCGGCTCGTGCTCGCGGATGGCCACCACGATGTGGCCGAACGGCGAGTGCACCACGCGGTGGATCAGCCACAACGCACCCAGCGTCACCAGCAGCACCAGGTAATACATGGCGAAGTCGTTGCGCAGGTCGATCAGGCCGAACAACGTGCCGCGCGGGATCTGCTGCATGCCGTCTTCCGCGCCGGTGAACGGCAGCTGCAGGAAGATGAAATACACCATCTGCGCCAGCGCCAGCGTGACCATGGCCAGGTAGATGCCCTGGCGGTGGATGGCCAGCGCACCAAAGATCGCACCCAGCAGCGCAGCGGCCGCCGTGCCCAGCAACAGGGCCAGTTCGGGCGGCAGGCCCCACAGCTTGGCAGCCACGCCCGTCATGTAGGCTGCGCTGCCAAAGAACGCTGCATGGCCGAAAGACATCATGCCGCCAAAGCCCAGCAGCAGGCTGTAGGCACAGGCAAACAGCGCCATGCACAGGAGCTTCATGACGAAGATGGGGTACACCACCTGCGGCACCCAGGGCACCATGGCCAGGGCCAGCAGCAGCACCACGGCCGCGGGCATGCGCAGGCGGTTCAGGGCATCGGTCATACAGCGCCCTCCTTGCCGAACAGGCCGCGCGGGCGGAACAGCAGCACCAGCGCCATCACCACAAAGATCACCGTGGTGGATGCCTCCGAATAGAACACCTTGGTCAGCCCTTCGATCACGCCAATGCCCAGGGCCGTGACGATGGAGCCAAACACAGAGCCCATGCCGCCGATCACCACAATGGCAAACACGATGATCACCAGGTTGGAGCCCATGCCCGAGTTCACATGCAGGATGGGTGCGGCCAGCACACCGGTGAAGGCCGCCAGCGCAATGCCGCCCGCATAGGTCAGCGTCAGCAGGCGCGGCACGTCCACACCAAATGATTGCGTCAGCACCGGCCGCTCGGTGGCGGCGCGCAGCCGTGCGCCCAGTGGCGTGCGCTCGATCAGCCACCAGGTCAGCACGCAGGCCGTCAGCGCCGCCGCGATCACCCAGGCGCGGTAGATCGGCAGCACCATGAAGCCCAGGTTGAACACGCCGCGCAGGCTCTCGGGCACCGGGTACGGCTGGCCCGAAGTGCCGAACATCACGCGAAAGCCGCCTTCCAGCACCAGCACCAGGCCGAAGGTCAGGAGCAGCCCGTAGATCGGGTCCAGCCCGTACAGGCGGCGCAGCAGCGTGCGTTCAAACAAGCCGCCGGCCGCCCCCACCACCAGCGGCACCAGCAGCAGTGCCACCCAGTAGCCCAGGCCCAGGTAGCGCTGCAGCACCCAGGCGCCGAAGCCACCGACCATGAAGAACGCGCCATGCGCAAAGTTCACGATACGCAGCAGGCCGAAGATCACGGCCAGCCCCAGACTCAACACGGCATAAAAGCAGCCATTGACCAGGCCCAGCATGAGCTGGCCCGCCAGCACAGGCAGCGGCAGGCCGAACAACTCAGTCATTGCGGCTCCTTGTGCCTATCATCCGCAGTCGATGGCAAAACATCCTGATATCTCCAGAGAAACCCATGTGCTGGGCGACGCCACCGTGCAGGTCGTGGTGCGCGCTGAACAATGCGATGCACTGGCCGCGCGCCACATCGCCCACGTGGCGGTGGTAGACGCGGCCGCGCCCTATACCGTGGTGCGCACGCACCTGAGCGGCGCCTTCATGCAGGTGTGCCTGACGGGTGAAGGCCAAACCCTGCTGGACGGCCGCTGGTACCCGCACAAGCCCGGCAGCGTGAGCTTTGCCCCCGCCCACGTGCTGCACGCGTTCCATTGCGTGCCGGGCAAGCGCTGGCGCCTGGCCTGGGTGCGCTTCATGCCGCAGTCGGTGCATTCGGTGGACGGCGCCATGGCGCCCACCATGAGCCCGTTTGACGGCCAGGTGCTGGAGCACGCCATCCTGGGCCTGGCTGGCGAAATGCAGGGCGCAGCCGACCCCGGCACCTGCGTGGTGTGGGTGGACGTGATCGAGCGCTACGTGGCCCGCATTCTGGAGCCGCTGGAGCGCGAGCCGCGGCTGGTGCAGGTGTGGAACGCCGTGAAGGCAGACCTGGCCCGCGACTGGACGCTGGGCGACCTGGCCACGCTGGCCAACACCAGCGAGGAACACCTGCGCCGCCTGTGCCAGAAGAGCCTGGGCCGAAGCCCCGGCAAGCAGCTGGCTGCCCTGCGCATCGCGCACGCCGCCCACCTGCTGGCCACCACGCCAGCCAAGATAGAGGCCATTGCCCACAGCGTGGGCTACGCCAACCCGTTCGCGTTTTCCAACACGTTCAAACGCCTGACCGGTTTTCGGCCGTCGGACTACCGGGCCAAGCCAAGGGCCTCTTGAGTGCGAAGCACGTCGGGGGTGTTTCATGTCTAGACCCCGATGCGCGCCGTGACGGCGTCAAAGTCGCGCAGCAACGTGGCCGCGTCAAACATGTCGGTCACCCGGCCCGACTCCATCAGGTAGTGCCTGTCGGCCAGCTCGGCGGCAAAGTGCACGTTCTGTTCGACCAGCAGGATGGTGTAGCCCCGGGTCTTGAGCTTTTGGATCAGCTCTCCGATGCGGTCCACGATCACCGGCGCCAGGCCCTCGGTGGGTTCGTCCAGCAGCAGCACGCGCGCGCCGGTGCGCAGGATGCGCGCAATCGCCAGCATCTGCTGTTCACCGCCCGACAGGTGCGTGCCGGCCGAGCGCGCGCGTTCGGCCAGGTTGGGGAACAGTTCGTACAGCTCCTCCTCTGTCATGCCACCTTCGGCGACCACCGGCGGCAGGCGCAGGTTTTCGCGCACCGACAGCGACGCATAGATGCCGCGGTCGTCCGGGCAGAACGCCAACCCCATGCGGCCGATGTGGTGCGGGGCGCGACCCAGCAGCTCTTGCCCCTGGAACAGGATGGAGCCCTGGCAGGGGTTCACCATGCCCATGACGGTCTTGAGCAACGTGGACTTGCCCGCGCCGTTGCGCCCCAGCAGCGTGACGAGTTCACCCGTGTGCAGTTGCAGGCTGGCGCCATGCAGCGCCTGGCTGGGGCCGTACCAGGCACAAAGGTCCTTGATTTCGAGCAGCGGCGTGGTCATGGCGCAACCCCTGCGGTGTTGTGCTTGCGCTGGCCCGCGTGGCCGTGGCCCAGATAGGCCTCCACCACGCGCGGGTCGCGCGACACGGTGGCGTAGTCGCCTTCGGCCAGCACCTCGCCACGCGCCAGCACGGTGATGCGGTCGCACAGGTCGGCCACGACCGACAGGTTGTGTTCCACCATCAGCACCGTGCGCCCTTTGGCCGCGCGGCGGATCATCTGCGCCGCGCCGGCAATGTCTTCAGCGCCCATGCCGGCCATGGGCTCGTCCAGCAGGATCACGCGCGGCTCAAGCGCCAGCGTGGTGGCCAGTTCCAGCGCGCGCTTGCGGCCGTACGGCAGCTCGCCCGCCCTGTAGCCTGCCCATTCCGACAGGCCGGCTTCGCTCAGCAGTTCATGGGTGCGCGCGTCGTGTACCTGCAAGGCGCGTTCGCTGCGCCACCAGTCCATGGAATGGCCGCGGCTGCGCTGCACGGCCAGGCGCACGTTCTCGAACACGCTGAGCTGGCCGAACACGGCCGATATCTGGAACGACCGCACCAGCCCCATGCGCGCCACGGCGTCGGCGGGCGTGCGGGTGATGTCCTGCCCGTCATAGCGGATAGTGCCCGCGGTCGCATCAATAAAACGCGTGAGCAGGTTGAAGCAGGTGGTCTTGCCCGCGCCGTTGGGGCCGATCAGCGCATGAATGTGGCCTTGCTGCACCGACAGGCTCACGCCGGAGACAGCGTGAAACCCGTTGAAGGTGCGCGACAGCCCCTGCGTTTCAAGAATGGCAGTCATTGGAATCCTGGTACATCACAGGCCGGGGGCACAGCCCCGGCCTTCCGGGAAATCAGCGAATCAGCGCTTGACCAGGTAGCAGGTGCTTTGCGCCAGCGGCATGAAGGCCTGCTCGGCGGGGATGGTCTTGATGAGCTTGAGGTAATCCCAGGCGTACTTGGACTCTGACGGGCTCTTGACTTCCCACAGGTACATGTCGTGCATCATGCGGCCGTCCACGCGGATCTTGCCGTTCTTGGCAAACATGTCGTTGATGGGCAGCTCGCGCATCTTGGCCGACACGGCGTCCGGGTCGTCGCTGCGCGCGGCCTGCACGGCCTTCAGGTAGTGCATGGTGGACGAATAGTCGCCCGCATGCGCCATGTTGGGCATCTGCCCCACGCGCTGCATGTAGCGTTTGGCAAACGCACGCGATTCGTCGTTCATGTCCCAGTACCAGGCGTTGGTCAGCTGCAGGCCCTGCGCCGTGGGCAGGCCCAGCGAATGCACGTCCTGGATCCACAGCAGCAGCGCGGCCAGCTTCTGGTTCTTGGTCACGCCGAATTCGTTGGCGGCCTTGATGGCGTTGATGGTGTCGTTGCCGGTGGACGCCAGGCCGATGATCTTGGCCTTGGACGCCTGCGCCTGCAGCACGTAAGACGAGAAATCCGTCGTGCCCAGCGGGTGGCGCGCGGCGCCCACCACGCGGCCCTTGTTGGCGCGCACCACGTCGCCCACCTGCTGCTCCAGGCCGATGCCGAAGGCAAAGTCCACCGTCAGGAAGAACCAGGTGTCGCCGCCGCCTTCGGCAATCGTCTTGCCGGTGCCGTGGGCCAGCGAATAGGCGTCATACGCATAGTGCACCGTGTATGGCGAGCACTGGGCGTTGGTCACGCCCACGTTGGACGCGTTGTTGACGATGGCATGGCGCTTTTTCTCCTTGGCCACACCGGCCACGGCCAGGGCCACGCCCGAGTTGGCCAGGTCGTTGATCATGTCCACGCCGCCGTCGTACCATTCGCGCGCCTTGGCGGCGCCCACGTCGGCCTTGTTCTGGTGGTCTGCGGAAACCACTTCGATGTTCTTGCCGAACATCTTTCCGCCAAAGTCTTCCACCGCCATCTTCACGGCCTCGACCGCGCCCTTGCCCGAGATGTCGGCGTACACACCCGAGATGTCGGTCAACACGCCGATGCGCAGGACGTCATTGGACAGGGTCTGTGCCTGTGCTGCGCCGATGCTGGCGCTCAGGACTGCGATGGCGGATGCCCAGTATTTCAGCTTCATGTTCGTTGTCTCCTGTTGTTTGGCTCAGCCCGAACATCGGTGTTCGAGTGGGGCCAATGGTAGGGAGGCAACGGCACTGCGCCCATGAGTCAAAGGCACAGGAAACTACTCAAAATCCACATTCTCCTCATATGCGTCATCCCCGCGGAGGCGGGGATCCAGGGCTTTCGACCCCGGGAGCGGATGCACTCGATTCCCGCCTTCGCGGGAATGACGGAGGCCGGGAGGATCAGACCTTGCTGAAGTCTGGCTTGCGCCGCTCCATGAAGGCGGTGAAGGCTTCCTTGGCGGCCGGCTCGCCCAGCATGCGGCCGAAGCTCGCGCCCTCTTCGGCCATTTGCTGCGCCACCAGTGTGGCCTGGCCCTTTTTCATGAGGCGCTTGGTCTCCACCAGCGAGCTGATGGGCTTGGCCGCCAGCTTGCGGGCCTGGGCCTGGGCGTAGTTGTTGGCTTCGGTTGGGGGCAGCACGCGGTTGACCAGGCCGACCTCCAGCGCGGCCTCGGCCATGAAGGGCTCACCCATCAGCAGTGCCTCGGCCGCGCGGTGGTAGCCGAGCATCTGCGGCACCAGCAGGCTGGACGCTGCCTCGGGGCACAGGCCCAGGTTGACGAAGGGCATGCTGAACGCGGCGTTGTCGCCCGCGTACACCAGGTCGCAATGGAACAGCATCGTGGTGCCCACGCCCACCGCCGGGCCGCACACGGCGGCGATCAGCGGCTTGGGGAAGGCGGCAATGCCGTGAAGGAAACGGAACACCGGCGAGTCTTTACCCGCGGGCGGCTTGTTCAGGAAGTCGCCGATGTCGTTGCCCGCGCTGAAAATGGTCTCATGCCCCTGGAACACCACCACGCGCACGGCGGCGTCAGCGGCTGCGGCCTGCAGCGCGTCGGCCATGGCGCCGTACATGGCGGCGGTGATGGAGTTTTTCTTGTCCACGCGGTTGAGCGTGATGGTCGTGACACCGGCTTCGGTGTGGGAGAGGATGTCTTGCGTCATTTCAAAGCTTCTTTCACAAAATCGAGTCGGTCCTGGCCCCAGAACATCTGGTCGCCCACAAAGAAAATCGGGGCGCCGAATGCGCCGCGGTCCACGGCCTCCTGCGTCACGGCCTTCAGACGGTCTTTCACCTCGGCGTCCTGCGTGAGCGCCAGCATAGCCGCCGGGTCAAAGCCCGCGGCGTGCAGCACGGCACCAACGGTAGCTGGCTCGTTCAGGTTCTGCGCGTGGACCCACATGGCTTCATACATGGCGCGCACATACGCATCAAACCGCGCGGGCTCGCGCAGCTGCAGGCCCACCGCGCCGCGCATGATCATGAGCGTGTTGACGGGAAAATGCGGGTTGTTGTTGAACGGCACACCGTAGCGCCGCGCAAAGCGGGCCAGGTCGTTCAGCATGTAGCTGCCCTTGGCCGGCACGGCCGTGGGCGAGTGGTTGCCGGTGGCGTGGAACACGCCGCCCAGCAGCATGGGGCGATAGTCCACCTGTGCGCCTGTTTCTGCACATAGCGCGGGTAGCTGCGTCCACGCCAGGTAGGCCGCCGGGCTGCCGATGTCGAACCAGAATTCAAACGATTTGGCCATCAAAACTTCTCCATATAGGGGCGAAGATCAAGCTCATGCGTCCACGCATCGCGCGGCTGCTGGTGCAGCATCCAGTAGGCGTCTGCAATGTGCTCGGGGTTCACGATGCCGTCCTGTTCTTTCAACGCATAGCGGTCGGGGAAGTTGTCGCGGATGAAGGCGGTGTCGATCGCGCCGTCCACCACCACGTGCGCCACATGGATGCCACGCGGCCCCAGCTCGCGCGCCATGCTCTGGGCCAGCGCGCGCAGCGCATGCTTGGCGCCGGCAAACGCGGCAAAGCCCGAGGCGCCGCGCAGCGACGCCGTGGCGCCGGTGAACACGATGGTCTGCTTGCGGTCCGCGCCCGCACGCGTGACCATGCGCCTGGCCACTTCACGCCCGTTCAGGAAACCGCTGAAGCAGGCCATCTCCCAGATCTTGAAATACTTCTGCGCCGACTGCTCCAGGATGCTGCTGGGCACGTTGGCGCCGATGTTGAACACCATGACCTCGATGGGGCCGATGGTGGATTCGATCTGCTCGATGAGCGCGACGACTTCTTCTTCCTTGCGTGCATCGGATGCAAAGCCGTGCGATTCACCGCCATCAGCACGAATCTGCGCGAGCAGGGGCTGCAGCTTGTCCATCGTGCGGCGGGTGACGCAGGCCACATAACCTTCACGTGCAAAGCGGCAGGCGATCGCGCCGCCTGTGGCGTCACCCGCGCCGATGACCAGGGCAACCTTCTTCATGGTCATTCCTTGTAATAAACAACCTGGTGGGTCGTGGCCAGCAGATCGCCCGCCTCGTTCCACAGCTGCGCCGTCTGGTCGAAGTAGCCGTTGCGAAACGCCTGTGCCTGCGCCTGGCCCAGCAGGTAGCCGCTGCCGGTGGCCGCCAGCAGCGCGGCATCTGCATGAAAGTACACCGTCATCGACACAGTGCCGATCGGCACCAGCGTGGCGCGGCGGCGCCAGATGCGCGGGAAGAACACGTCGGCCAGGGCAGCCAGCGAGGCAAAGTCCAGCGCGCGCGGCGGGTTGTCGCGCAGCCACAGCTGGGTGCGGCTGATGCCGTGGTCGGTACCGTTCCACTCAGCGGGAAAGCCGCCTTCAATGAACCGCATCTCGTAGCGGTTGATCCACTCCACACGGCCGCGCGCCGTGGGCGCTGGCACATCACCAGGTGCCGGCACAGCGGGCCGCGCATGCTCACCCGCGCTCCAGGTGTCGCGGCGGGTGGCGGTAAAGGCGGTAGCGGTCAGCACCGTGGCGCCGCCCTGCGTTATCTCGATCACCCAATGCTGGGTCGAGCGGTTGGTGCGCGCGGGCCGCGCTGTGACCGCGAACGGGCCGTCGGCCAGCGCGGCGCAGAAGTTGACCGTGAGCGACACCGGCTCGCCCAGGCGCTGCGGGTGTTGCAGCACCGCATTCAGCGCCTGCGCGGCGGTGACGCCGCCAAACGGGCCCACCATGTTGGCGTAGGCCGGGCTGGTGTGGCCTGTGTAGCTGCCGTCGGGCTGTGCCTGCAGCGCTATCGCGTCATCGAAAGCCACACTCATGCAACGGCCCCGCGCAGAAGACCGCCGGCCAGCGCCTGCTGGATGCGCGGCCACAGCAGGCCTTCATGCTCGCGGCGGAACGGGCCGAAGTGGCCGATGCGGCGTACCGACAGGTCAGCCGGCGCAATGCGCTGCACTTCGGTCGGCGCGTTTTCGTACAGGCTCATGAGGCTGTGGGTGCCGCGCAGCGTCATCAGTTCGTCGTCGGTCATCGACAGCGCCAGTACCGGAAAGCGTGCATTCGCATAACCCTGGCGCACGGCTTCACCCTCCGCACCCACGCTGTAGCGCGGGTTCAGGCACCACTTGCGCCACTGCAGGATCACACCGGCCGGCAGGTCGCCCACCTTCTTGAGCTTCTTGCCGGGGAAGTAGCCGCACAGCCGCGTGGCCAGCGGCACCAGGAAGAACCAGAAGTACGGCACGATGCGCTTGAGCTGCGGCGCGTTCTCGCGCCAGTAGCCGCTGCCCGCGGCCACACTCAGCAGGCCACTGACCTTGTGCTGGTTGGTGATCAAGCCGGGCAGCTGCGCGCCCAGGCTGTGGCCCAGCAGGTACAGCGGCTTGCCCGGCAACGCGGTGTGGGCGTGGTCGATGGCGGCCTCGTAATCGCGCGTCCAGTCGAACAGGTCGGCCTTGTAGCCGCGCAGGGTGCCGTGGGGCGTGTCAGGCAATGAGTCGCCCGAGCCACGGTAGTCAAACGTGGTCACACGCCAGCCCTGGGCTGCCAGCCACTGCGCGAACGGCGCATAAAAGTCCTGCCGCACCCCCATGGCGCCGCCGATGACCACACTGCCCCTGTCGGGGCTGTCGGGCTCGTACACCCGCAGTGCAATCTGCGCGCCGCCGGTGGCGGCAATCGTCAAAGTCTTCAATTGCATCTCCTTCGTTGTCAATGCCGGTCTGCGCCGGCTTGAGGTTCCCGGATGCGGGGTCAGACGCGTTCAAATATTCCCGCTGCGCCTTGACCCATGCCTACGCACATGGTGACCATGCCGTACTTGAGATTCTTGCGCTGCAAGGCATGCACGACTGTCGCCGAGCGGATAGCGCCCGTTGCACCCAAGGGGTGGCCCAACGCAATGGCGCCGCCCATGGGGTTGACCTTGGACGGGTCCAGCCCCAGCGTGTTGATCACTGCCAGCGATTGCGCGGCAAACGCCTCGTTCAGTTCGATCCAGTCGATGTCGCTTTGCTTCAGGCCCGCATTGCGCAGCGCAGCCGGGATGGCCTCGATGGGACCAATGCCCATGATGTGCGGCGGCACACCGCGGCTGGCGTAGCCCACAAAGCGCGCCAGCGGCTTGAGGTTGTAGCGCTTCAGTGCCGCCTCACTCACCACGATCAGTGCGCCCGCGCCGTCAGACGTCTGCGAGCTGTTGCCCGCCGTGACGCTGCCGCGCGCGGCGAACACGGTGCGCAGCTTGGCCAGGCCTTCGGGTGTGGTATCGGGCCGCGCACCTTCGTCGATGTTCACGGTGCGCGTGGCAATGCTCACCTCGGCCGATTCAAGATCCACCGAACGCTCGGCCACATCCACCGGCGTGATCTCGCCCGCAAATTCGCCGGCCTTCATGGCGGCAATGGCCTTCATGTGCGACTGGTAGGCAAATTCGTCCTGGGCCTCTCGGCTGACCTTCCACTGTTGGGCGACCTTCTCGGCCGTCAGGCCCATACCGTAGGCAATGCCGTAGCTTTCGATGTCGTCGGGGTTGGAGAAGATCGTGGGCGACAGGCTGGGCGAGTTGCCCATCATCGGCACCATGCTCATGCTTTCGGTGCCGGCGGCAATCATCACGTCGGCCTCACCCACGCGGATGCGGTCCGCCGCCATCTGCACGGCCGACAGGCCCGACGCGCAAAACCGGTTGACGGTGATGCCGCCCACGCTCTTGGGCAGGCCGGCCAGCACCGCGCCAATGCGCGCCACGTTCAGGCCCTGTGCACCCTCGGGGATGGCACAGCCGCAGATCACGTCTTCAATGCTGGCCGGGTCCAGCCCGGGCACCTGCGCCAGTGCGGCGCGCAGCGCGGTGGCCAGCAGGTCGTCCGGCCGCGTGTTGCGGAAGTAGCCCTTGTGCGCGCGCCCGATGGGCGTGCGCGTGGCGGCAACGATGTAGGCGTCTTGAATTTGCTTGCTCATGTTCTTGTCCTTCAATTCCTGACAGGCTTGCCCGTCGACAGCATGCCCATGATGCGTTCCTGCGTTTTGGGGTGGGTCAGCAGCGAGCAGAAGGCCTTGCGCTCCAGGGTCATCAGGTACTCCTCGGTGACCATCGTGTTGGTGTCCACGTCGCCGCCGGTCACCACGCCGGCGATCAGGCTGGCGATGTGGAAGTCGTGGGCGCTGATGAAGCCGCCGTCGCGCATGTTGACCAGCTGGCCCTGGATCGTCGCCTTGCCGTTGCGGCCGGCCACGGGGAAGGAGCGCTTGTGCGGGGCGCGGTAGCCGCCGTTGAACATGGCGCGGGCCTCGTTCAACGCAACGTACAGCAGCTCGTCCTTGTTGGGCACGATCAGGTCGCTGTCCAGCAGGTAGCCGAGCTTGCGCGATTCCAGCGCGCTGGTGCCCACCTTGGCCATGGCCGCGGCGGTGAAGCCCTCGGTCACGAACTTCAGCAAGTCCTTGTCGGTCGATGTGGCCGAGTTCTCTGCCGCGCGACGCGCGATGTAGGCCAGGCCGCCGGCGCCCGGCACCAGGCCCACGCCCACTTCCACCAGGCCGATGTAGCTTTCCATGGCTACCACACGGCGCGCGCTGTGCACGGCAATCTCGCAGCCACCGCCCAGCGCCATGCCGCGGATGGCGGAGATGACGGGCACGCTGGCATAGCGCAGGCGCAGCATGGTCTGCTGCAGGTGGGCTTCAGCTTCGTCAATGGCGCTCACGCCCACGGCCATGAAGGCGGGCAGCATGGCCTGCAGGTCGGCACCGGCGCTGAACGGGTCGTCGCCCGACCAGATCACCACGCCCTGGTAGTCCTTCTCGGCCATGTCCACGGCCAGCTGCAAGCCCTCGGCCACTTCGGGGCTGATGGCGTGCATTTTGGTTTTAATGCTGGCGATCAACACTTGATCGTCCAGCGTCCACAGGCGGATGCCTGCGTCTTCGTGCAGCGTCTTGCCTGCGGTCTCGAAGCCCTGCGCGCCACTGCCCAGCACGGTCTCGGGGAACAGCTGGCGGTCGTACACGGGCAGCACGCGGCGCGCGTCAAACTTGCCCGTGGTCGGGTTCCACGAACCTTGCGGCGTGTGCACGCCACCTGCGTCGGCCACGGGCCCTTTGAACACCCAGTCGGGCAGCGGTGCCTTGCTCAACGCCTTGCCCGCGTCAATGTCCTCCTGGATCATCTTGGCGACCTCAAGCCAGCCAGCCTCCTGCCACAGCTCAAACGGGCCCTGTTTCATGCCGAAGCCCCAGCGCATGGCAAAGTCCACGTCGCGCGCCGTCTCGGCAATGCTGGCCAGATGGACCGCTGCGTAGTGGAAGCTGTTGCGCAGGATGGCCCAAAGGAACTGACCCTGCGCGCCTTCGGCATTGCGCAGCAGCTTCAGCCGCTCGGCGGGCTTTTTCTTGAGCATGCGGCCATACACCTCGTCGGCCTTTTCGCCGCCGGGCACATAGTCTTTTTTCTCCAGGTCAAAGCGCAGCACGTCGCGCCCGACCTTCTTGTAAAAGCCGGCCTTGGTCTTCTGGCCCAGGTTACCCATCTCCAGCAAGGTCTTCAGCACCGGGGGCGTGCCAAAGCTGGCGTAGAACGGGTCCGTCTTTTCGTTCAGGTTGTCCTGCAGGGTCTTGACCACGTGGGCCATGGTGTCCAGGCCCACCACGTCGGCGGTGCGGAAGGTGCCGCTGGACGCGCGGCCCAGCTTCTTGCCCGTCAGGTCGTCCACCACGTCATAGGTCAGGCCGAAGTTTTCCACCTCTTTCATCGTGGCCAGCATGCCGGCAATGCCCACGCGGTTGGCGATGAAGTTGGGCGTGTCTTTGGCACGCACCACACCCTTGCCCAGGCCGCTGGTCACAAAGGTTTCCAGGTCATCCAGGATGTGCGGGTTGGTGGTGGGCGTGTTGATCAGCTCCACCAGGTACATGTAGCGCGGCGGGTTGAAGAAGTGGATGCCGCAAAAGCGCGGCTTGATTTCCTCGGGCAGTGCCTCGCTCAGCCTGGTGATCGACAGGCCCGACGTGTTGGACGCCACGATGGCGTGCGGCGCGATGAAGGGCGCGATCTTCTTGTACAGGTCCAGCTTCCAGTCCATGCGCTCGGCAATGGCCTCGATGATCAGGTCGCAGTCTTTCAACTGCTCCATGTGCTCTTCGTAATTGGCCTGCTGGATGAGCGATGCGTCGTCCACCACGCCCAGTGGCGACGGCTTGAGCTTCTTCAGACCTTCAATGGCTTTGGTGACGATGCCGTTCTTGGGGCCCTCTTTGGCGGGCAGGTCAAACAGCACCACCGGCACCTTGACGTTGACCAGGTGCGCAGCAATCTGCGCGCCCATCACGCCTGCGCCGAGCACGGCGACTTTTTTCACTTGGAAACGGGACATGGATCTTTCCTGATGTTTATTGCGCGCGGACCCAGGTTTGGGTGCGTCCGAAGGGGCCGAATGAGCCGCGTACTTCGAGTTTCTTGCCGCCTTCAATGGGCGTCATGCGCAGCGTGTAGTTGCGCCCGCTTTCGGGGTCGAGGATCTTGCCGCCCTCCCACACGTCCTTGCCTTCGGCTTTTTTGGCGCCGCGGATGATTTCCAGGCCGAGGATGGGTTGGCCCTTGCGCTCGTCACTGCACTCGGTGCACTTGTCTTCGGGCTTGGCGGTCTTGCTCAGCCGCTTCTCAATGCGCCCGTTCAGCACGCCACCCGCTTCGTTGATGCGAATCTCCGCCGTGGCATCGCCCGTCTTTTCGTCGATGCTGCGCCACAGGCCCACGGGCGTGGTCTGCGCCCAGGCAGCGCCGATCGAAGACAGGAATACCAGGCCGGCAAAGTAACGTGTGTACATAACGGTCTCCTTCAGAGGTTGGGCATGGATCAGGCCAGTGCGGCGTCGGTATCCATCAGCACCTTGCTGCCCGCGCGGGCCGTGCGCATGAGCGTCGCGGTCTCGGGGAACAGGCGGGCGAAATAAAAGCGCGCCGTCTGCAGTTTGGCCTGATAAAACGGATCCGTGTTGCCGGCTGCAATCTCGCGCAATGCCACCTGGGCCATGCGCGCCCAGAAGTAGCCAAACACCAGGTGGCCTGCCACGCGCAGGTAGTCCACGGCGGCTGCCCCCACTTCGTCGGCATTCTGGAAACCCTTGAAGCCGATTTCGGTGGTGAACTTGGTCATCTGGTCGCCCAGGTAGGCCAGCGGGTTGATGAACTCGGCCATCTTTTCGTTCACGCCTTCTTCAGCCACCAGCTTGCCCACCAGCTTGCCAAACTTGGCCAGCGTGGCGCCGTTGTTGCCCAGCACCTTGCGGCCCAGCAGGTCCAGGCTCTGGATGGTGTTGGTGCCTTCATAGATCATGTTGATGCGGTTGTCGCGCACAAACTGCTCCATGCCCCATTCCTTGATGAAGCCATGGCCGCCAAACACCTGCATGCAGGCATTGGTAGAGATATGGCCGTTGTCGGTCAGGAACGCCTTGACGATGGGCGTGAGCA
>CALRZF020000012.1:0-26303 GCA_943372585.1 Ramlibacter sp. 2FC | reverse complement strand
GCATCCGCGCATGCTGCATGAGCTGATGCGCGAATTTGGCGTGGAACCCGAACGCACGTTGATGATCGGCGACACCACGCACGACCTGCAGATGGCGGTCAACGCGGGTTGTGCCAGCGTGGGCGTGAGCTACGGAGCGCACGAACCCGCTGCATTTCATGCGCTCAACCCGCGCTTCATCGCGCACACCGTGCCCGAGTTGCGCCAGTGGCTGCTGGCCCACGCGTGACGGCCTGCCCATGGACGCGATGATTGCGCTCTGCCCCTCAGCCGACCTGCGCGATGGCGGCGATGCCGTGCCGTTTGATGTGGAGTTTGGCGGCCAGACCTGCCGTGCGTTTGCAATCCGTTACCAGGGGCTGGTACATGCCTACCTGAACCGTTGCTCGCATGTGGCGATGGAGCTGGACTACCAGCCGAACCGTTTTTTTGACGACACGGGCCAGTGGCTGCTGTGCGCCACCCATGGTGCGGCTTATCGCCCCGATACCGGCGCCTGCGGCGGTGGTCCCTGCCGCGGCGGCCTGGTGAAGATTGACCTGACCGAACATGACGGCGTTGTCCACTGGCATACTGCCTTCAACCTGAAACCCGTACCCTTCTGACATGAACGACACCAATCCCCCCGGCGGCCCTTTGCCCGAAGATGGGGTGCCGCCTGCGCCCGCCGCCGCAGCAACTGGCAAAGCCTCTGCAGCGCCCGGCGAAGCCCCGGGCTGGGAGCGCTCGGCGCTGGAGCGCCTGGCCTTTGCAGCGCTGCAGGAGCAGCGCGCGGCCCGGCGCTGGCGCAGCTTTGTGCGGCTGGCCTGGCTGGCGTTTTTTGTGGTGCTGATCTGGATGCTGATGTTCCGTGGCGGCCCGTCCACCGACAAGAGCCTGCCCCATACCGCAGTGGTGGAGATCAAGGGTGAAATCGCCGCGGACTCAGAAGCCAGTGCCGAATTCATCGTGGCGGCCATGCGTGCCGCGTTTGAGGACCAGGGTGCCAAGGCGGTGGTACTGCTCATCAACTCACCGGGGGGCAGCCCGGTGCAGGCGGGCATCATCAATGACGAAATCCGCCGCCTGAAAACGCTTTACAAGAAGCCTGTGTATGCGGTGGTTGAAGAGTCATGCGCATCTGCCGCCTATTACATCGCCGCAGCGTCGGACCAGATTTTTGTGGATAAGGCCAGTATCGTGGGCAGCATCGGCGTGCTGATGGACGGATTTGGCTTTACCGGCCTGATGGACAAGGTAGGCGTGGAACGCCGCCTGATGACCGCGGGCGAAAACAAGGGCTTCCTGGACCCGTTCAGCCCCCAGACCGAGAAGCACCGCGCCCATGCGCAGGCCATGCTCGACCAGATCCACAAGCAGTTCATCGACACGGTTAAGGCCGGGCGCGGCAAGCGTCTGAAAGAAGCCCCGGAACTGTTCAGCGGCCTCTTCTGGACGGGCCAGCAATCCATCGAGCTGGGCCTGGCCGACCAACTGGGGAACCTGGACTTTGTGGCGCGCGAAGTGGTCAAGGCCGAAGACCTGGTGGATTACACCCGCCGTGACAACGTGGCTGAACGCCTGGCCAAGAAGTTTGGCGCCGCCGTGGGCGAGGGCGCCGTGCGCGCGCTCAAGGCGCTGCCCGCGATCCGCTGAAGCTGCTTACCGGCCGATCAGGTACACCGCAGGCGTGTCGTTGGCGACCGGCTGTGGCTTTTGCTTCCACGCCTTAGCCGTGTCGCTGCGGCTGGCAGCCGTGGCCAGCGTCAGGCCGCTGCTGACGGCCAACCGGGTGTTGTGCTGCAGGGTCTGCAGCAAGGCCTGCCACATGGCCGTATTGCGGTAAGGCGTTTCAATGAACAGCTGGGTCTGGCCTGACTTGAGCGCCAGGGACTCCAGCTCGCGAATGCGGCGGCTGCGCTCGGCAGCGTCCTGCGGCAGGTAGCCCACAAATGCAAAATTCTGGCCGTTCAGGCCGCTGGCTGCCAGTGCCAGCAGCAACGAAACAGGCCCGACCAATGGCACCACGTCAATGCCCAGATCATGGGCCGCGCGCACCACCGACGAGCCCGGATCGGCCACAGCCGGCATGCCAGCTTCACTCACCAGCCCCATGTCGCGCCCTTCCATGGCGGGGATCAGCATGGGTCGCGCATCAAACGGTGCTGCCAGGTCGCCTTTTTTGTGGACGTCGCGCGGCAGTTCCTGCAGGCTCAACGCCTGCAGCGGCTGGGCCAGCGGGACGAACTCATCCACGCGCTTGAGGTAGGCGCGGGTGGACTTGGCGTTTTCGCAGACCCAATGACCCAGGCGTGCAGCCACCTGAAGGGTGGCCATGGGCAGCGTGTCGCTCAAGGAGGCCTGGCTGTCGCAGCCAAAGTCCAGGGGCGCAGGCACCAGGTACAGCCGGCCTTTGCTTGCGCTCATGACAGAACCCTGATGCCCGCTGCGCTGATCATGCGGCAGGTGCGGATGAGCGGCAGGCCGACCAGGGCCGTCGGATCGTCGTTTTGGATGGACGCAAGCAACGCAATGCCCAGGCCTTCGCTCTTGGCGCTGCCCGCGCAGTCATAGGGTTGCTCCGCCTGAAGGTAAGTCTCTATTTCCGCGTCGGTCAAGTCGCGAAACCGGACTTCAACAGGGGCAATGTCCACCTCTTCAAAGCCTGTTTCCTGGCAGACGACTGCGACGGCGGTCTGGAACACCACCGTCTGGCCGCGCATGCTTCGCAACTGCGCAGTCGCCCTTGTGTGATCACCTGGCTTGCCCAGGGCTTGTCCCGCCAGATCCGCTACCTGGTCTGAGCCGATCACCACGGCCCGCGGAAACCGTGCCGCCACTGCCCGGGCTTTGTTCAATGCCAGGCGCAGGGCGATTTCACGGGGCGTTTCACCGGGGTACGGGGTTTCATCGACCTCGGGGGACGCCACCTCAAAAGGCAAATGCAGGCGGGACATCAGTTCGCGGCGGTAGCGCGAGGTGGAGCCAAGAATCAGTGTTCGGTTCGGGAGGCTGGACATCTGCCGATTCTCTTACACTGGCCGCATGGCAAAAGAGTTTGTGGCAGATCGTCTGGACGTGACAGCTTTCGCCCGCGAAAGCGGCATCCTGCGTGGGCGCGAGGCCCTGCGCCAGCGCACCCGTTTGCTGGACGAAACCCAGGGGCAGGGCGCCGAGTTGCCCGTGCAATGGGAAGCCCGCGGCGAATCAGTGGCCGTGGCCGGCGGCGAACCTCAAATCTGGCTGCACCTGAAGGCAAACGCCGTGCTGCCCCTGACGTGCCAGCGCTGCCTGGCGCCGGTGGATGTGACGCTGACGGTGGACCGTTCATTCCGTTTTGTAGCGGACGAGGAGACCGCTCTGGCACAAGACGACGAAGCCGAAGAAGACCTTCTGGCGATCAGCCAGGACTTTGACCTCGCCGAACTTGTGGAGGATGAACTGCTGATGGAAATGCCCCCAGTTCCGCGGCATGACGTCTGCCCGGTTGATGTGAAGTTGGTGGCTACTGACGCGGCGTTTGATGAGCAGGCGGCAGCCAAGCCGAATCCGTTTGCCGTCCTGCACAAGCTCAAGACGGATAAAGGCAATTAAATCAACAAGTTGGGCTATAATCGAGGGCTTCGCGCATTTCGGTCCAACAGTTTTGCGCGACCCGTATTCCTTCCAACTTAACCCGCTCGCTGCGGATTGACCGTAGCAGCCATTTCTCCAGGAGCCCCTCATGGCCGTCCAGCAGAACAAAAAGTCCCCGTCCAAGCGTGGCATGCACCGCTCGCACAATGCCCTGAATGTCCCGGGCATTGCCGTGGAGCCCACCACCGGTGAAACCCACCTGCGTCACCACATCAGCCCCAATGGCTTTTACCGTGGCCGCAAAGTGCTGAAGACCAAGTCCGAAGCCTGATCCCCATCTTTTCAGCCATAGGCCCGGCGCTGCTTTTTTGCAGCTACGGGCCTTTGTCTTGATGGCCGCTCTCCGCGTCCTGCTCTACAGTTGGGCCCCATGATTACTCTGGCAGTCGACTGCATGGGGGGAGACCACGGCCCCCGCGTCACGCTTGCTGCGTGCCGCCAGTTCCTTCAATCCCACCCCGATGCGCGCTTGCTGCTCGTGGGGCAGCCTGCGGTCCTTGCCGGTATGACGCACGAGCGCGCCAGCGTGGTGGCGGCCAGTGAGGTCGTCACCATGGATGATCCGGTTGAAGTGGCGCTGCGCCGCAAGAAGGACTCGTCCATGCGCCTGGCGATCCAGCAGGTCAAGGACGGCGCTGCGCAGGCGGCCATTTCTGCAGGCAACACAGGGGCGCTGATGGCCATTGCGCGCTATCTGCTGAAAACCGTCGAGGGCATTGATCGCCCCGCCATTGCCACCCAGCTTCCAAATGCCAAAGGTGGAGCCACCACGGTACTGGATCTGGGCGCCAACGTGGATTGCACAGCTGAGCACCTGCTGCAGTTTGCTGTAATGGGGTCCGCGCTGGTTTCGGCGCTCAATGGCAATGAAACCCCGTCGGTCGGACTGCTTAATATCGGCGAAGAAGTCATTAAAGGCGGCGAAATCATAAAAAAAGCAGGTGAACTGCTGCGATCAGCGTCTAATTCGGGTGATCTGAATTTTTACGGCAACGTCGAAGGCAATGATATTTTCAAAGGCACGACCGACATCGTGGTGTGCGACGGTTTCGTCGGAAATGTGGCGCTAAAAGCCAGCGAAGGGTTAGCCTCCATGATTGGCGGCTTCCTCAAGGCAGAGTTTTCCAAAAACGTCTTCGCCAAAATTGCGGCTATCGTTGCCTATCCGGTTTTATCTTCCTTTAAAAATCGCGTAGATCATCGCCGTTATAACGGCGCAGCTCTGTTAGGTCTGCGCGGCCTGGTATTTAAAAGTCATGGCTCGGCCGACGAGTTGGCTTTCGAGCAGGCCTTGAACCGGGCGTATGATGCAGCCCGACACCAATTACTGGACCGCGTCCAGGCCCGCATCGCACATGCCGCGCCACTATTAAAGAGCGCAGAAGCGCCGGTGCAGGCCCTGGAAGCGGCTACCCTGACCTGATGAATCGTTATTCCCGTATCACCGGCACCGGCAGCTTTCTGCCGCCGCGCCGGTTGACCAATGCCGATCTGGCCGCTGAACTGGCGGCCCGGGGCGTTGAGACCAGCGATGAATGGATCGTCGAGCGCACGGGTATCCGGGCGCGCCATTTTGCTGCGCCTGAAATGTCCAGCAGCGATCTAGGGCTGGAAGCTGCGCGCAACGCCCTGCAGGCTGCCGGCCTGCAGGCAGCAGACATTGACCTCATCATCGTGGCTACATCCACGCCCGACATGGTGTTCCCGTCCACCGCGACGATCCTGCAGCACAAGCTCGGTATAGCTGGCTGCCCCGCGTTTGACGTGCAGGCTGTGTGCAGCGGCTTTGTCTATGCCCTGACGGTGGCTGACTCCCTGATCAAAACCGGGACGGCCAGCAAGGCGCTGGTGATCGGCTCCGAAGTGTTTTCCCGCATCCTGGACTTCAATGACCGCACCACCTGCGTCCTGTTTGGCGATGGTGCGGGCGCGGTGGTGCTGGAAGCGTCAGACACGCCGGGCATCCTGGCGACCGACCTGCACGCTGACGGCAAGCACGTGGGCATCCTGTGCGTACCGGGAACGGTGTCCGGTGGCCAGGTTCTGGGTGACCCGCTGCTCAAGATGGACGGTCAGGCAGTATTCAAGCTGGCAGTCGGCGTGCTGGAAGATGCCGCCCGCGCCACCTTGGCCAAGGCCGGGCTGAAAGACACGGATATCGACTGGCTGATCCCGCACCAGGCCAACATCCGGATCATGCAAAGCACAGCAAAGAAACTGAAATTGCCCCTGTCCAAATTGGTGGTGACGGTGGACCAGCACGGCAACACGTCGGCGGCATCCATTCCACTGGCGCTGGACGCCTCGGTTCGCAGCGGCCAGGTCCAAAAAGGTGACACCCTGATGCTTGAAGGCGTCGGTGGCGGCTTCACTTGGGGCGCAGTCCTTCTTAACTACTGATATGAAGCCATTTGCTTTTGTGTTTCCCGGACAGGGCTCGCAATCCGTGGGCATGCTGGACGGTTGGGGCGATCACCCTGTGGTGAAGCAGGCCTTGGTGGAAGCCAGCGAAGCGTTGGGCGAAGACATCGCCCGGCTGATCCACGAAGGGCCCAAGGAAGCGTTGGCGCTGACCACCAACACCCAGCCCGTGATGTTGATTGCGGGCGTAGCGGCGTACCGTGTATGGCTGGCTGAAGGCGGTGAGTTGCCGGCTATCGTGGCCGGCCACTCGTTGGGTGAATATTCGGCGCTGGTGGCCGCTGGCGTGCTGACGCTGGCCCAGGCTGCACCGCTGGTGCGCTTTCGCGCGCAAGCCATGCAAGACGCGGTGCCAGTGGGCACCGGTGCCATGGCCGCCATTCTGGGAATGGAAGCGGGCAAGGTTCGGGCAGTTTGCGAGGCGACGATGCACACCACGGGCGAAGTCGCCGAGGCCGTCAACTTCAATGACCCGCTGCAGACCGTGATCGCCGGCAGCAAGGCCGGTGTCGAGAAGGCCTGTGAAGCCCTGAAGGCTGCGGGTGCCAAGCGGGCGCTGCCGCTGCCGGTGTCCGCGCCTTTTCACTCCAGCCTCATGAAGCCCGCAGCCGAGCGGTTGCGCGAGCGGCTGGAGTCCATGGAGCTCGGCGAGCCGCGTATTCCCGTCATCAACAACATCGACGTGGCGCTGGAAGTCGACGCCGACCGCATCCGCGATGCGCTGTACCGCCAGGCGTTCGGCCCGGTGCGCTGGGTGGAGTGCATTCAGGCCATCCAGGCACGCGGCATTTCCAGCGTGGTCGAATGCGGCCCCGGCAAAGTGCTGGCCGGCATGGTCAAACGCATTGACGCAGGCCTGACCGGCATGGCGGTGTACGACCCCGCAACGCTGGCTGAAGCAAAAGGTTTTCTGAATGACTGATATCAAGATGCAGGGGCAGGTGGCGCTGGTAACCGGCGCATCGCGCGGTATCGGTGCGGCCATCGCCCAGGAGCTTGCCGCGCGTGGCCTGAAGGTCATCGGCACTGCCACGACGGACGCGGGTGCGCAGCAGATTTCAGCGGCTCTGGCTGCATTCCCCGGCTGCCGGGGCGCCACGCTGGATGTCAACGATGCGGCGGGCGCCGAGGCGCTGGTGGATGCGGTGGTGAAAGAGCATGGCGGTCTGCAGGTGCTGGTCAACAACGCCGGCATCACGCGCGACATGCTGGCCATGCGGCTCAAGGACGAGGACTGGGACGCCGTGCTGGACACCAACCTCAAGGCCGTCTTCCGCATGAGCCGCGCCGTGATGCGCACCATGATGAAGCAACGCTATGGCCGCATCATCAATATCACCAGCGTTGTGGGCGCATCGGGCAACGCGGGCCAAGCCAATTACGCGGCGGCCAAGGCGGGTGTGGCCGGCATGACGCGGGCGCTGGCCCGTGAACTGGGCAGCCGCAACATCACCGTCAATTGCATTGCGCCGGGCTTTATCGAGACCGACATGACCGCCAGCCTGCCTGAAGAGCAGCAAAAGGCGCTGCTTGGGCAGATCCCCCTGGGGCACCTGGGCAAGCCTGCGGACATCGCGCATGCGGTGGCATATCTGGCGTCGCCGCAGGCCGGTTATGTAACGGGGCAGGAAATCCACGTCAACGGAGGCATGTTCATGGCATAACTGCCATGCGTGCTGATCAGACCCAGCCGGTTTATCCGTCCGGCGGTTGTGCGGGAACTGTTGCCCGGCACAGCTAAAATTGCGGATTCATTCACAACCCTCCGAGGGAACCATGAGCGATATCGAATCACGTGTCAAAAAAATCATTGCCGAGCAGCTTGGCGTGGAAGAGTCCCAGGTCACCAATGAAAAAGCCTTCGTGGCCGACCTCGGCGCCGATTCGCTGGACACGGTCGAACTGGTGATGGCCCTGGAAGACGAGTTCGGCATCGAGATCCCGGACGAAGACGCCGAGAAGATCACCACGGTGCAAAACGCGATCGACTACGCCAATACGCACCAGAAAGCCTGATACACAGGTTCATCAAGAGGTTCTAGCGCATGTCTCGCCGCGTCGTTGTGACCGGTCTGGGTTGTGTCAGCCCCGTGGGCAACACGGTGGCGCAATCCTGGGCCAACCTGCTTGCCGGTACACCCGGCATTGACTTCATCACGCAGTTCGATGCGAGCGCGTTTGCCTGCAAGTTCGCGGGCGAGGTCAAGGGGCTGAATATCGGGGACTACATCCCTGAAAAAGAAGCCCGGCACATGGATCGTTTCATTCACCTGGGCATGGCGGCGGCCATCCAGGCCGTGGCCGACAGTGGGTTACCCACGGGCGACGCCCTGGACGACGAACTGGCCACCCGCATTGGTTGCAACATCGGTGCCGGCATAGGTGGCCTGCCCATGATTGAGCAAACGCATGCGGAGCTGACCAATCGCGGACCGCGGCGCATCTCGCCGTTTTTCGTGCCGGCGTCGATCATCAACATGATCTCGGGGCATGTCTCCATCAAGTACGGTTTCAAGGGCCCCAACATTGCCGTGGTCACTGCCTGTACCACGGGCCTGCATGCGATTGGCCTGTCTGCGCGCATGATCGCCTATGGCGACGCCGACGTCATGATTGCCGGCGGCGCGGAATCCACCGTATCCCCGCTGGGCATTGGTGGTTTTGCCGCTGCGCGCGCGCTGTCCACGCGCAACGACGACCCCAAAACGGCATCCCGTCCGTGGGACAAGGACCGCGACGGTTTTGTGCTGGGCGAAGGCGGTGGTGTGCTGGTGCTTGAAGAGTACGAACACGCCAAGGCGCGCGGCGCCAAAATCTATGCCGAACTGGCGGGCTTTGGCTTCAGCGCCGATGCTTATCACATGACGGCTCCTGATGTGGACGGCCCGCGCCGTTCCATGGTCATGGCGCTGAAAGATGCCGGCGTCAATGCCGATGAGGTGAACTACCTCAATGCGCATGGCACGTCCACGCCGCTGGGTGACCTGAATGAAACCAATGCCATCAAGGCGGCGTTGGGCGACCAAGCCAAAAAGGTCGTGGTCAACTCCACCAAGTCCATGACCGGCCACCTGCTGGGCGGCGCTGGCGGCATTGAATCGGTGTTCACCGTACTGGCTGTTCACCACCAGAAGAGCCCGCCGACCATCAACATCTTCAACCAGGATCCTGAGTGCGACCTGGACTACTGCGCCAATGAGGCGCGGGACCTGAAGATCGATGTGGCCGTGAAGAACAACTTCGGCTTTGGCGGCACCAACGGCACCCTGGTGTTCAAGCGCGCACCCTGACCAGCAGCCAGGACACGTTCCCATGCACAACGCCCCAGCGGTGACATACCCGGTGGGGCGTTCGTCTATTCAGGGGGCCCTCGGCCTGGTGCTTTGGCTGCTGGGGCTGGCAGCGATCATCGCCTGGGCCTTGACGTGGCCTGATGCCCGCCTTGTGGCGGCGGCAGCAAGCCTGTGTGCCGCGGCCGCGGCGCTGGCTGCGGTTGCCTGGTGGCGCACCGAAGCAGGGGATCTGCAATGGGATGGCGATGACTGGCAACTGCGCCTGCGGGGACGGGCGGACGGCGGCAAGCCCGTGGTTGCGCTGGATCTGCAAGTCTGCTTGTTGCTTCGCTGGAACGGGGTCGACAGCGCAGGCGGCTGGTTGTGGCTGGACCGTGCCAGTGCCCCTGCGCGCTGGGATGACCTTCGCCGTGCTGTATATTCGCGCGCCATAGTTGATGCGCCGCCGTCTTCACGCGCGGCGACCCCATGACGCCCACGCCCCCGCCTGACGCCCCCACACCCGCCGATACTGACCTGATGCTGGTCGAGCGTACGGTGGCTGGCGACCAGAAAGCCTTTGAACTGCTGGTGCTGAAGTACCAGCGCCGCATAGAGCGGCTGATCGGCCGTATGGTGCGTGATGTGGACCTCGTGGAAGACATTGCCCAAGAGACCTTCATCCGCGCGTACCGTGCGCTGGCCCAGTTTCGCGGGGAGGCGCAGTTTTACACCTGGCTGTACCGGATTGCCGTGAATACCGCCAAAAAGGCGCTGGGCGACCTCAAGCGGGACCCGCTGGTGTCGGAAAGCGCTTTACGCGGGCGTGACGACGACGATGAAACTTCCAGCGTCGAGAACGAACTAACCACGTCTGAAACCCCTGAAACGGTGCTTGCCGCCAAGGAAATAGCCGCAACTGTCAATGCGGCCATGGAGGCGTTGCCCGAAGAGTTGCGCCAGGCGGTCACGTTGCGCGAGATCGAGGGCCTCAGTTACGAAGAGATTGCGGAAGTGATGAATTGCCCGATCGGCACCGTGCGTTCCCGGATTTTCCGGGCGCGAGAGGCGATTTCGGCCAAGGTGAAACCCCTGCTGGAAAACCAGTCGGGCAAGCGCTGGTGAGGTGATGATGGAAAAGATGTCAAACATGGATGAGATGGTGTCCGCCCTGGCGGATGGTGAACTTCATGGCGATGCCTTTGCGCATGCCGTGGACGCGCTCGCCACCGACGCTGGCGCCCGCGAGTCATGGCATGCCTACCACCTGGTGGGCGATGTGCTGCGCTCGGCCGAACTGGCGTCACCGTCCAATGGCGCTGATTTTGTGGCGCGTTTTCGTGCCCGCATGCAGCAGGAACACGTGGCAGTGGAGTCCATGCCGGGCAGCCTGCCGGTACACGACGAGATGCAGGACGCAGCGTCCCGCGTCGCAGCCGCCCGTACACCGGCCAATGCGCCCGGGTTTGGCTGGCCGTTGCTCGCGGGCGTGGCGTCGTTGACGGCGGTGGCCGCGATTGCCTGGAACGTTCTGGGCGGCGCGGGCAGCACCAGGCCGGCTGGTGCCGAGCTGGCGCAGGCGGCACCGCAGCAGCCACAGCAAACGCGGGTTGAGCGTTCGCCTCCCGTGATGATCCGCGACGCGCGGCTGGACGAATTGCTGGCCGCCCACCGGCAGGCAGGCGGTGCGTCTGCACTGCAAATGCCCGCGGGCTTCCTGCGCAACGCCACGTTTGAGTCGCCTGGCCGATGAAAGCCACGCTCGCCCGCTTTGTGTTGCTGGCCTGCCTAACAGGCGCAGGTGCCGGTGCGGCATGGGCGCAAGCGCCCGCAGCGGGGGCGCCTGCAGCCGTGCCGGGCGCCGAGCGCAGCATCAGCGACTGGCTCCTGCGCATGCACGAGGCATCGCGCCGGCGCACCTACGTGGGCACTTTCGTGGTGTCGTCCGCCGCCGGCAACCTGTCCAGCGCCCGTATCTGGCACGCCTGTGACGGCGTGCAGCAGATGGAGCGCGTCGAGTCCTTGACGGGTGCGCCGCGTTCGACCTTCCGGCGCAACGACCAGGTCGTCACGTTCCTGCCCGACAGCAAGGTGGTGCACACGGAAAAACGCGAATCGCTGGGCCTGTTCCCAAGCCTGCTGAAGTCCAGTGAAACCACGATCCCCGAATTTTATGCGGCCCAGTTGGTGGGTAGTGAGCGTGTGGCCGGCTTTGACGCTGACATCGTGCAGCTGAACCCGCGCGACACCTTGCGATTTGGCTACCGCATCTGGAGCGAGAAAAAATCCGGCCTGGTTGTGAAGCTGCAGACACTGGACGCTGACGGCCAGGTGATCGAGCAGGCGGCGTTTTCTGAACTGCAGCTGGACGCACCGGTCAAGATGGACAAGCTCTCCCAGATGATGTCCAACACCGACGGCTACAAGGTGCACAAGGCTGATCCCATCAAGACCACCGCCGAGGCGCAGGGCTGGGTCCTGAAGAACCCGGTTGCCGGCTTCAAGCCCATGGGTTGCTACAAGCGCCCCCCGGCAGGCAGCGGGCGTGACGATACCGTCCAGTGGATTTTCTCGGACGGACTGGCTTCTGTATCGCTGTTTGTGCAGGCCTATGACAAGCAGCGCCATGCACACGAAGTGATGCTCTCGATGGGCGCCACCCAGACACTGGCCCGGCGGCTGAGCGACAAGGCTGGTGACTGGTGGCTGACGGCGGTCGGTGAGGTGCCTCCGCAAACGCTCAAGGCATTTGCGCAGAGCCTTGAGCGGCGCAAATAAATCCCCATCTGCAGCACGTTTGTATTCCGTGGTTTTCGTGAAAGGCCGATGATGATTCGAATCGACTTCAACAAGCTGGTGGGCGCTCCCGCGCTGGCCGCCGCCATGGCACTGGTGGCCGTGACGGCCGTGGTGCCGGTTCAGCCCGCTTTTGCCCAGGTCCGGGGCTTGCCCGACTTCACCGAGCTCGTGGAGCAGGTAGGGCCGTCGGTGGTGAACATCCGTACCGTCGAAAAAGCACGTGGCGGCGCCGTCCCGGGTGGCGGCCAGATGGACGAGGAGATGCAGGAGTTCTTCCGCCGCTTCTTCGGCCAGCCGCTGCCGGGCGTGCCGCGCCAGGCGCCGCGCCCCAACCAGCCGCAGGAAGAGGAGCGTGAGCGTCCGCGCGGCGTGGGCTCGGGTTTCATCCTGACGTCGGATGGTTACGTCATGACCAACGCTCACGTCGTGGACGGCGCCGACGAAGTCCTGGTCACGCTGCCTGACAAGCGCGAGTTCAAGGCCCGCATCGTCGGCGCGGACAAGCGCACCGATGTGGCCGTGGTCAAGATCGAAGCCACCGGCCTGCCGGCGGTGAAGGTCGGCGACGTCAGCCGCCTCAAGGTGGGTGAATGGGTCATGGCCATCGGCTCGCCGTTCGGCCTGGAAAACACCGTGACAGCGGGCATCGTCAGCGCCAAGCAGCGCGACACCGGCGACTACCTGCCGTTCATCCAGACAGACGTGGCCATCAACCCAGGCAACTCCGGTGGCCCGCTGATCAACATGCGCGGCGAGGTGATTGGCATCAACAGCCAGATCTACTCGCGCTCGGGCGGTTTCATGGGCATCTCGTTTGCCATTCCCATGGACGAAGCCATTCGCGTGAGCGACCAGCTGCGTTCCACCGGCAGCGTCTCGCGCGGGCGTATCGGCGTGCAGATCGATCAGGTGACCAAGGATGTTGCCGAGTCGATCGGTCTGGGCAAGCCCCAAGGCGCTTTGGTGCGCAGCGTCGAAAGCGGCTCGCCGGCTGACAAGGCGGGCGTGGAAGCGGGCGACATCATCACCAAATTCGACGGCAAGGCGATTGACAAGGCCACCGACCTGCCGCGCATGGTCGGCAATACCAAGCCAGGCAGCAAGAGCACGCTGACCGTGTTCCGCCGCGGCGGCTCCAAAGAGCTGAGCGTGGTGATCGGCGAACTGGAAGCCGACAAGCCCGTCGCCAAGGCGCCCGAGAAAGAGGTCAAGCCCAAAGCCTCTGCCGCAGCGCAATCCATCGGCCTGGCCGTGAGCGACCTGACAGACGCGCGAAAGAAGGAGCTCAAGATCAAGGGTGGCGTCAAGGTTGACGCAGCGACCGACGGTGCTGCGCGAGCGGGCATTCGCGAGGGTGACGTGATCGTGGCCATTGGGAATACTGAAGTCAGCAACATGAAGGAGTTCGAAGCTGCTGTGGCCAAGGTGGACCGCAGCAAGCCCGTGCCGGTGCTGCTGCGCCGTGGCGAGTTGGCAACCTACCTGCTGATCCGTCCGGCGCGCTGACACTCAGGCGCACGCCCCAAGTCAAGTAGCCCCAACCCGGACTCGGGTTTGGGGTTTCTTTTTGGGGTGTCAGGAGTCAAAAAAGCGACGCTCCAGAATTTTTTTTACGGCTTACCCGCCAGGTCAAAATGTTTGCAACCGCTAACTTTTTGAATTGCTAGCGACAATATTAGATAGAATCAGGGCCTTCTTGAGGTGATTCCAGACATATCAGGTGAACCTCAACCCACGATACGGGATGAATCCAGACGGTTCACAGCCGATCCACAGATCACCCACAAGTTGTCCAGAGTCTGGCCTTTCATTTATGTTGATAAGCTGTGTATAAATTTCATGTTGCTGCGCTGCAACGACCGGGTTTTGCGATTTTTCGGACTGTACGTTCAGGGCTTTTTGCCTACAATGAAGTTCCAACTATCGCAGTTGCCATAGATTGTTGGTTTAGGGCGCGTCACTACTCGACGCGCCCTTTTTTCTTTTCCGCGCCGTTTTAATTCAATCACTTAAGCGTTCTCGTTGATGAATCACATCAGAAACTTTTCGATCATTGCCCACATCGATCATGGCAAATCGACGTTGGCCGATCGCTTGATCCAGCGTTGTGGCGGCTTGAGTGACCGCGAGATGGAAGAGCAGGTGCTCGACTCGATGGACATCGAGAAAGAACGTGGGATAACCATCAAGGCGCAGACCGCCGCACTCAAATACAAGGCGCGCGATGGCAAGGTCTACAACCTCAATCTGATCGATACGCCGGGCCATGTGGACTTCAGCTACGAAGTCTCGCGTTCGCTGTCGGCATGTGAAGGCGCATTGCTCGTCGTCGATGCGAGCCAGGGTGTGGAAGCGCAGACGGTGGCCAACTGCTACACCGCGCTGGACCTGGGCGTTGAAGTCGTGCCCGTGCTCAACAAGATGGACCTGCCCAACGCGGACCCCGAAAACGCCAAGGCTGAGATCGAAGACGTGATCGGCATTGACGCGACCGATGCCATCGCGTGTTCGGCCAAGACCGGTATGGGCGTGGACGACATTCTGGAGGCGGTGGTGGCGCGCATCCCGCCACCCAAGGGCAACCCCGAGGGCCCGCTGCGCGCGATGATTGTGGACAGCTGGTTTGATACCTACGTAGGCGTCGTCATGCTGGTGCGCGTCGTGGATGGACGTCTGGCCAAGGGTGAGCGCTTCAAGATGATGGCCACCGGCACCATGTACAACGCCGACAACCTGGGCGTGTTCACCCCGGCCAACGAATCGCGCGAATCGCTGGAGGCCGGTGAGGTGGGCTACATCATTGCCGGCATCAAGGAACTGCAGGCCGCCAAGGTGGGCGACACCATCACCCTGATCAAGCCGGGTACCGGGGGGGCCGCGTTCACCGCGACCGAGGCCCTGCCGGGCTTCAAGGAAATACAGCCCCAGGTGTTTGCGGGCCTGTACCCGACCGAGGCCAACCAGTACGACTCGCTGCGCGACGCGCTGGAAAAGCTCAAGCTCAACGATTCGTCGCTGCACTACGAGCCCGAGGTATCGCAGGCGCTGGGCTTTGGCTTTCGCTGCGGCTTCCTGGGCCTGCTGCACATGGAGATCGTGCAGGAGCGGCTGGAACGCGAGTTCGACCAGGACCTGATCACCACCGCCCCGAGCGTGGTTTATGAAGTGGTCAAGGCCGACGGCGAGGTGATGCGGGTGGAAAACCCGTCCAAGATCCCGGACCAGGGCCGTATCGAGGAAATCCGCGAGCCCATCGTGACCGTGCATCTTTATATGCCGCAGGAATATGTGGGCCCGGTCATGACCCTGGCCAACCAGAAACGCGGCGTGCAACTGAACATGGCCTACCACGGCAAGCAGGTCATGCTGACTTATGAGATGCCGCTGGGCGAGATCGTGCTGGACTTCTTTGACAAGCTCAAATCGGTCAGCCGCGGCTATGCATCCATGGACTATGAGTTCAAGGAGTTCCGCCCGTCGGATGTGGTCAAGGTGGACATCCTGCTCAACGGCGAAAAGGTGGATGCACTGTCCATCATCGTGCACCGCACCCAGGCCCAGTACCGTGGCCGCGCTGTGGTGGGCAAGATGCGCGAGATCATCAGCCGCCAGATGTTTGATGTGGCCATCCAGGCGGCCATCGGCGCCAACATCATTGCCCGTGAAACCATCAAGGCGTTGCGCAAGAACGTGCTGGCAAAATGCTACGGCGGCGACATCAGCCGCAAACGCAAGCTCCTTGAGAAGCAGAAAGCAGGCAAGAAACGCATGAAGCAGATTGGCTCGGTCGAAGTGCCCCAGGAGGCCTTTCTGGCCATTTTGCAGGTGGAGGAATGATGCCGTTCATCACCGCTGCGGTCCTTGCCGCCTTTGCCGGCTACGCCGGCGCCTGGTACATGGGTGTGGTCGAGGGCAACTTCGCACTGCTGCTGTTCCTGGCCACCTGCGTCACCGGCCTGTACTGGCTGGCTGAACGCTTTTACTTCCTGCCGCAGCGCCGCCGCGCCGTCGCCGCGCTGGAGGCGAACGACGCCCAGCGCCGCACCGGCCTGGCCGAGCGCGGCATCACGCAGGTGGACGGCGACCTGTCCGAAGCGCGTACCCGCCTCATCATGCAGCCCTGGTGGCTGGACTGGACCGCCGGCCTGTTCCCGGTGATTGCCGTGGTGTTCCTGCTGCGCTCGTTCCTGTTTGAGCCGTTCAAGATCCCGTCGGGCTCGATGATTCCCACGCTGCTGGTCGGCGACCTGATCCTGGTCAACAAATTCACGTATGGCGTGCGCCTGCCGGTCATCAACACCAAGCTGACTGAGGGCAACAAGCCCCAGCGCGGCGACGTGATGGTGTTTCGCTATCCCCCCAAGCCCAGCCTGGACTACATCAAGCGGGTGGTGGGCGTGCCGGGGGACGAGGTGGCGTATCTGAACAAGAAGCTCACGATCAACGGCAAACCCGTCCCGAAAGCATCATTGCCGGAGTTCTTTGACGAAGACGTGATGCGGTATTTCAAGCAGTACGAAGAAACCTTCGACGCGCGCCGCTTTCGCCTGCTCAATGACGATGACCGACCGGCATTTGTGGCGGGCGCTGAAGATTTTCCTTTCAGGGGAAATTGCCGTTACAGTGTCGAGGGCGTGGCCTGCAAGGTGCCCGAGGGGCACTATTTCATGATGGGTGACAACCGCGATAATTCGCTGGACTCGCGTTACTGGGGGTTTGTACCTGATCGTAATATCGTGGGCAAGGCCTTTTTCATCTGGATGAATTTCGGCAATTTCAAGCGCATTGGCTCGTTCGACTAGCAACAGAGATCTCGTAAAGGTTGACGTATGAAGTTTCAGCACAAATCAAAACAGCAAGGTGCGTCGTTCATTGGCGTGATCCTGGTGGTGGCCATCCTCGCAGGCCTGGGTGTCCTGGGCGCACAGGCGTTCCCCACATTCATGGAATACCAGGCTGTGCTCAAGGCGATCGAAAAGGCCAAGGCCGGCAGCAACCCGGCCGACGTGCGCACCATTTTCGACAAGGCTGCACAGGTTGATGACATCAAGTCGATTTCTGGCAAGGACCTGGAGGTCGCACAGAACAACGGCAAGACCACGGTTTCTTTTGCCTATACCAAGGAAATCCACATGGCAGGCCCGGCCTACCTTTTGCTGAAGTACAACGGGCAAACCAAGTAGCGTGGATGGCGGCCTGTCAGCACTGCAAGGGCGCTTGCAGCACTCGTTCACCGACCCGCAGTTGCTGCTGCGAGCGCTGACCCACCGCAGCTTTTCGGCCGACCACAACGAGCGGCTGGAGTTTCTGGGCGACTCTGTCCTGAACCTGGCCGTGGCGGCGCTCCTGTATGACCGCCTGCGTGCGCTGCCTGAGGGTGACCTGTCGCGTGTGCGGGCCAACCTGGTCAAACAGGAGACCTTGCACCAACTGGCCCTGGAACTCGGTTTGCCAACGGTGATCCGCCTGGGCGAGGGCGAAAGCCGCTCGGGGGGGCACAAACGCCCCTCCATCCTGGCCGACTGCCTGGAGGCGGTGATCGGTGCAGTGCACCTGGACGCGGGTTACCTTGCCGCCGAATCATTGGTCCACCGGTTGCTGCGCAACGTGGAGATCAACCCCCAGATGCCGGCCGCTGCCAAGGACCCCAAAACCGAGCTGCAGGAATGGCTGCAGGGCCGCAAGATGAAGCTGCCCGTCTACCGGGTGGCGGGCACGCTGGGCGCTGCCCACAAGCAGACCTTTGATGTGGAATGTGAAATCCCCGAGCTGGGTGCCACCGAACGTGGCATCGGCGGTTCGCGCCGGGCCGGTGAGCAGGCCGCGGCTGCAGCCATGCTGATGGCCCTGAAGGCCAAAACGAAATGACCGACATGACAGAAGACGCCACGCCTGCCGCCACACCCGGCGAGCCCACACCGGGCGGGCAACGCTGCGGCCTGATCGCCATCGTGGGCAAGCCCAACGTGGGCAAATCCACGCTGCTGAACGCGCTGGTGGGCCAGAAGATCAGCATTACCTCGCGCAAGGCACAGACCACGCGCCACCGCATCACCGGTATCCGCACCATCGGGCCGACGCAGTTCATTTTTGTGGATACGCCGGGTTTCCAGACACGCCACTCTACGGCGCTGAACCGTTCCCTGAACAAGACGGTTGTCGGCGCCATTGGCGAGGTGGACCTGGTGCTGTTTGTGGTGGAGGCCGGCAGCTTCACGCTGGGCGATGCCAAGGTGCTGTCGCTGCTCAAACCCGGCACGCCAGCTTTGCTGGTGGCCAACAAGCTCGACAAGGTCGTGCGCCGCGCGGAAATCGCGCCCTGGCTGCGCGACATGCAGCAGCGCCACGAATTCGCCGAGTTTGTGCCGATGTCAGCCAAGAACGCCAAGGATGTCGAGCGGCTGTTCACCATTTGCGAGAAATTCCTGCCCGAGCAGGCCTGGTGGTACGCCGAGGACGAACTGACCGACCGCAGCGAGAAATTCCTGGCCAGCGAGACGGTGCGCGAAAAGCTCTTTCGTTTTACCGGCGACGAGCTGCCCTACACCTCCACCGTCATCATCGACAAGTTCGAGGAAGAGCCCAGCCCCAAGCATGGCCGGATGGTCCGCATTGCCGCCACCATCGTCGTGGAGCGCGATGGCCACAAGGCCATGGTGATTGGCGAGCGGGGCGAGCGCCTCAAACGCATCGGCACCGAAGCCCGTACCGAGCTGGAGAAGCTGTTGGGCGCCAAAGTGTTCCTGGAACTCTGGGTCAAGGTGCGTTCGGGCTGGGCAGATGATGAAGCGCGCGTGAAATCATTCGGTTACGAGTAAAGCGCCATCGTGCCCGTCAAGCGCATCAGTGACGAGCCTGCTTATGTGCTGCACCGCTACGACTGGAGCGAGTCCAGCCTGATCCTGGAGGTGTTCACCCGCCACTACGACCGGGTGGCGCTGGTGGCCAAAGGGGCCAAGCGGCCCAGCTCCAACTTTCGTCCCGTGCTGCTGCCGCTGCAGCCACTGCGCGTGGCGTTTGGCGGTGACGCTGAAATCCGCACGCTCAAAGGCGCCGAATGGGTCGGCGGCCACGTCATGCCCACGGGCGACGCGCTGCTGTCGGGCTACTACCTCAATGAACTGGTGCTGCGCCTGCTGGCACGCGACGACCCGCATCCCGCGCTGTTTGACGCCTACCGTGCTGCGGTGCAGGTGCTGGCCTCAGGGCAGGGCGAGGCCTTGCAGGCGGGGCTGCGGGCGTTTGAGCTGCTGCTGCTGCGCGAAATCGGCCTGTTGCCGGTGCTGGACATGCAGACACTCACGTTGGCTCCGCTGGAGGATGCCACCAGCTACAGCCTCCTGCCCGACGGCGGGTTGCTGCGCGCGCAGGACGGCGACCGGGCGAACTTGCCGGGATACCAATGGCGGCGTCTGCAAAATGCGCTGGATGATGAGGCTCCTTTTCATGCCACGCTGCAGGTGTGTGCGGATGTAATGGCAGGTCTCAAGCCGCAACTGCGTGTGCTGCTGCACTACCATTGCGGCGTTGCCACGCTGCGCACGCGGCAGATGATGATGGACCTGCAATCGCTATGACACAACACACCGCCCTGTCAGTCAACCTCAACAAGGTCGCGCTGGTGCGCAACACGCGTCACCTGGGCATTCCCAGCGTTCTGCGGGCCGCCACGTTGTGCCTGCAGGCGGGGGCGCGCGGCATTACCGTGCACCCGCGGCCCGACGCCCGCCACATCCGCGCTGAAGACGTGCACGTGCTGCACCACCTGCTGAAGTCGTGGCCCTCGGTGGAGTTCAACATCGAGGGCAATCCGTTTCACAACCTCATGGACTTTGTGCGCGAGCTGCGCCCGCACCAGTGCACCTTTGTGCCCGACAGCGAAGGCCAGTTCACCAGCGACCACGGCTGGTCGTTCCCCGCAGACGCCCAGCGCCTGAAGCCGCTGATCGATGAAGCCCATGCCCTGGGCGTGCGGGTCAGCCTGTTCATGGACCCCGACCCCGCCGCCATGGCGGCCGTCAAGGCTGTGGGCGCCGACCGGGTGGAGCTGTATACCGAAAGCTACGCCAGCGCCTATGGCACGGCCAACAAGAATGCCGTGCTCGCGCAGTTTGCCGCCGCTGCGCAGGCGGCCCTGGACGCAGGCTTGGGCGTCAATGCCGGCCACGACCTGAACCAGGAAAACCTCACGGATTTCCTGCGTACCGTGCCTGGTGTGCAGGAGGTATCGATCGGCCATGCGCTGATCTCCGATGCGCTGGAGCTGGGGTACGAAGCAACGGTCAAGGCCTACCTGCGCAGCATTGACGAGGCCTTTCGCGTTTCAAGCGGGCAATGATCTACGGCATCGGCACAGACATCTGCGATGTGCGGCGTATCCGCGCATCGCTGGATCGCCATGGCGAGCGCTTTGCGCGCAAGATTTTGAGCGATGCGGAACTTGCCACATGGAAAAGCCGCAGCGCCCGCTGGCCGGAGCGCGGCATCCGCTACCTGGCCACGCGCTTCTCCGCCAAAGAAGCTTTCAGCAAGGCTGTCGGCCTGGGCATGCGCATGCCCATGACCTGGCGCCTGTGTGAAATCAGCAAGCTGCCCAGCGGCAAGCCCGCCATCGTGCTGCATGGTGGCCTGAAAACCTGGTTTGACGCCCAGGGCCTGAGCGCCCATGTGAGCGTGACCGACGAAACCGACTATGCCGCCAGCTTTGTGGTGGTGGAAAAGAAAGAGCCCTGAATGTCGCTCCATGCCCCCCTGATCCTTGATGTAGCCGGCCTTGAGCTGAGCCGCGCCGACAAAAAGCGCCTGAAGCATCCGCTGACCGGCGGCGTCATCCTCTTCGGGCGCAACTGGAAGGACCGCGCACAGGTCAGCGCGCTGTGTCAGCAGATCAAGGACGTGCGCTCCGACCTGCTGATCTGCGTGGACCATGAGGGTGGCCGCGTGCAGCGGTTTCGCACCGACGGCTTCACGCACCTGCCGCCCATGCGGGCGCTGGGTGAGCTGTGGATGAAGGACGCCTTGCAGGCCACCAATGCGGCTACGGCGTGTGGCTACGTGCTGGGTGCCGAGTTGCGCGCCTGTGGCGTGGACTTCAGCTTCACGCCGGTGCTGGACCTGGACTGGGGTGGCTCCGGTGTGATCGGCGACCGCGCCTTCCACCAGGATGCACGTGTGGCGGCATTGCTCGCCAAGAGCCTGATGCATGGCCTGTTGCAGGCCGGCGTTGCCAACTGCGGCAAACATTTCCCCGGCCATGGCTTCGTCAAGGCCGATTCCCACACCGACATCCCGGTAGACCGGCGCAGCCTGAAGGCCATCCTGGCGGACGACGCCGCACCCTATGGCTGGCTCAGCACCACGCTCACCAGCGTCATGCCTGCGCACGTCATCTACCCCAAAGTGGATGCGCGCCCGGCAGGCTTTTCCAGCCGCTGGCTCAACGACATCCTGCGCCGGCAGCTGGGCTTTGCTGGCGCGATCTTCAGCGACGACCTCAGCATGGCGGGGGCCCGCGTGATCGACGGCCGGGAGGTCAGCTACACCGAGGCCGGCGTGGCTGCGCTGAATGCCGGCTGTGACCTGGTGCTGCTGTGCAACCAGTCGGTGGGCGACGGCCGGCCGGTGGACGAACTGCTGGACGGCCTGGCAGAAACCCAGCTCAAAGGCGGATGGCATGCGAACGAAGCCAGTGAACAGCGCCGCCTGGCTTTGCTGCCCACCACGCGGGCACTCCCATGGGACGCGCTGATGGCCAGCCCCGCGTACCTGCAGGCGCTGGACCTGATTCCCTGATCAGCCTTCCCGTCGGAGGGCAGGGAAAAGAATCACATCCCGAATGCTGGGGCTGTCAGTCAGCAGCATCATCAGCCGGTCAATGCCGATGCCGCAGCCACCCGTGGGGGGCATGCCGTATTCCAGCGCGCGCACGAAGTCGTGGTCGTAGAACATGGCTTCGTCGTCGCCGCTGTCCTTGGCTGTGACCTGCGCCTGAAAGCGCGCGGCCTGGTCCTCGGCGTCGTTCAACTCCGAGAAGCCATTGCCGAATTCGCGGCCCGTGATGTACAGCTCAAAGCGCTCGGTCACCTCGGGTCGCTCGTCGTTGGCGCGCGCCAGCGGCGAGATTTCGGTCGGGTGTTCCATGATGAAAGTGGGCTGCCAGAGCTTTTCTTCCACCGTCTCTTCAAAGTACAGCACCTGCAGGCTGGCCAGTGAGCGGCCTGCCAGCTTGTTCTTTTCTTCAGTCAGGCCCAGCTTGCGCAGCGCGTTGGTCAGCCATTCGCGGTTGTCTACGTTCTCGCCTGCTTCGGTGTGCTTGAGGATGGCCTCGCGGATGGTCAGGCGTTCAAACGGAACGGCCAGGTCCACCGGCTTGCCGCCATAGCTCAGCTGCAGCGTGCCCGCGGCCTTTTGGGCCGCGTCGCGGATCAGTGCCTCGGTGAAGTCCATCAGGTCGCGGTAATTCCAGTACGCCGCGTAGAACTCCATCATGGTGAACTCGGGGTTGTGGCGCACCGAGATGCCTTCGTTGCGGAAGTTGCGGTTGATCTCGAACACGCGCTCGAAGCCGCCCACGATCAGGCGCTTGAGGTACAGCTCGGGCGCGATACGCAGGAACATCTCCTGCTCCAGCGCGTTGTGGTGGGTGATGAACGGCTTGGCGTTGGCGCCGCCAGGGATGGGGTGGAGCATGGGCGTTTCCACCTCCAGGAAATCATGCGCGACCATGAAGTCGCGGATGGAGCTCACGGCCTTGCTGCGCGCCTTGAAGCGGCTGCGCGCGGCCTCGTCCATCATCAGGTCGATGTAGCGCTGGCGGTACTTCACCTCCTGGTCGGCCACGCCGTGGAACTTGTCGGGCATGGGCCGCAGGCTCTTGGTCAACAGGCGCACACGGCTGGCATGAAGGGACAGCTCGCCCGTGCGGGTCTTGAACACCTTGCCCTCGCAGGCCACGATGTCGCCCAGGTCCCAGTGCTTGAAAGCAGCGTAAACCTCTTCGCCCACATCGTCACGCGTCACGTAGATCTGGAAGCGGCCAGTGGCGTCCTGCAGCGTGGCAAAGCTGGCCTTGCCCATCACACGCTTGAGCATCATGCGCCCGGCCACGCTGGCCGTCGTGCCTTCTTCCAGCAACGCCTCGGCTGTCTTGTCGCCGTGGGTGGCCTGCAGGCCTGCGGCGCGATCGGCCGGCTTGAAGTCGTTGGGGAATGCCACGCCCTTGCCGTCCTGCTGGGCCTGGCGGATGACTTTGAGTTTTTCGCGGCGTTCAGCGATGAGCTGGTTGTCGTCGGTGGCGGGCAAATCGGGCGTGTTGGCAGGCGAGGTGTTCTGGGACATGGGGCAAACCGGTGGCGGCCACAAAGTGTGGCCAAAGCCTGCTATTTTAGTTTTTTGGCAAGGCACCCGCCGGGCGGGTCCCGGGCAGCCGGGATAATCCAGCCCATGTACCTGCGCGCCGGCGTGATTTCCCTTGCCCTGTTGCTGGCCAGCCGCGTGCTGGGCCTGCTGCGCGAATCGGTTCAGGCTGCCACTTTTGGCACCACCGGCCTGGCCGACATGGTGGTCATGATGCTCACGCTGCCCGATCTGGCCAGCGCCATCCTGGCCGCGGGTGCCTTGAGCTATGCCTTGTTGCCGCTGTGGGCGCGCCAGCCGCCGGCGCAACGATCGCAAAGCCAGCGGCACATGACCCTGCTGTTGCTGGGTACGGGCGCTGTCATAACGGCAGCGCTATGGGTGGCGCCGCAGCTGGTCGGGCGCTGGCTGGTGCCTGGCGCCTCTGACGCGGCGGTGCTGGTGCAGGCCGTGCACTGGGCCGCGCCAGCCATTCCATTGGCGTTGCTGGGGTCGCTTTGGTACACGCGGCTGCAGCACGAGCGTGATGCCGTGGGTATGTACGGCATGAACATCGTGCACACGGGCGTGATCGTCATGGCCATGCTGGTTCTGGGACATACGGACCTGGCGCCGCGCGCCATTGCCTGGATGGGCGCAGGCTTGTTGCTGGCGCTGGGCTTGCGGCTGGCTTTCCTGGCGTGGCGGATGCACCGCCTGGCGCCCGCTGCGGCAACTGAAACGCCGGCGGCGCAGCCGCCCCAGCCGCTGGTGCCGGCCTGGCGCATCTGGGTGTGGGCCACGGTGGCGGCGGGTGCCCCTGCGGCGCTCGTATTGCTGGCGCGCAGCCTGGTATCCAATGAAGGCGAGGGCGCGCTGGCGACCTTCAACTACGCCTGGAAGCTGGTGGAGTTGCCCAACCTGCTGGCCATCCAGCTGGTGGCGACGCTGGCTTTCCCCGCCCTGACGCGGGCGCGTGCCGAGGGGCGTGATTTCAGCGTGCAGCTGCGCGCCGCCTTTTTGTTGTCCTGGACGCTGGCTTGCGCTGCTGCCGTAGGGTTGTGGACAGGTGCCGGGCCGCTGGCACGCCTGCTGTTCGGCTGGGGCCGCATGGGCCCGGAGCATGTGGCCCAAGTGGCCCAATGGGCGGCCTGGGGTGCGTGGACGTTGCTGCCCCAGGCCCTGATTGCCGTGGCAGTACTGGTGCTGGCAACGGTGGGCCGGTTGCAGGTGGCGGGCCTGGCTTTCGCCGCCGCAGTGCTTGCCTTGGTTGGGCTGGGTGCCGCAGGCCTGCACGAGGGGCGCCTGGTCATGATGGCGCTGGCCGGGTTGTTGGCCGCGCTGGCGATGGTGCTGCTGCGCTCGCTGGGGCCTCGCGCATTGCAGTCGTTCCCATGGCGCGAAATGGCTTTGCCTTTGGCGGTGTGCGTGGGGCTGGCGCTGGTGGCCAGGGTGTTGCCGCTTACGCATCCGTGGCTTGTGTTGGGTGCGGCTGCGTTTTTTGCGGCGATGGTGCTGGCGTCGAGCTGGGCCACCAGCCCCGCGTTGCGCGCCGCCTTGAAACGATAATCAGCCCGGATGATCGATCTACTGCAAGTCACCAACGACCCGGCGGTCGCCCGGCGTTGCGACACGCTGGATGGCGTGCGCGTTTTCCTGGACCTGGAAAGCACCGGAAAGGCCGAGCGGCAGGCAGGACGCAACACGTTCATCAGCACGCACAGCATGAGCGATGTCGCACCCGTGAAGGCGCAGTTGAGCCGCGCAAAGCTCATGGTGCGCGTGAACCCGCTGCATGACGGCACCGCCAGCGAGCTGGACGCCGTGCTGGCCCAAGGCGCAGACATGGTCATGCTGCCCATGTTCCGTACCGCGGCCGAACTGGCCGCGTTTTCGCGCCTGGTCGCCGGACGGGCGCCCATCGTTGCCCTGCTGGAAACGGCTGATGCCCTGGCATGCGTTGACGAATGGATAACAACACCCGGCTTGTTCGAAGTGTTTGTGGGTCTGAACGACTTGCACATGTCGCTGGGCTGCCGCTTCATGTTCGAGCCGCTGGCCCAGGGGCATGTGGACCGCGTGGCCGGCGCGGCACGCCGCCAGGGGCTGCGGTTTGGCTTTGGGGGCATCGCCCGGCTTGACGAAGGCCTGCTGCGCGGGCGCGATGTGCTGGCCGAGCATCTGCGGCTGGGCTCGCAGGCGGTGATTCTGTCGCGCACGTTCCGTGGCGACGACCCGGCGGCCGCGCTGGAGTCGGGCGTGACAGCCCTGCGTGAGGCCGAACAGTTGCTCAGCCGGCGCAGCGCTGCGCAGGTTGAAAGCGACCGGCGGCGAATCGCAGGCGAAATCACCCGGCTGGCGGCCGGCATGGCGGCATGAAACGCCTGCTGGACATCGTGGGCTCGCTGGTGGCGCTGGTACTGCTGTCGCCTGTGCTGGTGCTGGCGGCGCTGGCTGTTTTGCTGGACGACGGCAGGCCGGTGCTGTTTCGCCAGGTCCGAGTGGGCCGCAGCGGGCGCGAGTTCGGCATGTTCAAGTTCCGCACCATGGTGCGCAATGCGGCGAGCATCGGCCCCTGGCACACCGCCGACAACGACCCGCGCATCACGCGCACGGGCCGCTTCCTGCGGCGAAGCAGCATTGACGAACTGCCCCAGATCATCAACGTGCTGCGCGGCGAGATGAGCCTGGTGGGGCCGCGTCCCGATGTGCCGGCGCAGCGCAGCCTGTACACGGCGCACGACTGGGACCTGCGCTGCAGCGTGCGCCCGGGCATCACGGGCCTGGCGCAGGCGCTGATCCGCTCCGGCGGCACCGAGGGGCAACGGCTCGCGCTGGACCTGCAGTACGTGGCTGAATGCC
>CALRZF020000011.1:0-26971 GCA_943372585.1 Ramlibacter sp. 2FC | reverse complement strand
AGTTGCAGGCGGCGTGCATCGGCCAGGCGCGCACCGCCGGAGGCCAGATACACGTTGGACAGACCGCGCTCTTTCTGCAGGGCGTGGATCAAGCGCGCAATAACACCGACCAGCTCACTGGTCAGCGCAAGCTGCTCCAGTTCGCCGATCTCGCATTGCCGCGCGGCGACAAGAAAGCTGAGTCCTGATTTCATGGTGTGGCTTTAAACGAGCAACAACCGTGCCGCTGTGCAAACCCACCTAAACTCGCCCGATGCTTGTGCTTGGAATTGAATCGTCGTGCGACGAAACCGGTGTGGCCCTGGTGGATGCTGCGGGTGCTGGCGTGCCGGTGCTGCTGTCGCATGCGCTGCACAGCCAGATCGAGATGCACCAGGCCTACGGTGGCGTGGTGCCAGAGTTAGCCAGCCGAGACCATATCCGCCGTGTGCTGCCGCTGGCCACGCAGGTCATGGGTGAGGCAGGTCGTACGCTCGCCCAGGTGGACGTGGTGGCCTACACCCGCGGCCCGGGCCTGGCCGGCGCGCTGCTGGTGGGCGCGGGCGTGGCCTGCGCCTTGGGCGCGGCGCTGGACCGCCCCGTGATCGGCGTGCACCACCTGGAGGGGCACCTGCTGTCGCCGTTCCTGAGCGCGGACCCACCGCAGTTTCCCTTCGTGGCGCTGCTGGTGTCTGGCGGGCACACGCAGCTGATGCGCGTGGACGGCGTGGGCCGCTACGAGCTGCTGGGCGAAACCATTGACGACGCGGCGGGCGAAGCCTTTGACAAGTCGGCCAAGCTCATGGGTCTGGGCTACCCGGGCGGGCCTGGTCTGTCCCGCCTGGCGCAGCAGGGCGATGCAGCAGCCTTCAAGCTGCCGCGGCCGCTGCTGCACAGCGGCAACCTGGACTTTTCCTTTGCGGGCCTGAAAACGGCCGTGCTGACGCAGGCCAAGAAACTCGGTGACGCGCTGGACGCGCGCAAGGCGGACCTCGCAGCATCAACCGAGGCAGCCATCGTGGAGGTGCTGTTGAAGAAGTCGTTGGCGGCACTGCGGCAGACCGGCCTGAAGCGGCTGGTGGTGGCGGGCGGCGTAGGCGCCAACCGGCTGCTGCGCGTGCAGCTCAATGAAGCCTGTGCCAAAGCAGGCGTGCGCGTGCATTACCCCGAGCTGCACCTGTGCACCGACAACGGCGCCATGATCGCCATGGCGGGCGCCATGCGACTGCAGGCGCAAATGCAAACGGCCAGCAAGGCCTACGCTTTTGACGTAAAACCCCGCTGGCCGCTGACTGCGGTGGCCTGAAATTACTGAATATTCAGTTGGGTCACCTTGCTGACCGGCACCTGCTTGGCCAGAGTGAGTGTCAGCACGCCGTTTTCCAGCTTGGCGGCGCTGGCCGTCACGTCAATTTCCTGCGGCAGCTCGTAGGCGGCCTTGTACTGGCGCTTGGCTTCTGCCTTGGTTTCAATACGGACAACGCCACCTTCGATGCCGATGTTCAGTTCTTCGCGGGTCACGCCGGGCACGTCCAGCGACAGCGTCCACTGCTTGTCGTCCTGCACAACGCTGGTGCCCGTGCGGGTGCCGGCGGAGAAGGCTTCGTTGATGAAACGCTCGAAATTGCCGTCAAAAGAACGGAAAGCAGGGGAAACAGCGCGGGTGCGGGGAACGGTAGCGAGAAACATGGTGGCTCCTGTCAGTAAATGAGAAGCAAGAGGCGGGTTTTGACCCATTTCAGCCTCCTACACTGCGCGGCTCTCACCGTGATCGCCGCATGCAACCTATCTGCACGCAGCGCGGTCTTTTTCAAGGGAAATGCACAATGAAAAATCTGTTTTTGCAGGGCTTGAAATGCGTTGCGGCATCGCTATGTCTATGCGCCGCCGCGTGGGCCCAGACGGCGCCGCCGCCCATCAAGCTCGCCATGATTGAAGGCTTGAGCGGGGGTAACGCCAACGGCGGCGAGGCCGTGTTTCGCAACCTGATCTGGGCGGTGGAGCGTGTGAACGAACGCGGCGGCGTCCCGCTGCCCGGCGGCGCGCGGCGCATGGTGCTGGAGCGCTATGACAGCAAGGGCCAGATCGAAGAGGCGCTGTCTTTGCTGCGCGCGGCCATTGACGACGGCGCGCAGTTCATCCTGCAGGGCAACTCATCGGCCGTGGCGGCCGCACTGATCGACGCGGTGAACAAGCACAACGAACGCGAGCCGCAGCGCCGCGTGGTGTTCCTCAACTATTCGGCGGTGGACCCGATCCTGACGAATGAAAAATGCAGCTTGTGGCACTTCCGTTTTGACGCCCATGCCGACATGCGCATGGCCGCGCTGATGGCCGTGCTGAAGGACGACAAGACCGTGAAGTCGGTCTACCTGCTGGGGCAGGACTACAGCTTTGGCCAGGCCGTGCTGCGCGAGTCCCGCCGCCAGCTGGGCGTGCAGCGCCCGGACGTGCAGATTGTGGGCGACGAGCTGCACCCGCTCTTGCGCATCAAGGACTTTGCGCCCTATGCCACCAAGATCAAGGCCAGCGGCGCTGACGCCGTGATCACTGGCAACTTCAGCAACGACCTGACGCTGCTGGTGAAGGCTGCGCGCGAGATCGGGTTTGAGGGCAAGTTCTACACGTTCTACGGCAACGCGCTGGGCGCGCCCGCCGCCATTGGAGAGGCCGGCATCGGCCGCGTGATTGCCGTGGCCGACTGGCTGCCCAACGTGCCCACGAAAGAGAGCGAGGCGTTCTACCAGTCATTCCGCGCGCGCTACCCCAAGCCGTCTGATGACTACGTGCACATGCGCATGCACCTGATGGTGGAGGCACTGGCCCAAGCTATTGCCAAAGCGGGCACGACGCAGGCCGCGCCGGTGGCGGCGCAACTGGAGCGAGCCCATGTCTCGCTGGGCGGCCAGCAGGGCAGCATGCGCGCGGCGGACCACCAGTTCCAGCAGGCGCTGACGGTGGGCATGATGGACCGCCAGGGAACGCCCGGTGTGAAGTTTGATGTGGAAGGTTCAGGTTACGGCTTTCGCGTGATCCGCTCCATTGCGCCGGCGCAGGCCCAGCAACCCCACAGCTGCGTCATGGCGCGGCCTCAGTGATACTTCAAGGCATGCGCCAGACCATCCAGAACCTTGAAGAATCCAAGATCCGCGAAGTCGCCAACGCCGGCATGGGCCGCCCCGATGTGCTGGCCTTCTGGTTTGGCGAAAGCGATGAGGTCACGCCCGACTTCATCCGCCAGGCCGCCATTGATTCCCTGCAAAAGGGCGAAACCTTCTATTCCCACAACCTGGGCCTGCCGGAGTTGCGCCAGGCGATAGCCGACTACACCAGCGCACTGCACGGGCCGGTGGATGCCGGGCGCATTGCCGTCACGTCCGGCGGCGTCAATGCCCTGATGCTGGCGGTGCAGGCGCTGGTGGACGCAGGCGACGAGGTGGTGGCGGTCACGCCGGTGTGGCCCAACCTGACGGCGCAGCCTGTGATCCTGGGCGCCAAGCTCAGCTGCGTGCCGCTCAAGCCCGTGGACGGCGCCTGGACGCTGGACCTGGCGGCGCTTCTGGCTGCCGTGACGCCCGCCACGAAGCTGCTGGTCATCAACGCGCCCAACAACCCCACCGGCTGGACGCTGACCCGGGCCGAGCAGCAGGCCATCGTGGACCATTGCCGCAAGACGGGCACCTGGATCCTGGCGGACGAGGTGTATGAACGTCTGTACTACGAACCCACACCGAACGGCTGCGCGCCCAGCTTTCTGGACGTGACGCAGCCCGACGACCGGCTGGTGGTGGTGCACAGTTTTTCCAAGAGTTTCCTCATGACCGGCTGGCGCCTGGGTTGGCTGGTGATGCCACCGGCGCTGATGCCCCACATGGGAAAACTGCTGGAATTCAATACGTCCTGTGCCAGCGTCTTTACCCAAAGGGCGGGCATCGTGGCCCTGCAGCGCACCGCCGACGTGACGCCGCGGGTCGTGGCGCATCTGAAAGCCTGCCGCGACACGCTGGTGCCGCTGCTGCAGGCCGTGCCCGGTGTGCGCGTGGCCCCGGCCAGGGGCGGCATGTACGCATTCTTCCAGCTGGACGGCCACCCCGACTCGCTGGAAACCGCCAAAAGGCTGGTGGCCGAAGCCGGCCTGGGCCTGGCCCCCGGCAACGCCTTCGCCCCCGAAGCCCAAAGCTGGCTGCGCTGGTGCTTCGCCTCCAAGGACCTGGCCCGATTGGGACAGGGTGTAGACCGCCTGAAACACTGGTTAAGCCAGAAGTAGCAGTTCCAGGGCGCCGTGGGTCCGGCTTTGCCGGTCCACTGGCGCCGCCCCCCAGTGGGGGGAGATCGGCCAAAGGCGATTTCGGGGGGCGTTGTATAATCCCGAGGCTTTGCATTCTGCAAGCGCACGTTGGGGCGCAGTTCCCGCCCCCAACGCAAGTTAAAACATACCAAGGAATTGAAAAATGACCGCTTTGAACAAAGCCGAAGTCGTAAAAGACAATGCGCGCAGCGCCAACGACACCGGTAGCCCCGAAGTGCAAGTTGCACTGCTGACGGCCCGCATCAACGAACTCACCCCCCACTTCAAGACGCACGCCAAGGACCACCACGGTCGCCGCGGCCTGCTGCGCATGGTGAATCGCCGCAAGAGCCTCCTGTCTTATCTGAAGACCAAGGACGCTGACCGTTACACCGCGCTGATCGCCAAGCTGGGCCTGCGCAAGTAAGCCACGATAGAACAGAAAACGCCTGAGTTAGCCCGCTAGCTCAGGCTTTTTTTACTTCGGAGACAGGCAAAGACGGATACGCGCTGTGTCATTCCATCAGGGATCGCCTGATTCTTGATGGAATGGCATCGTGTTCAGACCGCCAGCCTCCGGGCCCCGGGTGCAGCCTCATGCACCCACACCCAAGGAGCTATGAACATGAGCATTTTCAACAAAGTCACCAAGACCTTCCAGTGGGGCCAGCACAAGGTGGTCCTGGAAACCGGCGAAATCGCCCGCCAGGCCTCCGGCGCTGTGGTGGTCGACATCGAAGGGACGGTCGTGCTGGCCACGGTGGTCGGCTCCAAGTCGTCCAAGCCCGGCCAGGACTTCTTCCCCCTGACCGTGGACTACATCGAGAAGACCTACGCCGCAGGCAAGATCCCCGGCAGCTTCTTCAAGCGTGAAGCCAAGCCCAGCGAACACGAAACCCTGACCAGCCGCCTGATCGACCGCCCGATCCGCCCGCTGTTCCCCGAAGGCTTCTTCAACGAAGTGCATGTGGTCATCCACACGCTGTCGCTGAACCCCGAAGTGGACGCCGACATCGCCGCCATGATCGGCGTGAGCGCCGCGCTGTCGGTCTCCGGCCTGCCGTTCAACGGCCCCATTGGCGCCGCGCGCGTGGGCTACATCAATGGTGAATACGTCCTGAACCCGGGCCAGACCCAGCGCAAGGACAGCCAGATGGACCTGATCGTGGCCGGCACCGAAGCCGCCGTGCTGATGGTCGAGTCCGAAGCCCTGCAACTGTCCGAAGAAGTCATGCTGGGCGCCGTGGTGTTCGGCCACGACCAGGGCAAGATCGCCATCAACGCCATCCACGAACTCGTGCGCGACGCCGGCAAGCCGGCTTGGGACTGGCAGCCGCCGGCCAAGGACGAGCCGCTGATCGCCAAGATCAATACGCTGGCCGAAGACAAGCTGCGCGCCGCCTACCAGATCCGCAGCAAGCAGGCCCGCACGCAGGCCCTGCGCGAAGCCACTGCTTCGACGCTGGCCGCGCTGAAGGCCGAGGGCGTCGAATTTGATGCCGTCAAGGTTGACGCGCTGCTGTTCGACATCGAAGCCAAGATCGTGCGCAGCCAGATTCTGGCCGGCGAGCCCCGCATTGACGGCCGCGACACGCGCACCGTGCGTGCCATTGAAATCCGCAACAGCGTGCTGCCCCGCACCCACGGCTCGGCCCTGTTCACGCGCGGCGAAACGCAGGCGCTGGTGGTGGCCACACTGGGCACCGAGCGCGACGCGCAGCGCATCGATGCACTGATGGGCGAGTACGAAGACCGCTTCATGCTGCACTACAACATGCCCCCCTTCGCCACCGGCGAAGTCGGCCGCATGGGCAGCACCAAGCGCCGCGAAATCGGCCATGGCCGCCTGGCCAAGCGCGCCCTGGTTGCTGTGCTGCCGACCAAGGAAGAATTCCCCTACACCATGCGTGTGGTGTCCGAAATCACCGAGTCCAACGGCTCGTCGTCGATGGCCTCCGTGTGCGGTGGCTGCCTGGCGCTGATGGACGCGGGCGTGCCGATGAAGGCCCACGTGGCCGGCATCGCCATGGGCCTGATCAAGGACGGCAACCGTTTCGCCGTGCTGACCGACATCCTGGGCGACGAAGATCACCTGGGTGACATGGACTTCAAGGTGGCAGGCACGACCGCCGGCATCACCGCGCTGCAGATGGACATCAAGATCCAGGGCATCACCCGCGAAATCATGCAGGTCGCACTGGCCCAGGCCAAGGAAGCACGCGTGCACATTCTGGGCACGATGCAGGCCGCCATGGGCGAAGCCAAGGCCGAAGTCTCCAGCTTCGCGCCCAAGCTGTACACCATGAAGATCAACCCCGAGAAGATCCGCGACGTGATCGGCAAGGGCGGCGCCGTCATCCGCGCGCTGACCGAAGAGACCGGTTGCCAGATCAACATCGAGGAAGACGGCACCATCACCATCGCCGCCACCGACGCCGAGAAGGCCGACGTTGCCAAGAAGCGCATCGAGCAAATCACGGCCGAAGTCGAAATCGGCAAGGTCTACGAAGGCCCGGTCACCAAGATCCTGGACTTCGGCGCGCTGATCAACCTGCTGCCCGGCAAGGACGGCCTGCTGCACATCAGCCAGATCGCCCACGAGCGTGTCGAGAAGGTCACCGACTACCTGAGCGAAGGCCAGATCGTCAAGGTCAAGGTGCTGGAGACCGACGAAAAGGGCCGCGTCAAGCTGTCCATGAAAGCCCTGCTCGACCGCCCGGCCCAGGCACCGCGTGAACAGCGCGAGCCGCAGCCGCAGGCACCGGCCGCGCCGCAGGAGTAATCGCTATCGTTTTGGTGGCGCCTCGTACCGGCAGAAATGCCGGGCGGGGCCCTGAAAGACCATGAAAACCGTTGAAATCAGCAGTTTTGGTGCGCCCGACGTCCTGCGTCTGGGCGAGCGGCCTGTGCCTGTCGCGGGCGCGGGTGAGCTGTTGATCCGCGTGGCAGCCAGTGGCGTGAACCGCCCTGACGTTCTGCAGCGCACGGGCAATTACCCGGTGCCGCCCGGCGCCCCGGACATTCCGGGGCTGGAGGTGGCTGGCGTCATTGAATCGGGCGATGCAGTGGCCATGGCGGCTGCGGGCTTCAAGGTAGGCGACCGCGTTTGTGCGCTGGTGGCCGGTGGCGGTTATGCGCAGTTTTGCGTGGCGCCCGTGGGCCAGTGCCTGCCGGTGCCCAAGGGCCTCACGGATATCGAGGCCGCGTCCTTGCCCGAGACGTTCTTTACCGTCTGGAGCAATGTATTTGACCGTGTGCGTCTGCAGGCGGGCGAGACGTTGTTGATCCAGGGCGGTTCCAGCGGCATCGGCGTCACGGCGATCCAGATGGCCAAGGCGCTGGGTGCGCGCGTGATCGTCACGGCCGGCAGCGACGACAAGTGCGCCGCCTGTGTGGCGTTGGGCGCCGACCATGCCATCAACTACAAGACCCACGACTTCGCCGAAGAGGCCAAACGCCTCACCGGCGGCGCCGGTGTGAATGTGGTGCTGGACATGGTGGCCGGCAGCTACGTGGCCCGTGAAATCGAATGCCTGGCTGAAGATGGCCGCCTGGTCATCATTGCGGTGCAGGGCGGCGTCAAGAGTGAATTCAATGCCGGGCTGGTGCTGCGCAAGCGCCTGCTCATCACGGGCTCCACGCTGCGTCCGCGGCCAGTGGCGTTCAAGGCCGCCATTGCACAGGCGCTGCAAGCGAAGGTGTGGCCGCTGCTGGAAAGCGGCGCCATCAAGCCGGTGATCCACAGCACGTTTGTCGCTGCTGATGCAGCGAAGGCCCATGTGTTGATGGAATCCAACCAGCACATCGGCAAGATCGTTTTGACCTGGTAGCGCCATGAGCAAGAAGAAACTGATCGCAGGCAACTGGAAGATGAACGGCAGCATCGAGGCCAATGACAGCCTGGTGCGCGCGGTATTGGCCGGCCTGGGCTCGCCCGGCTGCGCCGTAGCCGTCTGCGTGCCGGCGCCCTACCTGGCCCAACTGCAGATGCTGCGTGCGTCTTCAGCGCTGGAGTTGGGCGCACAAGATGTGTCAGCCCACGACAAGGGCGCCTACACCGGCGAGGTATCTGCTGCCATGCTGCGCGAGTTCGGTGTGCGTTATGCCATCGTGGGCCATTCCGAACGCCGCCAGTACCACGGGGAAACCGACGCGCTCGTGGCCGACAAGGCCAAAGCCGCGTTGGCGCAGGGCATCACCCCCATCGTCTGCGTGGGTGAAACCCTGGCCGAGCGCGAAGCAGGGCAGACCGAAGAGGTCGTCAAGCGCCAGCTGGCAGCGGTCATCCACACCAACGGCCACTGCATCAGCGAGCTGGTCGTGGCCTATGAGCCCGTGTGGGCCATTGGCACCGGCAAGACGGCATCGCCCGAGATGGCGCAGGCCGTGCACGCCGTGCTGCGTGCCCAGCTGAAGGCGGCGACGCCCCAGGCCGATCGTGTGCAGATCCTGTACGGCGGCAGCATGAATGCGGCCAACGCCGCGGAACTGCTCGCCCAACCCGACATTGATGGTGGCCTGATCGGCGGTGCGTCGCTCAAAGCTGCCGATTTCCTGACGATTGTTGCCGCAGCCGGCCGCGCCTGAGCGCCGGTTGCCCTGAATTTAGGAGTTATTGAATGAACGTTTTCCTCACCATCCTTCTGGCTGTGCAAATGATCGCCGCCCTGGTCATGATCGGCCTGATCCTGATCCAGCACGGCAAGGGCGCTGACATGGGCGCCGCTTTCGGCAGCGGCGGCTCCGGCAGCCTGTTTGGTGCCAGCGGCAGTGCCAACTTCATGTCGCGCACCACCGGGGTGCTGGCAGCGGTGTTCTTTGCCTGCACGCTGCTGCTGGCGTACTTTGGCAACCTGCGTCCGGCGGATTCGGGCAGCGTGCTGGAGCGTACTTCCGTGACCGCGCCGGCACCGGCACCCGCTGCTTCGGGCGCAGCCCAGATCCCGGGCACTACTGCGCCGGCTACACCGGCACCCGCTCCTGCGCCGGCCCCTGCCGTCGGCGCATCCGGCGCAGCACAAATTCCGACCAAGTGATGCACGCCTGAAATCGCCTGTTCTCAGCGGGAACAGAGGGGATTTCAGGGTAAACTCCTAGGCTGCCCGGAAAGCCAAAAGTCGCAAGATTTCCTCATGCCATCCGGGCAACAAAAACCGCCGTCGTGGTGAAATTGGTAGACACGCTATCTTGAGGGGGTAGTGGCGAAAGCTGTGCGAGTTCGAGTCTCGCCGACGGCACCAGACAGACTAGCCTGCCGGGCCCGCCCCGGCGGGTTCAAGCGGTGACCTGAACCTCAAGATGAACCTCGATCAGTACCTCCCTGTCCTCTTGTTCATCCTGGTCGGTGTGGCGGTGGGCGTGCTCCCCCAGGCGCTGGGCTGGCTGTTGGGCCCCAACCGCCCCGACGCCGCCAAAAACTCCCCCTACGAATGCGGCTTCGAAGCGTTTGAAGACGCACGCATGAAGTTTGACGTGCGCTACTACCTCGTGGCCATCCTCTTCATCCTGTTCGACCTGGAAATCGCGTTCCTCTTCCCCTGGGCCGTTGCGCTCAAGGAAATTGGTCCGACCGGCTTCTGGGCCATGATGGTTTTTCTGGGCATCCTCGTCGTGGGTTTCATCTACGAGTGGAAAAAAGGCGCCCTGGACTGGGAATAAAACATGGCAATCGAAGGCATTCTCAAAGAAGGCGTTGTCACCACCACGGTGGACTCCGTCATCAACTGGGCCAAGACCGGCTCGCTGTGGCCCATGACGTTTGGCCTGGCCTGCTGCGCGGTGGAGATGATGCACGCCGGTGCGGCGCGCTATGACATCGACCGCTTCGGCATGCTGTTTCGCCCCAGCCCGCGACAGTCGGACCTGATGATCGTGGCCGGCACGCTGTGCAACAAGATGGCGCCCGCGCTGCGCAAGGTCTACGACCAGATGCCTGAGCCGCGCTGGGTGCTGTCCATGGGCTCATGCGCCAACGGCGGCGGCTATTACCACTACAGCTATTCGGTCGTGCGCGGCTGCGACCGCATCGTGCCGGTTGACGTGTATGTGCCCGGCTGCCCGCCCACGGCGGAAGCCCTGCTGTACGGGATCATCCAGCTGCAGCAGAAGATCCGCCGCACGCAGACCATTGCGCGCGCCTGAGGGGAACAGATGACCGTATTTGCCGTTCGCCCCGAAACCACCCAGGAAGCAGTCGCTGCGGCCTTGGGTGCACGGGCCAAGAACATTTCCGTCCGGCTGGGTGAGGTCACCGTGGTGGTGTCTGCAGCCGATTACCTGGAATCCGCCCAACTGCTGCGCGATGCCGACGGTTGCAAGTTCGAGCAAATGATCGACCTGTGCGGCCTGGACTATTCCGAGTACGGCCAGGGCCGCTGGGATGGTGCCCGCTACTGCGTGGCGGTGCACCTGTTGTCGGTCAGCCTGAACCAGCGTGTGCGGCTCAAGGTGTTCCTGCCTGATGACGATCTGCCTGTGGTGGCGTCCGTCAACGAGGTGTGGGGCGCTGCCAACTGGTTTGAGCGCGAGGCGTTCGACCTGTTCGGCATTGTCTTTGAAGGCCATGCCGACCTGCGCCGCATCCTGACCGACTACGGCTTCATCGGCCACCCGTTCCGCAAGGACTTCCCGACCTCGGGCCATGTCGAAATGCGCTACGACCCTGAAAGCAAGCGCGTGATCTACCAGCCGGTCACCATCGAGCCGCGCGAGATCACCCCCCGCATCATCCGTGAAGACAACTACGGTGGCATCCAGTAATGGCTGAGATCAAGAACTACACCCTGAATTTCGGCCCGCAGCATCCGGCTGCCCACGGCGTGCTGCGCCTGGTGCTGGAACTGGACGGCGAGGTCATCCAGCGCGCTGACCCGCACATCGGCCTGCTGCACCGCGCCACCGAGAAGCTGGCCGAAAGCAAGACCTACATCCAGTCGCTGCCCTACATGGACCGCCTGGACTACGTGTCCATGATGTCCAACGAGCATGCGTACTGCCTGGCCATTGAAAAGCTCATGGGCATCGAAGTGCCCGAGCGCGCGCAGTACATCCGCGTGATGTTCTCCGAGATCACGCGGCTGCTGAATCACCTGTTGTGGCTGGGCGCACACGGGCTGGATTGCGGCGCGATGAACATGCTGATCTACTGCTTCCGCGAGCGTGAAGATTTGTTCGACATGTACGAGGCCGTGTCTGGTGCGCGTATGCATGCGGCGTACTTCCGCCCCGGTGGTGTGTACCGCGACCTGCCCGACAGCATGCCGCAGTACAAGGTCAGCAAGGTCAAGAACCAGCGCGCCATCGACCGGCTGAACGACAACCGCCAAGGCTCGCTGCTGGACTTCATTGAAGATTTCACCAAGCGCTTTCCCACCTACGTGGACGAATACGAAACCCTGCTGACCGACAACCGCATCTGGAAACAGCGGACCGTGGGCATTGGCGTGGTGACGCCAGAGCGTGCACTGAACCTGGGCTTCACCGGCGCCATGCTGCGTGGCTCCGGCATCGCATGGGACCTGCGCAAGCAGCAGCCGTACGACGTGTACGACCGCATGGACTTCGACATCCCGATCGGCAAGACCGGTGACTGCTACGACCGCTACCTGGTGCGCGTGGCCGAGATGCGCCAGTCCAACCGGATCATCAAGCAGTGCGTGGACTGGCTGCGTGCCAACCCCGGCCCGGTCATCACCGACAACCACAAGGTCGCCGCGCCGTCACGCGAATCCATGAAGTCCAACATGGAAGAGTTGATCCACCACTTCAAGCTCTTTACCGAAGGCTTCCACGTGCCCGAGGGCGAGGCTTATGCCGCCGTGGAGCACCCCAAGGGAGAGTTTGGTATTTACCTGGTGAGCGACGGCGCCAACAAGCCGTACCGCCTGAAGATTCGCGCGCCGGGTTTCCCGCACCTGGCCGCGCTGGACGAAATGGGCAGGGGCCACATGATTGCCGACGCGGTTGCCATCATCGGAACGATGGACATCGTGTTCGGGGAGATTGACCGATGATTTCAGACGCAACACGCGCGCGCTTCGACAAGGAAGTTGCCAAGTACCCCGCCGACCAGAAGCAGTCCGCCGTCATGGCCTGCCTGGCCATCGTGCAGCAGGAAGAGGGCCATGTCAGCATCGCGAGCGAACGCCTTGTGGCCGACTACCTGGGCATGGCGCCGATTGCCGTGCACGAGGTTACGACCTTCTACAACATGTACAACCAGCAGCCGGTGGGCAAGTTCAAGCTCAACGTCTGCACCAACCTGCCGTGCCAGCTGCGCGACGGGCAAAAGGCCCTGAACCACCTGTGCGAAAAGCTGGGCGTCGAAATGGGCGGCACCACGGCCGACGGCCTGTTCACCGTGCAGCAAAGCGAATGCCTTGGCGCGTGCGCCGATTCGCCGGTGATGCTGGTCAACGACCGCACCATGTGCAGCTTCATGAGCAACGACAAACTGGACCAGTTGATTGATGGGCTGAAAGGTGCATCCGCATGAACGCTGATCAAATCCTCTCGCAGTTCAAGGCAACAGGTGTCCAGACCTGCTTTCACGGCCGGCACATCAGCCCCCAGATCTACAAGGACCTGGACGGCAGCAACTGGCGCCTGAAGGACTACGAAGCGCGCGACGGCTACAAGGCGCTCAAGAAAATTTTGTCCGAAGGCCTGACGCAAGACCAGGTCATCGCCACCGTCAAGGAATCGGCCCTGCGCGGCCGCGGCGGCGCGGGCTTTCCGACGGGTTTGAAGTGGAGCTTCATGCCCCGCCAGTTCCCGGGGCAGAAGTACCTGGTGTGCAACTCCGATGAGGGCGAACCGGGCACCTGCAAGGACCGCGACATCCTGCAGTACAACCCGCACCAGGTCATTGAAGGCATGGCCATCGCCGCCTACGCGATGGGCATCACGGTGGGCTACAACTATATCCACGGCGAAATCTTCGACACCTACAACCGCTTTGAAGAAGCGCTGGAAGAGGCCCGCGCGGCCGGCTACCTGGGTGACAAGATCATGGGCAGCAACTTCAGCTTCCAGCTGCATGCAAGCCATGGTTTCGGTGCCTACATCTGCGGTGAAGAAACCGCGCTGCTCGAATCGCTGGAAGGCAAAAAAGGCCAGCCGCGCTTCAAGCCGCCGTTCCCCGCCAGCTTCGGCCTGTACGGCAAGCCCACGACCATCAACAACACCGAGACCTTCGCGGCGGTGCCCTGGATCATCCGCAACGGCGGCCAGGCCTTCCTGCAAGTGGGCAAGCCCAACAACGGCGGCACCAAGATCTATTCGGTGTCGGGCGACGTGGAATTGCCCGGCAACTACGAAGTTCCGCTGGGCACGCCTTTCAGCAAGCTTCTTGAGCTGGCCGGTGGCGTGCGCAAGGGCCGCACGCTGAAAGCCGTGATCCCCGGCGGTTCGTCCGCGCCGGTGCTGCCCGCGCACATCATGATGGAATGCACGATGGACTACGACTCCATCGCCAAGGCCGGTTCCATGTTGGGCTCGGGTGCGGTCATCGTGATGGACGACACCCGCTGCATGGTCGAATCGCTCAAGCGCCTGTCGTACTTCTACATGCATGAGTCGTGCGGCCAGTGCACGCCGTGCCGCGAAGGCACGGGCTGGCTGTGGCGCCTGGTGGACCGCATCCACACCGGCCACGGCAAGCCCACCGACATGGACCTGCTGAACTCCATTGCAGACAACATCCAGGGCCGCACGATCTGTGCACTCGGCGACGCGGCTGCCATGCCGGTGCGCGCCATGATCAAGCACTTCCGGCCCGAGTTCGAAGCAATGATCCAGAACAAGAAGCCAGAAGCCGCGCAGGCCTGACCCGGAAAGCACCCTCATGGTTGAAATAGAACTCGACGGCAAGAAGGTGGAGATCACCGAAGGCAGCATGATCATGCATGCGGCCGACAAGGCGGGCACCTACATTCCGCACTTCTGCTATCACAAGAAGCTGTCCATCGCGGCCAACTGCCGCATGTGCCTGGTCGATGTGGAAAAGGCGCCCAAGCCCATGCCGGCCTGCGCCACGCCCGTCACGCAGGGCATGATCGTGCGCACCAAGAGCGACAAGGCCATCAAGGCCCAGCAGTCGGTCATGGAGTTTTTGCTGATCAACCACCCGCTGGACTGCCCCATCTGCGACCAGGGCGGCGAATGCCAGCTGCAGGACCTGGCCGTGGGCTACGGCGCTTCGTCGTCGCGCTACGACGAGGAAAAGCGCGTGGTGCCCGTGAAAGACGTGGGCCCGCTGATCTCCATGCAGGAAATGAGCCGCTGCATCCATTGCACCCGCTGCGTGCGCTTCGGCCAGGAAGTGGCCGGCGTGATGGAACTGGGCATGATCCACCGCGGCGAGCATTCCGAGATCACCACCATCGTCAGCGACACGATCGACTCCGAGCTGTCGGGCAACATGATCGACATCTGCCCCGTGGGCGCGCTCACGAGCAAGCCGTTCCGTTACAGCGCCCGCACCTGGGAACTGAGCCGCCGCAAGTCGGTCAGCCCGCACGACTCCACGGGTTCCAACCTGATCATCCAGGTCAAGAACAACAAGGTCATGCGCGTGGTGCCGCTGGAAAACGAAGACGTCAACGAATGCTGGATCGCCGACCGCGACCGCTTCTCGTACGAGGCGCTCAACAGTGAAGAGCGCCTGACCGCGCCCATGCTCAAGCAGGGCGGCGAGTGGAAGACGGTGGACTGGCAGACCGCGCTGGAATACGTGGCCAACGGCCTGCGCCAGATCAAGGCCGACCACGGCGCGCAAAGCATCGGCACCCTGGCCAGCCCGCACAGCACGGTGGAAGAGCTGTATCTGGCCGGCGCGCTGATGCGCGGCCTGGGCAGCGAGAACATCGATTACCGCTTGCGCAACGCCGAATTCCCGCATGCCGAAGGCGTCCGTTGGCTGGGCACCTCCATCGCATCGCTGTCGTCCCTGCAGCGCGTGCTGGTCGTGGGCTCCAACCTGCGCAAGGACCATCCGCTGTTTGCACAGCGCATCCGCCAGGCCGTCAAGAAGGGCGGCAAAGTCTCCGCCGTCACCGATACGGCGCCGGACTGGGCCATGCCGCTGGCCAACAGCGCTGTGGTTCCAGCTGCAGGCTGGGCGCAGGCGCTGGCTGACATTGCTGCCGCCATCGCCGCTGAGAAGGGCGTAGACGCGCCCGCAGCTGGCAACGCCACCGACGCGGCCAAAGCCATCGCCCAATCGCTGCTGAGCGGCGATCGCAATGCCGTGTTGCTGGGCAACGCCGCTGCACACCACGCCGCGGCATCCAGCCTGCTGGCATTGGCCAACTGGATCGGCAAGCAGACCGGCGCGACCGTGGGCTACCTGACCGAAGCCGCCAACACCGTGGGCGCACAGCTCGTGGCTGCGCAACCTAGCAACGGCGGCTTGAATGCCGGCCAGATGTTGGGCGGCGCATTGAAGGCCGTGCTCTTGCTCAACACCGAACCGCGCTTTGACAGCGCCGCCGGCGCACAAGGCGCCGCCGCCCTGGGCAAGGCCCAGATGGTTGTGACGCTGAGCCCCTTCAAGGCCAACATGGACATCAGCGACGTGCTGCTGCCCATTGCCCCGTTCACCGAAACATCGGGCACCTTCGTCAATGCCGAGGGCCGTGTGCAAGGCTTCCATGCCGTGGTCAAGCCGCTGGGCGAAACGCGCCCGGCCTGGAAGGTGCTGCGTGTGCTGGCCAACCTGATGGGTGTACCGGGCTTTGAGTTTGAGTCGTCGCAGGACGTGCTCAACCAGGCACGCGGCGCGCAGGATGCAGGACAGCCCCAGGTGGCCGCAGGCAAGCTGGACAACACCACCGGCGCTGCCGTTGACCTGGCTGCTGCCGGTGCGTCGCCCGTGTCTGCCTCCATCTACCAGCTGGACGGTATCGTGCGCCGCGCGGTGTCGCTGCAGATGACGGCGGACGCGCGCAACGCGGGCACGTCAGCCGCAACCCGTGAAGAGGTGGCCGCATGATCGACATGATCTACACCACAGGCTTGGGCCTGTCGGCCGCCGGCTGGTGGACAACCATCGCCTGGCCCGTCATCTGGAACCTCATCAAAATTGTCGTGGTGGTCGCACCGCTGATGGGCGCCGTGGCCTACCTCACGCTGTGGGAACGCAAGGCCATCGGCTTCACCCAGATCCGCGTGGGCCCCAACCGCATCGGGCCGCTGGGCCTGCTGCAGCCGATCGCCGATGCGCTGAAGCTGCTGACCAAGGAAATCATCCTCCCCACGGTGGCCAACAAGGGCCTGTTCCTGCTGGGGCCGATCATGACCATCATGCCGGCGCTGGCTGCGTGGGTCGTCATCCCCTTTGGCCCCGATGTGGCGCTGGCCAACATCAATGCCGGCCTGCTGTTCCTGATGGCCATCACCTCGCTGGAGGTGTACGGCGTGATCATTGCCGGCTGGGCGTCCAACTCCAAGTACGCCTTCCTGGGCGCGCTGCGGGCCTCGGCCCAGATGGTGAGCTATGAAATCGCCATGGGCTTTTCGTTTGTCGTGGTGCTCATGGTGTCGGCCAGCCTGAACATGACCGACATCGTCATGGGGCAGGGCAAGGGCATGTTTGCCGACATGGGCCTGGGCTTCCTGTCGTGGAACTGGCTGCCGCTGCTGCCCATCTTTGTGGTGTATTTCGTGTCTGGCCTGGCGGAGACCAATCGCCACCCGTTTGACGTGGTCGAGGGCGAATCCGAAATTGTCGCTGGCCACATGATCGAGTATTCGGGCATGAGCTTTGCCATGTTCTTCCTGGCGGAGTACGCCAACATGTGGCTGGTCTCCATCCTGACCGTCATCATGTTCCTGGGCGGCTGGCTGTCGCCGGTGGCATTCCTGGACTTCATCCCCGGCTGGATCTGGCTGGGTATCAAGACCTTCTGCGTCGTGACCATGTTCCTGTGGGTCCGCTCGACCTTCCCGCGCTACCGCTATGACCAGATCATGCGCCTGGGCTGGAAGATCTTCATCCCCGTCACCCTGGTGTGGCTGGTGGTGGTCGGTCTGTGGATACAGACGCCTTTCAATATCTGGAAATAAGCCAATGACTACCGCCGTTTCCGCCCCGTTCTCGCTCAAGGACTTCCTGTCCAGCTTCATGCTGGTGGAGCTGTTCAAGGGCCTGGCCATCACCGGCAAATACGCCTTTGCGCGCAAGATCACCGTCCAGTTCCCGGAAGAAAAAACACCGCTGTCCCCGCGCTTTCGCGGCCTGCATGCGCTGCGCCGCTATGAAAACGGCGAAGAGCGCTGCATTGCCTGCAAGCTGTGCGAGGCCGTGTGTCCGGCCATGGCGATCACCATTGAGTCCGACGTGCGTGACGACGGCTCGCGCCGCACCACGCGTTATGACATTGACCTGACCAAGTGCATCTTCTGCGGCTTCTGCGAGGAAAGCTGCCCGGTGGACTCCATCGTCGAGACGCACATTCTTGAATACCACGGCGAAAAGCGCGGCGACCTGTACTTCACCAAGGACATGCTGCTGGCTGTGGGTGACCGCTACGAGAACGAAATCGCGGCAGCCAAGGCGGCCGACGCCAAGTACCGCTGATCGCAGACGACCCCGGACCCCCTGAAAAGAAATAGCCCCATGGACGTCAAGACAGGCCTCTTCTACCTCTTCGCGGCAGTGCTGCTGTTTGCCGCGTTTCGCGTCATCACGGCGCGCAACCCGGTGTATGCCGCGCTGTACCTGGTGCTCGCGTTCTTCCAGGCCGCGGCAGTCTGGATTTTGCTGCGCGCCGAATTCCTGGCCATTTCACTGGTGCTGGTGTATGTCGGCGCAGTGATGGTGCTGTTCCTCTTCGTGGTGATGATGCTGGACATCAACATGGACAGCATCCGCCAGAATTTCTGGAAGCACTTTCCGCTGGCGGCTTCCGTGGGCGCGCTCATTGCGCTGGAAATGGCGGCCGTGCTGATGGGCGGCTTCCGCGTGACTGAGGAGCCCAAAGCGCCCGCTGCCGTGGCGCAGGTGGCCGGGCAGGCGGTTGAGCAGTACTCCAACACCAAGGAGCTGGGCAAGCTGCTGTACTCGCAGTATCTGTACCCGCTGGAAATCGCGGCCGTGATCCTGCTGGTGGCCATGATTGCCGCCATTGCGCTGACCCTGCGCGAACGCAAGGACAGCAAGCACATGGACCCGTCGCAGCAGGTACGCGTGAAGGCGCGCGACCGTTTTGAAGTGGTGAAGCTCGCCGCTACCCGCCCGGCCCAGGACCCTGTGGCCGCGCCCGCCGAGGAGAAAAAGGCATGACGCTCACGCTTGGACATTTCCTTTCCCTGGGCGCAATCCTGTTTGCGCTGTCGGTCATCGGCATCTTCCTGAACCGCCGCAACCTGATCGTGCTGCTGATGGCCATCGAGCTGATGCTGCTGGCCGTGAACATGAACTTCGTGGCGTTTTCGCACTACCTGGGCGACATGCACGGCCAGGTGTTCGTGTTCTTCATCCTGACGGTGGCGGCGGCTGAGTCGGCCATCGGCCTGGCCATCCTGGTGCTGCTGTTCCGCAACAAGTCGAGCATCAACGTCGACGAACTCAATACGTTGAAGGGCTGACACAAGAATGGCCTCCACACTGAACGCTTCAACCTTGCTGGCAGTCCCGCTGGCGCCCCTGGTGGGCGCCGCGCTGGCCGGCATCTTCGGCACCACCTTCGGCGGCAACTGGATCGGCCGGCGCCTGTCGCACACGCTCACCATCCTGGGTGTGCTGGTCGCCTTCATCCTCTCGGCCATGACGCTCAAGAGCGTGGCCGTGGACGGCGCCCGCTTCAACGAGACGCTCTACACCTGGATGGTGGTGGGCGGCCTGAAGATGGAAGTCGGCTTCCTGGTGGACGGCCTCACTGCCATGATGATGTGCGTGGTGACCTTCGTGTCGCTGATGGTCCACATCTACACCATCGGCTACATGGAAGAAGACGACGGCTACAACCGCTTCTTTGCCTACATCTCGCTGTTCACCTTCTCGATGTTGATGCTCGTGATGAGCAACAACATGCTGCAACTGTTCTTTGGCTGGGAAGCGGTGGGCCTTGTGTCGTACCTGCTGATCGGCTTCTGGTTCAACAAGCCGACTGCGATCTTTGCCAACATGAAGGCCTTCCTGGTGAACCGGGTGGGTGACTTCGGCTTCATCCTGGGCATCGGCCTGATCGTGGCGTACGCCGGCACCTTGAACTACACCGAAGTGTTCGCCAAGGCGGGCGATCTGGGCAAGCTGGGCTTCCCGGGCACAGACTGGATGCTGATTACCGTGATCTGCATCTGCCTGTTCATCGGCGCCATGGGCAAGTCGGCCCAGTTCCCGCTGCATGTGTGGCTGCCGGATTCCATGGAAGGCCCGACGCCCATTTCTGCGTTGATCCACGCGGCCACCATGGTGACGGCCGGCATCTTCATGGTCGCGCGCATGTCGCCGCTGTTCGAGCTGAGCGACACGGCGCTGAACTTCATCCTGGTGATCGGCGCCATCACGGCGCTGTTCATGGGCTTTCTGGGCATCATCCAGAACGACATCAAGCGCGTGGTGGCGTACTCCACGCTTTCCCAACTGGGCTACATGACGGTGGCGCTGGGCGCCTCGGCCTACTCGGTGGCGGTGTTCCACCTGATGACGCACGCGTTCTTCAAGGCGCTGCTGTTCCTGGCGGCGGGCTCGGTCATCATGGGCGTGCACCACAACCAGGACATCCGCTGGATGGGCGGCCTGCGCAAATACATGCCCATTACCTGGATCACCTCGCTGCTGGGGTCGCTGGCGCTGATCGGCACGCCGCTGTTTGCAGGCTTCTACTCCAAGGACAGCATCATCGAGGCGGTGCACTTCAGCAACCTGCCCGGTGCCGGTTTTGCCCACTTTGCGGTGCTGGCCGGCGTGTTTGTTACGGCGTTCTATTCGTTCCGCATGTATTTCCTGGTGTTCCATGGCAAGGAGCGGTTCGACCAGAACCCCGATGCCCACCACGGCGACCACGGCCATGGTCACGACGATGATCACAAGCCGCATGAATCCCCCTGGGTGGTGACTGCGCCGCTGCTGCTGCTGGCCATCCCCTCGGTGGTGATCGGCTTCATGACCCTGCAGCCCATGCTGTTTGGTGAATTCCTGAAAGACGCCATCGTGGTGGATGCAGCAAAGCACCCGGCGATGGCCGAGCTGGCCAAGATGATCCACGGCCCGCTGCAGATGGCCGGGCACGCGTTCTTCACGGCGCCGCTGTACCTGGCGTTGGCCGGTGTGGCGCTGTCGTATTACATGTACATGGTCAACCCTGCGCTGCCGGCGGCCATCAAGGCGCGCGTGCAGCCGATCTACACGCTGCTGGAGAACAAGTACTACATGGACTGGTTCAACGAAAACGTGCTGGCCCGTGGCGCGCGTGCATTGGGCACGGGACTGTGGAAGGGCGGCGACCAGGCCATCATTGACGGCGCGATCGTCAATGGCTCATGGAAGCTCGTCGGCCGCATTGCCGGCGTGGTGCGCTGGTTCCAGTCGGGCTACCTGTATCACTACGCGCTGGTGATGATCCTCGGCGTGTTTGTACTGATGACGTATTTCGTGTGGTTCAACAAGTAGGAGAACAAGAAAAATGGGATTGTTGAGCCTTGCCATCTGGACGCCGATCTTCTTCGGCGTCGTGTTGCTGGCGCTGGGCCGCGACGAGCACGCCAAGGCGGTCCGCTGGATCGCACTGGTCGGCGCTGTTGTGAGCCTGCTGGTCACGCTGCCGCTGTACGACGCCTTCAAGCTGGGCACGTCGGCCATGCAGTTTGTTGAAAAGGGCGTCTGGATCGAACGATTCAACGTCAATTACCACCTGGGTGTGGACGGCATCTCGTTCTGGTTCGTGCTGCTCACCGCGTTCATCAACGTCGTGGTCATCATCGCCGGCTGGGAAGTCATCACCGAGCGTGTGAACCAGTACATGGGCGCGTTCCTGATCCTGAGCGGCCTGATGATCGGCGTGTTCTGCGCATTGGACGGCATGCTGTTCTACGTGTTCTTCGAGGCCACGCTGATCCCGATGTACCTGATCATCGGCATCTGGGGCGGGCCCAACAAAATCTATGCGGCGTTCAAGTTCTTTTTGTACACGCTGCTCGGCTCGCTGCTGATGCTGATTGCGCTGATCTTCCTGTACACCAAGTCGGGCGGCAGCTTTGACATCCTGGCCTGGCACAAGCTGCCGCTGTCGGGCACCACGCAGACACTGCTGTTCTTTGCCTTCTTTGCCGCGTTCGCGGTCAAGGTGCCCATGTGGCCGGTGCACACCTGGCTGCCCGACGTGCACGTGGAGGCGCCCACGGGCGGCTCCGCCGTGCTGGCAGCCATCATGCTGAAGCTGGGCGCCTATGGCTTCCTGCGTTTTTCCATGCCCATTGCGCCGGACGCCGCGCGCGAATGGGCCTGGCTCATGATTGCGCTGTCGCTGATTGCCGTGATCTACGTGGGCCTGGTGGCCATGGTGCAGCAGGACATGAAAAAGCTCGTGGCCTATTCGTCCGTGGCGCACATGGGCTTTGTCACGCTGGGCTTCTTTATCTTCAACGACCTGGGCGTGGCCGGCGGCATTGTGCAGATGATTGCGCACGGCTTTGTCTCGGGCGCCATGTTCCTGTGCATCGGCGTGCTGTATGACCGCGTGCATTCGCGTGAAATTGCAAGCTACGGCGGTGTGGTCAACACCATGCCCAAGTTCACTGCGTTTGCGCTGCTGTTTGCCATGGCCAACTGCGGCCTGCCCGCGACCGCCGGTTTTGTGGGCGAATGGATGGTGATCCTGGGCGCGGTCAAGGCCAACTTCTGGCTGGGCGCGGCGGCAGCGTCGGCGCTGATCTTCGGTGCGGCCTACACGCTGTGGATGTTCAAGCGCGTGTACCTGGGGCCGGTGGCCAATGACGATGTGCGCAACCTGACGGACATCAACGCGCGCGAATTCTTCATGCTCTCGCTGCTGGCCATTGCCGTGATGTACATGGGCATCTTTCCGCACCCGTTCACGCAGATCATGGACACCTCGGTGGCCGATTTCCTCAAGCACGTTGCCCAGTCCAAACTGAATTGAAAGCCTTGAGATGATTGACAAACTCAGTTGGATCGTCGTTTACCCCGAAGCGCTGCTGCTGGTCATGGCCTGCGTGATCGCGCTGGCTGACCTGCGCGTGACCAGCCCGCGCCGTACCTTCACCTATGTGCTGACGCTGGCCACGCTGGGCGTTGTGGCCCTGATGCAGGGCCTGTATGCGAGTGGCGGCCAGACGATGTACGGCTTTGGCAACATGGTGGTCAGTGACCCCATGGGCAACTGGCTCAAGTGTTTTGCCACCATTGCCATGATGGTCACGCTGGTCTACGGCCGGCCGTATGCGGGCGACCGCGACATGCTGCGCGGCGGCGAGATGTTCACGCTGGCGATGTTTGCGCTGCTGGGCATCTTCGTGATGATCTCGGGCAACAACTTCCTGGTGATCTACCTGGGCCTGGAATTGCTCACGCTGTCCAGCTACGCCCTGGTGGCGCTGCGCCGCGACAACGCCACTGCGACCGAAGCTGCCATGAAGTACTTTGTGCTGGGGGCCATGGCCAGCGGCTTCCTGCTGTATGGTCTGTCCATGTTGTATGGCGCCACCGGCTCGCTGGACGTCAACGCTGTGTTCAAGGCGGTCAACTCCGGTCAGATCAAGCACCAGGTGCTGGTGTTCGGCCTGGTGTTCATCGTGTCCGGCCTGGCCTTCAAGCTGGGCGTGGTGCCATTCCACATGTGGATTCCTGACGTGTACCAGGGCGCGCCCACAGCCGTCACGCTCATGATCGGCGGCGCGCCCAAGCTGGCCGCATTTGCCATCTGCTTTCGCCTGCTGGTCGAAGGCTTGCTGCCGCTGGCGATTGACTGGCAGCAGATGCTGGCCTTGCTGGCCATAGGCTCGCTGCTGGTGGGCAACCTGGCGGCCATTGCGCAGACCAACCTCAAGCGGATGCTGGCGTATTCGACCATTTCGCAAATGGGTTTTGTGCTGCTGGGTTTGATGTCGGGCGTGATCAACGGCAATACCCTGTCGGCCGCCAACGCCTACAGCTCGTCCATGTTCTATGTCATCACCTATGTGCTGACGACGCTGGCGACCTTCGGCATCATCCTGCTGCTGGCGCGCGAGGGATTCGAGAGCGAGGAAATCACCGACCTGGCCGGCCTGAACCAGCGCAGCCCGCTGTTTGCGGGCGTCATGGCGATCTGCATGTTCTCGCTGGCCGGTGTGCCGCCGCTGGTGGGCTTTTACGCCAAGCTGGCCGTGCTGCAGGCGCTGGTGGCGTCGGGCCAGGCGCTGTACATCGGGCTGGCGGTGTTCGCCGTCATGATGTCGCTGATCGGCGCGTTCTACTACCTGCGCGTCGTGAAGGTCATGTACTTTGACGCTCCTATCACGGCCACCACGGTGTCGGCTCCGGCGGATGTACGCGCCGTGCTGTCCATCAACGGCCTGCTGGTGCTGGTGCTCGGTATCGTGCCGGGCGGCCTGATGACGTTGTGTGCACAGGCGATCGTCAAGACGCTGGGCTCCTGACCTTTCCCGCATGTCCCAGACGCTGTCCATCTGGCTGGTCATCCTGCTTGCGCTGGCCGCCGCCAACCTGCCGTTCGTCAACCACCGCCTGCTGGCCGTCGTGCCCGTGGCTTGGCCCAAAGGCCTGGCAGTGCGCCTGGGCGAGCTGGTGGTGATGTACTTCATCGTCGGCGGTGTCGGCCTGCTGCTGGAAAAGCGCATGGGCCAGATCGCCCCGCAGGGCTGGGAGTTTTACGCCGTGACCGGTGCGCTGTTCATCACCCTGGCGTTTCCGGGCTTTATCTGGCGCTACCTCGTCAAGCACCGTGACTGAGCCTGCTGTTCCCACGCGCGACCTGACCGAACACCGCACGGGCGGTCAGACCCTGTTTGAGGGCAGCTTCCTCAAGGCCTATCGTGACAACGTGCGCCTGCCCGATGACAGCCACGCCACCCGAGAATACGTGGCCCACCCCGGCGCTGTGGTCGTGGTGCCGCTGCTGGACGACGGCCGCGTGGTGGTGGAGCGCCAGTTCCGCTACCCCGTGGGCCTGCACATGATTGAATTTCCCGCCGGCAAGCTCGACCTGGGCGAAGACCCGCTGCTGTGCGGACAGCGCGAGCTGCTGGAGGAAACCGGCTACACCGCCCGTGAATGGGCGCGCGCAGGGGCCATGCACCTGGCCATTGCGTATTCCACCGAGGTGCTGCACATCTACTTTGCGCGCGGCCTGCAGGCCGGCCAGCACCAGCTGGACGAGGGTGAATTTCTGGACGTTTTTGCGGCTACACCTGCACAGTTGCTGGAATGGAGCCGCACCGGCGAGCTGACCGATGCCAAGACGTTAACTTGCCTGGTCTGGCTGCAGAACGTCATGTCGCGCGCATGGGCTCTTGACTGGCAGCCGGCACCTCCCATCGCCGCGCGCTGATAATTCGCCTATGAAGGTACTGAACCTGCAATGTGCCCACCAGCATGAGTTTGAAGGCTGGTTCGCCTCTGAAGACGATTTCCAGGGCCAGCTGGGCCGTGGGCTGGTCGAGTGCCCGATGTGTGGCGACACGGCCATCACCAAGATGCTGTCGGCGCCGCGCCTGAACCTGGGCGCCACCAGGGAACCTGCGCCAGAGCGTCAGGATGTCATGTCGCCCACCGGCCGCACACTGCAGGCCGCCTGGCTCAAGATGGCGCGTGAGGTGATGGCCAACACCGAAGACGTGGGCGAGCGCTTTGCCGAAGAAGCCCGCCGCATCCATTACGGTGAAGTGGACGAGCGCAACATCCGCGGCCAGGCGTCGCGCGAGGAAACTGAGGCTTTGATTGAGGAAGGCATTAGCGTCATGCCGCTACCGATGCCCAAGGCACTCAAAGATCCGCTGCAGTAAAGCAGTTCAGTCCATGAACTGAAGTGCCGCAAGGCGCGCATACGTGCCGCCGGCCGCCATCAGCGTGTCGTGCGTTCCCTGTTCCACGATGCGTCCGTGGTCCATCACCACAATCCGGTTGGCCTGCTGCACTGTCGCCAGCCGGTGGGCGATGACCAGCGTGGTGCGCCCGCGCATGGCGGTTTCCAGTGCGGCCTGCACCATGCGTTCGCTCTCGGCGTCCAGCGCGCTGGTGGCTTCGTCCAGCAGCAGCAGGGGCGGGTTTTTCAGCATCGCGCGCGCAATGGCAATGCGCTGGCGCTGCCCGCCTGACAGGCGCACGCCGCGCTCGCCCAGAAAGGTGTCGTATCCCTCAGGCAGCGCGCGGATGAAACCGTCGGCAAACGCGGCGCCGGCGGCGGCGTGAACCTCAGCATCGCTCGCGCCAGGCTTGCCGTAGCGGATGTTCTCCAGCGCGCTGGCCGAGAAGATCACCGCGTCCTGCGGCACGATGCCGATGCGCTGGCGCAGGTCGTGCAGCGCCAGGTCGCGCGTGGGCACGCCATCCAGGTGGATCGTGCCGGCCGCGGGGTCATAAAAGCGCAGCAGCAGCTGGAACACCGTGCTCTTGCCGGCGCCGCTGGGCCCCACCAGGGCCACGGTCTCGCCCGGCTCAATGCGCAAGCTGAAATCTGCCATGGCGGGCTGTGCCGGACGCGAAGGGTAGTGGAAGGTGACCTTGTCAAACGCCACAGCGCTGCCTGCCGGCGTGACCGCCGCAGCCACGGGCCTGGCGGGTGATGCAATGGGCGAGCGCGTGTCCAGCAGCTCCATCAGCCGCTCGGTGGCGCCAGCGGCGCGCAGCAGGTCGCCATAGACCTCGCCCAGGACGGCCACCGCACCGGCCAGGATGATCACGTACACCACCGTCTGGCCCAGGTGACCCGCGCTGATCTTGCCGGCCAGCACCGCCTGTGTGCCCTGGTAGAGGCCCCACAGCAGCAAAGCAGCGTTGGCAATGATGACAAACGCGACCAGCGCGGACCGCGCGCGCGTGCGGCGCACGGCCGTCTGGAACGCATCACCTGTGGATGCATCGAAACGCGCCGCCTCGCGGCCCTCGGCCGTGTAGCTTTGCACCACGGGGATGGCGTTGAGCACCTCGGCCGCGATGGCGCTGGAATCCGCCACCCGGTCCTGGCTGGCGCGCGAGAGCTTGCGCACGCGCCGGCCAAACCACATGGTGGGCAGCACCACCAGCACAATGATCAGCAGCACCTGCGTCATCACATAGGGGTTGGTCCACACCAGCATGGCCAGCGCGCCCGCGCCCATGACGGCATTGCGCAGACCCATGCTCAGCGACGAACCCACGACGGTCTGCACCAGCGTCGTGTCGGTGGTCAGGCGCGACAGCACCTCGCCGGTTTGCGTGGTTTCAAAAAATTCGGGGCTCTGGCGCAGCACGTGCGCATAAACCGCGTTGCGGATGTCGGCCGTGACGCGTTCACCCAGCCAGCTGACGGTGTAAAAGCGCGCCGCGCTGAACAGGCCCAGCGCCACCGCCACGCCAAACAGCGCCAGGAAATGCTCGCGCAATGCCATGACCTGCGCGCCCTTTTCAGCCTGGGCGGTACCGACCAGGCCGCCGTCGATCAGCCCGCGCAATGCCAGGGGGAACAGAAGCGTGGCCACCGCGGCAAGCACCAGGAACAGGGCCGCCAGCGCCAGGCGGGCGCGGTAAGGACGAAGGAACGG
>CALRZF020000010.1:0-29091 GCA_943372585.1 Ramlibacter sp. 2FC | reverse complement strand
GGCCCACCAGCAGCTCGGAGCCCTCATACCCGCTCAGCGTGATGCGGCCCTTGATCGGCATTTTGGCCAGCGCCCCCTTGATGGCGGGCAAAAAGCGGTTCTTGGCCGCGTCGATCTTGTCTTGCCCCACATTGGCGGCGTTGCCAATGGCCTGCAGCCAGGCTTCGGTGCCGTCATGGCCCACCGGTGCGGAGCCCACGACGGGGCGGCCGGCGGCTTCAAATTCACGGATGCTGGCGGTGTAGAACGGGTGGATGGCCGCGGCCACCGTGCAGTCCAGCGCGGCATACAGCTCGCGCCATTCGCGCGTGGGCACCACGGGGCCGGCGGCCAGGCCCAGGGGCTCCAGCATCATGCCGATCACCATCGGGTCGGCCGGGAACATTTCGCCCAGCAAGGCAATGGTGGGCTTGGTGGCGCGGCCTGCGCGCGGCGCCTGCACCGGGCCGGCTTCGGCTTCGGTGCGGGCATAGCGCAGCATGGCGCCGGCCAGCACGTCCTTGGCCTCGGCATGCGTGGGCACGCCAAAGCCGGGTACGTCAATGCCGATGATGCGCACGCCGTTGATTTCCTTGGGCAGGATCTGCAGCGGCACGCCGCTGGCCGTGGGCACGCACAGGTTGATGATGACCACCGCGTCGTACAGCGCCGGGTCGGCCTGCTTGTAGACCGCTTCGCGGATGTCTTCAAACAGCTTGCCGGTGACCAGGCTTTCGCTATTGAACGGCACATAGCCCACGCTGCGGCGCGCGCCGTAAAAATGCGAGGTGAACGTCAGCCCGTACACGCAGCAGGCCGAACCCGACAGGATGGTCGCGGTGCGGCGCATGCGCAGCCCCACGCGCAGCGAGCCGAACGCCGGGCACATGCTTTGCGGCTGGTCGTGCGGGCCCTTGGGGTAGTCCTTGGCGTACTGCGCGAGCGTCTCGCTCTTGCCGGCCTTCTGGGCGGCGTCCAGCATCGCGTCCTTGCCGGAATGGCAGCCCACGCCATCGCCTTGCAGCGCGGCGGGCACCTTGACGGGGACAATGGGGATGACGGGCTGGTTCATGACAGGCTGGCTCAGACTTCGTCGTAGACGACTTCGAGCGTTTCCTTCTTGATGTCGGTCTTGCCGCACATGTCGAACTGCGTGGCCGGTTCGAGCACCACGTTGCGGCCCACCACATCAGACGCAAACAGGCCCAGCAGCTGGTCCTGCGTCATGGGGTTGGGGCGCATGGGCTGCGAGGTGCCGACGTTTTCGGCCAGCTCGGCAAACAGCGGGCCCCAGGGCGAGCCCGGGCGGCCAATGATTTCGTAGCTGGCGCTCTTGCGGCGGATGTCGTCGTTGGCGGGGATGGTGGACAGCACCGGGATGCCGACCTTCTGCGCAAAGGCGGCTGCCTCGCCGGTGCCGTCGTCGCGGTTGATCACCATGCCGGCCACGCCCACGTTGCCGCCGAGCTTGCGGAAATACTCCACCGCGCTGCACACGTTGTTGGCCACATACAGCGACTGCAGGTCGTTGCTGGCCACCACGATCACCTTCTGGCACATGTCGCGGGCAATCGGCAGGCCAAAGCCGCCGCACACCACGTCGCCCAGGAAGTCGAGCAGCACGTAGTCAAAGCCCCATTCGTGAAAGCCCAGCTTTTCCAGCAGCTCAAAACCGTGGATGATGCCGCGCCCGCCGCAGCCGCGGCCCACTTCGGGCCCGCCCAGCTCCATGGCGTACACGCCGTCGCGCTTGAAGCACACGTCGCCGATGGCCACGGCCTCGCCCGCAAGCTTTTTCTTTGAAGACGTTTCAATGATGGTCGGGCAGGCACGGCCGCCAAACAGCAGGCTGGTGGTGTCGCTCTTGGGGTCACAGCCGATCAGCAGCACCTTCTTGCCCTGCTGGGCCATCATGTAGCTCAGGTTGGCGAGCGTGAAGCTCTTGCCGATGCCGCCCTTGCCATAGATGGCAATGATCTGGGTTTCCTTGGTCACGGGGCCGGTGGCCACGGGTGACGGCTCAATGGCGGCTTCAGCGCGCAGCTTGTCTTTCATCATGAACGTGACAGGGGCGCTGGCGGGGATGGAACTGGTGCTCATTGGCAGGTTCTCCAATCGAGAATCATCTTCAGACAGGCAGGATCGCCAAAGGCAGTGCGGTAGGCGGCGTCAGCATCGCTGGCGCCGGCGCGGTGGGTGATCAGGCCGCTGAGTGACAGCGCGCCCGATTCGATGTGGTTGCGCACCTGAACCAGGTCAGAGGGCTGCCACTGCGCGGCGATGCGGATGCGGGCCTCGCGCATGAAGGCGGGCGGGAACACGAATGACAGCGGCTTGTCGTAAAAGCCGGCCAGCACCACTTCACCGCCCGGGGCCAGGCGGCTGATCAAGGTGTCCAGCAACGTGGCGTCGCCGCTCACGTCGCAAATGCTTTTGTAATTGCGGCGGGTGTCGGTGGCCGGGTCGATCACCTCGTAACCCTGCGCGCCTTCACGGCGGCCGGCATTCGTTTCCCACACCACCGGTGCGGCACCGGCCAGCACGGCCAGGCGCGCGATCATGCGGCCCAGCACGCCATGGCCCACGATCAGGTCGGGTTGCTGCGCACCAGCGCCGCTGGTGACGTGAAACGCCGTGGCGGCCAGGGCCAGCAGCACACCGTGCTCGGCCAGCTTGTCGTCGATGCGCAGTGCGCGTGCGCCGGGCACCACCAGGCGCCGCGCCGCGCCGCCGAACAGGCCACGCACTTCACCAAAACAGTTGGAACCGGGCACGAACACCGCATCGCCCGCCACACGGCCTGAGTTGGGGCCGGCTTCGACCACACGGCCTACGGATTCATAACCCGGCACCAGCGGATAACCCATGCCGGGAAAGCTGGGCATGCGGCCCGACCACAACAGCTTTTCTGTGCCGGTGCTGATGCCGCTGAAATCGATGTCAACCACCACATCGTCGGCCGTGGGTTCCGTGAGCTCAAGCCGGCTCAGCACCAGGTGCTCGGGCTTCTCAAGGACCACAGCCATCGTGTTCATGAGATCACCCTCACCGTCATGGCGGGGACGAACATGTAAAGGCGGCTTGACGTCATGAGTGTCATCTTAAATAGACTTTGACTTATGTCAATCAAAATTTACAGTCTGCTCTGTAGGTTTTTAACGACGGGCCTGGCCGGCCCGCGCAAGCAGAACTTGTGTTTGCAACGGCATGCGCGTTGGCAGCAGGCGCACATCGCCAAACCCCGCCTGTTGCAGCATGGCCGTGAGCTGCTGCGCCGTGCGCGGCTGGCCCCGGCCCATGGCCAGCAGGTAAAAGCCGAAATACGCGTCGCCCATGGCCTGCGCGCTGCGCGTACCCGCCATGGGCTCGGCCAGCAGCAGCGTGCCGCCGGGCGCCAGTGCGTCGTGCACGGCGCGCAGCAGCGTCATCACGCGCGCGTCGTCGTGGTCGTGCACCACGCGCACCAGGGTGGCCACGTCCGCACCCGTGGGCAGTGCGTCGTTGAAGAAGTCGCCGCCCGTGGCGCTGGCGCGCTGCGCCAATCCATTCGCAGCAAAGCGCTGCTGCGCGCGCGCGGCCACGGCCGGCAGATCAAACAGCTTGAGCTGCAGGTGCGGCGCACGCGCAGCGGCCTGCATCAGAAAGGTGCCTTCGCCGCCGCCCACGTCCAGCAGGCAGCGGTGGCCGTGCAGCGGGTACACGTCCAGGATTTCATGCGCCACCAGCGGCTGCGAAGCCGACATGAGCGCGCTGTATTCAGCCACCTTGTCGGCGGCCAGGGCCTGCGGCGTGGCAGTGCCGGCATAGGGCCAGTAGCCGGCCAGCTGCGCGCTGCGCAATTCACCGCGCAGCAGGGCTACGGGGTCGGCCAGGTCCATATAGAGCGCGCTGTGGTGTTCTATCAGCGCCTCAATGGCGCGGTTGCCCACCATGGTGGCGCCCAGCACGCCCAGGCCATAGCGGCTGTGGCTGCGCGGCTGCACCAGGCGCAGCGCCACGGCGGCCTGCAGCAGGCGCTGCGCGGCGGCTTCGCTTAAAGACAGGCGCGGCGCCAGCTGGGCCAGCGTCTGCGGGCCTTCGACCAGGATGTCAAACAGCTTCAGGCGCACACAGGCCAGCAGCACCTGTGAATAAACAAAGCCCGCGACCAGGTCAAACAGACCGGCGGCGCGGCGGCGCGCCACGGGGCGCGTCAATACAAAGGCAGAGGCGCGGCGCTGGAACAGCGTGCTGCCCAAAAGCCGGTTGCGAAACGCATGCCAGCGATCGGCCCAGCTGGGGGCGGGGGGCGCAGCAGCAACCACTGCAGACTCGGCAGACACGAAAGGCGCCATCAGTGCAGAAGGCTCAAGCTCAGGCAGCCGCCACCGTGGCAGCGGCAGTGGCCGCAGCCGCATCGCGCAGCAGGGCCTGCGACATGGCCAGCGGCACCAGCCGCTCGGACTCCATGCGCACCAGCGCGCGCAGTGATTCAGCCCCCGCGCATTCGGGGATGGACGCGCTGGCGTTGGCGATCAGCTGGTTGAAATGGTGGATGGCGCCGCACAGGCCCAGCTCCACCGCCGCCGTGGGGCGGCCCAGCAGCGCGTCTTGCCCCACGGGCTTGCCCAGCAGCTGCGGGTCGGCCGCCACGTCGCGAATGTCGTCGGCCACCTGGTAGGCCTCGCCCAGCCAGTCGCCCAGGCCACGCCAGGGCGTGGGGTCGGCACCCGCAGCCTGCGCGCCGGCCATGGTGGCGGCCACAAACAGCGCGCCGGTCTTGGCCCGCTGGTAATCCGACAGGGCCACGCGCGATTCAGATTCCCAGCCCTGGCCGGCCACGATGCCCGAGGGCATGCCCACGCCGTTGGCAATGATGTTGATCAGGCCCGGCAGCCGCGCGGGCGACGTGCCCGCGGCGCGCGCCAGCGTCTGGAAGGCCAGCACGATCAGCGCGTCACCGGCCAGCACGGCCAGCGGCTGGCCAAAGGCCCAGTGCACCGACGCACGGCCCCGGCGCACGGGTGCGTCGTCAAAGCAGGGCAGGTCGTCATGCACCAGCGACGCACAGTGCAGGAATTCAATCGACACGGCGGCCGCGTCGGCCAGGTCGGCGTCGTCCATGCCACAGGCCAGGGCCACGGCCAGACACAGCTGGGGGCGAATGCGCGCACCGCCGGGGAACACCGCATGGCGGATGGCGCCGGCCAGCTTGGGCGGGCAGGAGGCGTCTTCGCTGGCGGCCACGGCAGCGGCCAGGGAATGTTCGATACGGGTGATGGCCTTCATGCATGGCTCCCAAATGGGCGTTGCCGCCGCGGGTTGAGGGGTAGATGCCGACATTTCTTTTGCCAGTTCGCTAGGTGAATCCGAACTGTCAATTTATATTGGCATCAAATACTGTCAATCAATATAGACACATGAACGTTTCCCGTCAATCGAGGTTTACACAGCGCGTTGTCGTGGTGGGTGCCGGTGTGGGCGGCCTGGCCACGGCGCTGGAGCTGGCCGCCCAAGGCCAGGAGGTGCTGGTGCTGGAGGCCGCCGACGGCCCCGGCGGCAAGATGCGGCCGCTGCAGATGGGCGACGCCAACAGCCCGGCCCTGCTGGACGCCGGGCCCACCGTGTTCACCATGCGCTGGGTGTTTGAAGCGCTGTTTGCCCGCGTGGGCGAAACGCTGGGCAGCCAGCTGGCGCTGCGGCGGGTGAACACCCTGGCCCGCCATGCCTGGGGGCCCGACCAGCGGCTTGACCTGTTTGCCGACATCGCCGAATCAGCCGACGCGATTGGCCGCTTTGCCGGCGCGCGCGAGGCCGCAGGCTACCGCGCGTTTTGCGCGCGGGCGCGGCAGATCTACCAGACGCTGGAGCAGCCGTTTTTGCGCGGGGCGCGGCCCAACCCGCTGTCATTGAGCTGGCGCGTGGGCCAGCAGGGGCTGGCGGGCCTCACGCGCATCTCGCCGTTTGGCTCGATGTGGGGTGCGTTGGGCGACTATTTTCAGGACGCGCGGCTGCGCCAGCTGTTTGGGCGCTACGCCACCTACTGCGGCTCGTCCCCCTTTCTGGCGCCGGCCACGCTGATGCTGGTGGCCCATGTGGAGCAAGACGGCGTGTGGCTGCTGGACGGCGGCATGCACACCCTGGCCACCACGCTGCAGCGGCTGGCCCAGGCGCGCGGGGCGCGCTTTCGCTATGGCACGGCGGTGCACAGCATCGTCACCCGCGACGGCCGCGCCTGCGGCGTGCGCCTGGCCGGTGGCGAGCAGCTGGACGCTGCGGCCGTGGTCTTTAACGGCGACGCGGCGGCGCTGGCCAGCGGCCTGCTGGGCGCAGGCGCCGCAAAGGCCGTGGCCCTGCCCGGCCGCGCGCAACGCTCGCTGTCGGCGCGCACCTGGCACGGGGTGGTGCGCACGCAGGGCTTCCCGCTGCTGCGGCACAACGTGTTTTTCTCGGGCGACTACGGCGTTGAATTTGCGCAGCTGGGCCAGGGCCAGCTGCCCATCGACCCCACGGTGTATGTGTGCGCGCAAGACCGGGGCGACGGCGATGACGCGCCGCCGCAGGGCGCCGAGCGGCTGATGTGCCTGGCGAATGCCCCTGCGTATGGGGATGAAGACGGTGATGCCCCCGACCTGGCCGCACAGGCGCGCCACGAAGACGCCACGCTGCAACGCCTGGCTGCCTGCGGCCTGCGCATTCTGAGCGGCGCCGCCGGCGTGGTGCGCACCGGCCCGCAAGACTTTGCCCAGCGCTACCCGGCCACCGGCGGCGCACTGTACGGCACGGCGTCGCATGGGTGGATGGCGTCGTTCAAACGCCCGGGCGCGCGCAGCCAGCTGCCGGGCCTGTACCTGGCCGGCGGCAGCGCCCACCCGGGGCCGGGCGTGCCCATGGCCGCGCTGTCGGGCGGTCATGCCGCCGCCAGCGTGCTGCACGACCTGGCGGCCACGCGCGCCCAGCGCATGGCGCGCGCTGCATGAACCCGGCCTTCAACACCCAGGTGCCGCGCGGCGGCTACGCCTGGTGGTACCTGGACGCGCTGAGCGACGACGGCCAATACGGCCTGACGGTCATCGCCTTCATCGGCAGCGTGTTTTCGCCCTACTACGCCTGGGCGCGGCGGCGCGGCCACGGCCTGGCCGACCCGCTGAACCACTGCGCCATGAACGTGGCACTGTATGCGCGCCCCGGCAGCACACCGCGCGGGCGCTGGGCCATGACCGAGCGCGGCCGCGCAGCCGTAGAGCGCAGCGCCACGCGGCTGCAGATCGGCGCCAGCAGCATGGCCTGGGAAGGCGATGCGCTGGTGGTGACGATAGACGAGACCACGGTGCCCTGGCCCACACGCCTGCGCGGGCGCATCACGCTGCGGCCCGATGCGCTGATGCACCAGAGCTACCCGCTGGACCCGCAGGGCCTGCACGCCTGGCGGCCGATTGCGCCGTGCGCGCAGGTAGAAGCAAGATTCACAGAGCCCGGCCTGCACTGGCGCGGCACCGGCTACCTGGACAGCAACCGCGGCCAGCGCCCGCTGGAGCAGGACTTTGCCCACTGGGACTGGTCGCGCGCCGCGCTGGCGGACAAGCGCAGCGCGGTGCTGTACGACGTGCAGCGCACCGACGGCAGCGCGCTGGCGCTGGCGCTGGCGTTTGATGCGCAGGGCCGCGCAGAACCGTTTGCGCCGCCGCCCGCCGTGACGCTGCCCGCCACCGGCTGGCGCATGCCGCGCGCTACGCGCAGTGATGACGGTGGTGGTGGTGGCGGTGGTGGTGCGCGGGTGGAACAGACGCTGGAGGATGCGCCGTTCTATTCACGGTCGGTGCTGCGCACGCGGCTGCTGGGGGAGGATGCGGCGGCGGTGCATGAGAGCTTGTCGCTGAAACGGTGGGCGCGGCCGGTGGTGCAAGCGATGCTGCCGTTTCGGATGCCGCGGCGGGAAGGCTAGGGGTTAGGACGGGGTTTATTCAGTTTTTGCGGACTGTGTTCCGACCACTTAAATATGTCATGGTGGCACGTGGCCCACTATCGAACTTAAGCAGATTTTTTCCAGATGGTAGTCACTCGCCCCGGCGTCACAAAGTGCGTGGCCGGATTTTCCCGCGACCATATCCGTTTTTTCCCGGAGCAGCATCCTACCTACGTCGGCGGGCGTTGAAGATAATATTACCTAGATACCCACCACAAGTTCATGTCGCAGCACGTCGATCTTGCCGAAGAAAAATTCATTTGCAGAGAATGCGTCAAGGAACCGTACCTGTCGCAGGAGTTAGCTCGAACTGGCACATTGGGAACCTGCAGCTACTGTAATCAGAGGGCGCATCTGTGGTCAATCGGCGAGCTCGCGGATCGTGTTGAAAAAGCCTTTGAGGCACACTACTTGCGCACTTCCGACCAGCCGAACTGGTACGAGGAGCGCATGCTTGCCGACAAGGAGATGGACTACAACTGGTACCGGGACGGCGAGCCCGTGTTCGACGCAGTTCAATCAGCGGCCGAGATCCCAAGTGATGCGGTAACCGACGTGCTCGAAATCCTCGAGGACAGGCACAGCGACTGGGACGCCCAGATGATGGGCGAAGAGACCGAGTTTCATTCGGACTCTTATTACGTGGAGCGCAGCGCAAGCTCCGCCGTCTGGCAAAGCGAATGGACCTGGTTTGAGGAGTCGTTGAAGTCCGAAGCTCGGTTTTTCAGCAGCACTGCAGCCGCGCTGCTCGCGTCGGTATTCGGGGACATCGACAAAGTCAGAACGCACGGCCGGCGACCTCTGGTTGTGTCGGCAGGCCCCGGGACGTCACTCAAACACCTATACCGCGCCAGGGTGTTTCAAAATGATGCGCTAGTCGAACAGGCCTTGTGCCGGCCTGACCTGCATCTCGGCTCGCCCCCCACCGCCGTTGCCGCAGCTGGTCGCATGAACGCACGCGGAATTTCGGTTTTCTACGGCGCGACACAGAAGAACACGACGATAGCGGAGGTGCGACCTCCAGTGGGCAGCAGAGTGCTTGTCGGGAAGTTCAGTTTCATACGCCGGCTGCGACTGCTTGACCTAACAGTGATTGAAACGGCCATTGACGGCGGCAGCATCTTCGACCCGACCTTAAAGCCCCGCCTGGAGCGCATAGCATTTCTGCGCTCACTGGGACAGCGCATGACAAGACCTGTGATGCCCGATGATGAGGCATTGGATTACCTTGCCACACAGGCTGTAGCGGATTTCCTCGCTACAGAGAATCAGCCGTCGGTGGATGGCATCCTCTACCGTTCGGCCCAAGTCAAGGGCGGGCGCAACGTCGTGCTGTTCCACCGTGCCGCGCGTGTCGACCTCATGATTCTGCCGAAGGGAACGCAGCTGTCCGCGCGCAGTTATACGGACTCGGATGAAGGCCCTGAGCTTGACTATCACGTTAGCGAAGCAGTACCGCCAACGGCGTCCTTGCCGGAGGAAACAAGCCAACTGTCCATAGAGACGTACATGCGCCCTCAAAATGACTTGACCCCATGGGATGGCCGCGACCCGTCAATGGAAGTGGACTCCAGTTCACTGGAGGTGCACTGGGTGGACTATGTGGCGGTTCGCACGACTCCTCACAATGTGTTCAGACATCGGTACGAGATATCGACGGAACCTACGTTCTGAGCCAGCCTAGATCCGCAAGACCTACCACTCTAAGCAATTCTCACAAAGAACCGACGCGCCGCATCTCCCTCAGGCGTAAAGAGCTTGAGATACGACCACATTCGGTCCTACCGGACAAGGCCCGCACAGCTTGCGAACGGAGGCTCAGCCGGAAACCAGGGTCAGACGATCTCTTTTTCAACACCTCGCAAGATCCTCTACCAGCTTGCCCTCCGGGGCCCGACTAAAGTCAGGCGGGACGTGGTGAGTGCTAGCCGCAGTTTCGCACCGCACCCCATTTGGCGACCTTTCGACTGCGAATATATTGCGCTGGTCGTGGATATTTAAGCGTTCGGACGAGTGTTCCCGATTTACCAAAAGCATGGCCGCATCCGGCAATCACCGAGCTAAAAACGCGCCCAAGAAGGGCGCGGGCGCGGGTGCGACCGCCCAAGAGCTGCCGGATTCCAAGGCCGTGAAGAAGTCGGCCAGCTCCAAACAAGTATCGTCGGCTGCTTCGACCGGAGGCGCTGGAGGTGCGTTCGAAAGCCGCGTCCAAGCGCATCGATTGCTGGCCATGTGCACCCGTAGTACAAGCTGCGGCGGCATCCCCGACGGCTTCCGCGTCGTCAGCATCAAGTTCCAGACCCGGGTGTTCGGTAACAACACCGACGACCTCTACTGCGCCATCGAGGACGGCTACGGCGGCCAGGGTAGCGTTCGCCTGCAGATGAAGCGAACACTGCGCGCGTCTGCGAAAGATGAAGCCTTTAAGGAGGCAGTCGGTTTAGCTTGGCTGGACTTCAAGAGTTCGACCTTCCGTCCGGGGCAGGACTTCTTCAACGTCATCTACAACGTTGCAAGCACAGCGAAAATGAATGGCGCGATGGAGCTTGCGCGTGAGGCGGTTCGCTCGACCTCGGCCTCAACATGGCTAACGAAAGCCACAGCAGACAATTTCAGCAACGTAGGACGGCGCTCCGCGCTCGAAGCCATTCGGACTGTTGTCGACGAATACAACAGGTCGTCCGTGTCTGATGAAGAGCTCTTTCGGTTTATGCAGCACGTGCAGTTTCTGCACGAAGACCTCGACACGGACGAGACAGTTGTTGCCAAGGCGCTGCAGGACAAGATCGACGTCGTTACACGCGTAGATGGAAGGCTTTCACTCCCACCTGCGGCAGTCTGGGCAAAGCTCATTGCAGCGTGTGTGGATCTAAATAGCAACGCGGGTGAGGTCGACGCGAGCAACTTGGGCGCCATCATCGGTGCGGACTTAGAGTACCGCTTCAAGTCGTTCAGCCTGCGACTGAGTTTGGCAACGCCGCAGGCAAGCGCCGCAACGGCCGCTGTCGTATCGTCCATATCGCCTGCGCCGCAAGTCGCGATTGCACTACCCAGTGCTGGTGGGACGGCGTCGCTGGGCGCAGCAGGCGACATTGTTCCAGCTGGACGTGACGCCTCGGCGGACAAGCTCATCACCAGGATGTTGGACCATGTGGGTGAGCTCATAAGAGCTTGCCGATTCAGCGACGCAAAGGCGGAGCTGGACCGAATCAGAAGAGACACTGAGGGGCATACGCTCGATGCTCATCAGGAGGCTCGCTGGTACTCCATGCATGGTACCTGCCTCTGGACAATCGACGACAACGAAGCAGCCGCAGCCGACGCGTTCATCAAAGCTGCCGACCTGTATGACGATGACGACAAACTAGCAGCCGCTCGCGTCCGTGGGCTCTTGCTGAAAGGCCTTGTCTTGGACGCACTCACCGCGGGGGAGGAGACTCGCGAGCGTTTTCCTGACTCGTTGGCGGTCTGGGTCGCTTGGTCGAATGCCCGCATCAGTGGTGGCGAGGCAGTACAACTTGCGGACATACCACAGGCGCACTTGGACAAGTCCGTGGCATATCAAATGGTCGCCGTGAGCTTGGACAAGTGCGGACGTACCACAGACGCTCTTGAGGCGGCACTTGAGGGCCTCAAACAGAGCGACGCAAGCTTTTTCATCCGGGAAGCGGCGCTGCGGTATGCACTTGCGCTCGCCGCATCCAGCCCGGTGAACGTAGCTTATCGGGTCGCTGCCCCGTCCACCTTGGCGATACTCAGACGGGCGGTGGAAGAACTCGCGCCAAGAGACGTCAAACTCTGGAGTGCACAAGTCCCGGAGGCCCTCACGGCGGCGGCCAGGCACCTCGCTTACGCCCATCTTCTTCTTGGAGAACCGACTACGGCGCTGGCCGTCATCGAGGAGGCCCGCAAGTATCCAGTCGAGGCAAGCGCCCTCGTGCGCCCGCGAATAGAGGCCCTAAGAGAGCTCAATCGCGCCTCCGAAGCCCTTGACTACGGCGAACCGCTCTTGACGACCATGCCGATCGATGCACTCGTCTCGTTCGCCCAGACCGCCGCGAACGAAGACGATGTTGACCGCCTTGCGCTTGCCGCCCAAGTGGGGGGGCAGAGAGTTGCTGAAGACGAGAGTGGCAGGCTTGAGGAAACCCTGAAGGTCATGACGGGAGAGGTATTGCTTCGCCAAGGCAAGGCCGCTGAGGTGGCTGCGCAGGTAGCAGGCGTCTTACAGACAGATAGCGTACCGCTGTTGGTGCTGGGAGCGCGAGCACTATTGCAAATCAAGGACGTCGAATCTGCGAAGAAGTTCGTCGACAAGGCGGTAGCCGTCACAGATGCGTCCGAGGACGCTGCGAACCAGTATCTAGTCGCGCAGTTGATGATGCAATTCAAACGCTACGCCGAAGCTGCTGCGCGTTACGAGCGGCTCTTACCCACTGGTGGTCTGAGCGAACTACACACCAATCTGCTTGTCTGCTACATGCGCACGGGTTTTCGAGCCAAGGCCCGAGATCTCCTGGCGTCTTTTCCTGAGAACTGGAGGAAGGACCGCGTGGCCAGACACTTGGCCATGGAGCTGGGGCAACAAGTAGGCGACTGGCACTTGCTGCAGTCTGTCGTCTCCGCGCAGCTCGAGGACGAGGGTCACTTAGCGAAGTCATGGCTCTTCGCGCTTATGGTGACGGCATATCAGGCGCAGGACGCCTTGAACCAGCTTGTCTCTGAGATTCCACAGGCGCTTCAGGGTACCGTAGCTGAACTGACGCAAGTGGCGTCCGCCGAGCTGCAACACAAGCAGTTGGAAAAAGGCTCGACGCGCCTATATCGCATGTGGCGCATGAATATGGGCAGCATTGACGCTTCGGCTGCGCTGCACGCTGCTATCGCATTCGCGCCTGATCGGATTCAGCGCCTGCACGTCGCGCCAGATGTCGTGGCTATGGGGACTTCCGTCCTGATTACTGATGCGACAGGCGCCGCTCGTTGGAAAACCATCGACCCAGCCGACATCGCTAACTTGCCCACAACGGAAGAATTCCTGACGCCTGACTCTCCTGAAGCACTGGCGCTTCTGGGCAAGAAGGTAGGCGACGCATTCACAGTGCGCAGCCGATTTGGCGCGGAATACGACTTCACTGTGCAGGCGATTCAGACCGCTTACTGGCGAGTGCTCAATCACGCAAATGAGGCTCTCCAGTCGCCGATCGCGCCATCGGAACACTTAGCCAGCGTCCAAATACCTCCAAATAACGACGGCGAGCCAGACGTGAGCGCTGTAGTGCGACAGCTTGAACAAAGGGAAGCTGACGCCAACCGCCGCTTCAAGCTCTATCAGGAGCAGTCGATCACTTTGGGCATGCTAGCGCGAGTGCTTGGCTCCGATGTGATAGATATCGTCCGAGGCTGGCCAGATGACGGGCCGCTCCTGCGGGTCGGAGGCGGCGAGATCGAAGAGAGAAAAGCAGCACTAAGAAACCTGGAGAGCGGCAAGCGGCTAGTCGTGGACCTCAGCGCTCTAACGGAGCTCGCCTTGGTCGAGCATCTCCACCTCCTGTCAGTCGCAAAGGAAAGGCCGCTTGTCACATCGGCTACGAGAAACGCCGTACTTCAGAAGCTTGCCAGTTCTAGGATTCTCCAGCCAGCTGGATTTGCGTTCTCCCGCGGTGGCAAGGTCGGTTTCACTGAGTACACATCTGAGTCCAGGGCTCGGGAAGAGGCCTTTCTAAGGGGCATCCTGGATGCCATCGAGAGGCATTGCGAAGTCGTGCCGGCATACGGACCGACATCGCTCCCTGAACACCTGCCCAAGCTTGCTGCGCTGGTCTCACATGAGGACCACGCCGTTTTGATGTCCGCCCTGGAAAGGGACGCAATGCTGCTGACGCTGGACCTACGACTGCGGACACTGGCGGTTCTTTTCCAAGTCCCGACCTGCTGGCCGCAGGTGTTCCTGATGCACACCATTGGAGCTGCGCTTTCCCTACGCGACTACTCCGTAGCGGTGTTGACCATGTTCCTGCGCCGGCGAGATTTCATCTCGCTGAACGTCCACGACTTGCTGGTGCTCGTAGACCAAGGTGAAATCTGGCTGACCTCGGGTGTCAACCGGCTGCGGGAACAGCTCGCGATGGAAAGCTCAGATTTCGGCAAGGCCTGGAAAGTGTTGCAAGACTTCCTGGCTCGCGTCTATGGGCGAGGCCAGTGCGAATTTGGAGTGGTCTTAGAGCTCTTCAGCTATCTGCTGGAGCCATTACTGCGTCATCCACATTGCCCAGACAACTTCGGGCGGTACGCCGCAGAGCAACTCGCCGACTTGATGGACTCGAAGCACGGACAGTACGTCGATCGTTTGCTCGAATTCAGTGAGCTGACCAAGGCTCGTCTCAAAGGCAAGGCGGAGGACGTCACTGTGCGGGCTAAGGTTCTCTATTGCAGCGCACCCCCCGTGCTACTTCACGGCCTGGGCACAGGTGACAACCCGCTTGCCGATTTGACGAGGCCGGCAGCAACGGAGCCTACACATGACGAGCCGGAGACAACACTGAATCGAACAACGGAGGAAGAGTAGCGTTGTATTCGCCGCAAGATCCAGATTCACGGTATCGGTCATGCACAAACTCGAATGGCAACACGCCTTATGCTTGCCTACGCTGCAAGGTCGACGTCCAAACGAAAGATGCTACCTATGCGCATCGTTGCAACGCGATCATGGCTCTCGACGACACTCTTGCCTACAAGATCCGTCCACCTCACGGCGCTCTTTTCATTTGCAAGCTCTTCAACCGAGGGCTTCTGTTCAAGCTCCTCCAAAGCCTCACGATTGACCCCCTGCCTGATGACAACTCTCTTCACTGACTTACCTTCGACCACTACTTCACGCGGGAGCTCAACAATCGTTTCCCTTCCTCGAAAATCTCCGTCGAAGATCTGGCCCCTCGAAAGAATGTCTCGAATCTCGTCGCGAGACCTCCCGTCCCGTTCGTCGATTACCTGCTTGCGTACGACTTCTCCCTTAAGAGTTCGAGCAGCCTTGTCTTCAGGCCGACGTCCGAAAGGTGAGGCCACTGACTCCGCGGTGACTTCGAATCCCGCCATCCGTAAGGCTTTCGCCAATACGCCGCGATTAGCTGCGTCTTGAGCGAGCTTCATCTGATCGGCACCGAGCACAAACGGGTCTTTTGGCAACGGGTCGACGATCTTGAGCACACTCCCCGTGCCACCTTCAACGTCGATACTCAAACCACAGACCAATCGTTGGCCTGTATGGCCTGCCGGAAACTGGATTGAACACTTTTGGGCAACGCCTCCAGTAGCCGGAGGTCCCTTTACTCCAAGCTGCTTCAGACTGTATTCGGAACCTGATTGGGTCCCTTTGCACTCTATAACGTGCCACTTCCCATTCACATCCTGCGCAACGAAATCAGGTGTTTTATTTGGTCCGCGTTTCGCGGTACGCGCTTGAGTTGCGCCTAGCGAAGCGGCGATCCGCTGCATGAAGTAACGTCCATCGACGATCTGCATAAGGGAGAGCTTTTCACACAGCCAAACAATAGGAACGCCCATCCCAAAGTCATCGCTGAGTATCGTCTTCTGATGTGCGTCGAGTTCCCAGAAGGCCTGGGTAAGACTTAGGTCCTTCGGCTTTGCAATTGCTGCCAAGTATCGTACCCAGGCCCAAAATTCGCTTAACGAAACGCCCGTTGACGAAGTTGGAGTAGTCAAGTACCCGATCATTAAGAGCATCGCTGGTATGTTCAGCGCATAGGTGCTTGGCCCGCTATGGAACGTCGTCGGAAATGGCGGCTGCGTTCCAGGGCTAGGCCAAGTGCTCTTGTCGATGCTCACCCGTAGGTTTCGTTGCACTGCGCTGCCCTCCCAAGATTGCGTTTACGCGTTCGATTGTTGCCCATTTTGCCGTCGCCATTTGCGATAACTGGCACACCCAAAATTGCACTCAAATTGGCTGGCTCTGCCACGCAGGTGAAGCTCCGCTCCACCACGCTTCCAACATACCGGCTCTCCCTTGCCATCAAATTGACGGTGACTATCGTACTGCGTCAATGACCCGTTTCGCTGACCCCCTACCTCAACATCAATCTCTCAATCTTCTGATTAGCCCCCTTCAGTTTCTTGAACAGCGCCAGCAGCAGCGCCTTGTCCAGGCTGACCATCACCTGGGGGTCGGCTTGCAGGGCCTGGATGACGGGTTGGCTGAATTCGGCGACGATGATCTTGTCGTCGGCGATCACCGTGGCCGATGTGGTCAGGGTGCCGTCGGTGAAGAAGATGCCTTCGCCAAAACAGTCGCCGGTTTCTATCGTGCCCACCACCTTGCCGTTGCGGTAGGCGTCGGCCGCGCCATACAAAATCACATAAAAGGCCTTCATGCCGTCGTCTTGCGTGGTGATGCTCACGTCTGAATGGAACGTGCGGATCTGCGCCATGTCGCTGATGCGCTGCAGCCATTCGTCGGGCACCGGCTGGAAGAAGGTGCAGCTGCGCAGCGCGCCCAGCCGGGCTGCCGCGTCGTCCTTCAGCAGCCTGGCGTGGCGGGCAAAGTGGTCTTCTATGGCGTCAAACTCGTCCATGCATGCTCCACGCAATCAGGCCTTGGGCGGCGGGGGTGGCGGTATGTCTTCCAGCAGCAGCTCCAGCGGTTGCGCCGGTTTGGCGGCGGGCGCGGGCGCCGCTGCGGGCTTGGGTTCGGGCTTCTTGATGTTGACCACCAGCGTGCCCGTGCTTTCTTCCTCTTCGGGTTTCTCGTCCACCTGCAGCGACAGCCCGCCCGTCGCGGCCTCGCCGTTGGGCAGCTCTTCGCGGATGAATCGTTTGCTGTTCAGCTTCAGGCGCAGCATCAGCTCGCTCTTGGCGTCCGCATTCACCTGCACTTCCTGCAGTGAAATATCCCCCGCGTCGTACAGCTCGTACAGGCACTGGTCGAATGTTTTCATGCCCAGCTCGACGGACTTTTTCATGATCTCTTTGAGCTGGCCGACTTCGCCCTTGGCGATCGCGTCGCGAGAGGTGGACGTGCTCAGCAAGATCTCTATGGCGGCGGCGCGCCCGCCCGATATCTTGCGCACCAGCCGCTGCGAGATGATCGCGCGCATGTTCAGCGCAAGGTCGTTGCGCACCTGCTCGTGCTTTTCAATGGGGAAGAAATTGACGATCCGGTCGATGGCCTGGTTGGCGCTGTTGGCGTGCAGCGTGGCCATGCACAGGTGCCCCGTCTCGGCAAAGTTCAGCGCGTATTCCATGGTTTCGTGATCGCGGATTTCGCCGATCAAGATCACGTCGGGCGCCTGGCGCAGCGTGTCTTTCAGCGCGTCAAACCAGCCCACGGTGTCGATGCCCACCTCGCGGTGCGTGACGATGCAGTTGCCGTGCGGGTGCACGTATTCCACCGGGTCTTCGATGGTGATGATGTGGCCGTGGCTTTCGCGGTTGCGCACCCCCAGCATCGCCGCCAGCGTGGTCGATTTGCCCGAGCCGGTGCCGCCCACCAGCAGCACCAGCCCCCGCTTTTCCTGCACCACCGTCTTCAGGATGGGCGGCAGGTTCATCTTGTCAAAGTCAGGGATCTCGGTGGTGATCACGCGGATCACCATGCCGCAACGCTGCTGCTGGGTAAAGATGTTGATGCGAAAGCGGCCAATGCCCTCCAGCGATATCGCGAAGTTCTGGCCCTTGGTGTCGATGTAGGCCTGCCACTGCTTTTCAGACGCAATCGCGCGCGCCATCTTGCCCGTCTGCTCCGCCGTCAGCACCGTCTCGTTCAGCTTAGTCAGCTTGCCGTTGAGCTTGATGGCCGGCGGAAAGCCGGCAGTCAAAAACAGGTCCGACCCCTTCAGCTGCACCATGGCGCCGAGCATCTTGTGCACGACGGCCTGGATCTGCTGCCTTTCCTGTGGTTCCATGGTTTCTCCTGATCGGTCCCCGGCCGCTGGCGGGTATGTAACCAATGTAAGAGAGTTCGCCGATATCGGGAAGGGGGTGCCCGCCCCGAGCGGCTGGCATCGACCGCGCGCGGGCGTCTGAACTTATTTCCAGAACACGACAGACAGGGCGAGCAACACCGCCAGCCCCATGGTGACTACATAAGTGGGGCCGCCAACGTTCAGGCTCTTGGCTCTGCGAAAACGGATGAACGCTACAGCCGAGAGGCCTGCCATCAGGAGCAGCAGGCGGATGAAGCCCGCCAAGCCGATTCCTTCCTTGTAGAGCTGGCCTGTCGCATAGAAATAGATTTCCGTCGCGCTCAGCAGCACAGCAAGCGCAAGGAATGCCAGCATCACCATGCTGCCTCGCAAGCGCCGAAAACGCACGATTTGCGCAGCGGTCACTGCCTGGGAATGTGAGAGTCCCTCGATCTCGTAAAGAACAAAGGCAAAGATGACCCCCAAGAGGAGGACGGTCATAGGCAAAGGCTGTTTCCTTGGGCTGAAGGGACTGGCGATTCGCTGAATTTCGATGCGCAGTCTCGCGTGTGTTGGCTGGCTGAGTCTGCTTGCAGAAGTAAGCGTTGTAAGGCAACCTGCAACGCCCCGTCATAAGTGACAGTGCAACGCTATCGCAACCGCCATTGCTCGCAGCTTCAAACCTCCGGCACAAATTGCCGCTGCATGCACCAGTCGTCGAAGTGTTCGCGCAGTTCTTCCGGCAGCCCCATGAGGAAGTCGACATCCAGCGGATGGCTGGCCTGCATGAAATGCCGCACCGCATCCAGCAGCACCTCGCCCTGGCGCTGGTCCTTCGGGCGCTTGGCCGGGTTGCGCTCTGGTTTGCGCGCGAGCCAGAGCTTGTGCAGGCCCATCCAGCGCGGGTCCGGCACATAAAGCGGGCAAGCCCGGCCTCGGAGAGTTGCCACCACAGCGGACAGCGGCCGGCCTTCCAGCAGCCACTCCTGCTCCACCAGTGAGGCCATCGGCTCGAATGATTCGCCCTTGGGCAAGGGGTGCGCACTGGGCGCCGCGAGAAGCTCCACCTCGTAGCCTGCCGCGTTCACCGCCTGGTAGGGCTTGCGCTTGTTGATGGTGTATGTGCTGTCGATATGGCGAAGCACGCCCAGCAGGGACCGCCCGCCCTGGCCAGCTGCGGGGGCGCGCATGGGCGCCAGTGAAGCCCGGGTGCCACGGCACCATGCCAGGTCGAAGTCTTCGGTTTCTTCGTTGCCCGTGGGAAACCTCGCACCGCATGCGGCCTGGTAGGCCACGAAGGCATTCGCGCCCACCACCATCAGGTCAGTCCCCAGCATCTGGGCAATGTCGAGCTGGCGAATGATCTCGGCCTGCTGGTCGGGTATGGATGGCAAACGCAAGCGGCGGTACAGCGCCGCGCGCTCGGCAATGGTCGCATCGGTCAATTTCACGCGGTCGCGCAACCGGGTCTTGTTGGCTAGAAAATCTTCCAGCTGCGCCTCGGTGTCAGGCCCGCGGCGCCCCAGGGAGCTTCCAGAATCGCTGGAATGGTGTTTGACCGCAAGATAGTCGACGCCATCCTTGCTTTGCCAGTACATGGAAACGGGCAGCGCCTCCAGCTGGCGGCGTGCGTCAAGCCAGGCGTCGTAAGCCTGCTCGAGGTTGGCCGCCACACGCTGAGCATCGGCCGAAAAGGCAATGAAATCTGTCTTTTGATAGACCATAAGTCATTGATTCTATTGGGTTTCCACCATGTACGCGAGAATTCCCGCGTCGATGGTGGAAAACGCCTGAATCCGCTCAGTCTGCTTCGCTGCGCGCCTTGGCCGCCACCTCTTCCCGCTCTGCTTCCCTGTCCCGCGCCTGCGTCTTGCGCAGCGACCGCAGCTCCCACACGGCCAGGCCCAGCACGATGCCGAACACCAGCACCAGCTCGATCAGGCCAAACATCGACGATTCCATCAGGGCGCCTTGGCCAGTGCCATGCCTTCGCTGCGGTCGCGCCGCTCCAGCCGCTCGAACAGCTCCAGCACGCGCACATAGCGCGCGGCCAGCCGCTCATCAATGCGCCACCAGGCGGCCTGCGCGGCTGCCACGGCAGGGCTGGCCTCGGGCAGCGCGGCGCCCAGGGCCGCGTTCACCAGAAACTGGTTGGCCGCCAGGCAGGGGGCGCTCTGGTGCGCCTTGCCCGGTGCGACGTTGAGCAGGGCTTTGGCCAGCAGCCGGGCCTTGCGCGCGCGCGGCACTACGGCGCGCTGGTCTACAGAATTCATGCCGCGGTGTGCGACCTCGTGCCCGATGGCCGCATACAGGTAGCGCGCGGCGTTGATGCCCGGGCGGCAGCCCAGCGGCAGGCACGCCACGCCGTCGTCTACCCGTTCGTACAGGCGGTCGGCCTCGGTAAGCAGGCGGCTCACCACGCTGCCGATGGCCACGTTGTGGCGCGGCTGCGCCAGCCAGGCATCGGGTTGCACGCCGGCCTCTCGCAGCCAGCGCAGCGGCAAATAGATGCGGCCCATGCGCGCGTCTTCGCCCACGTCGCGTGCGATGTTGGACAGCTGCATGGCCACGCCCAGGTCACAGGCGCGGGCCAGCCCTTCGGCGCTGCGCACGCCCATCAGCAGGGCCATCATGGCGCCCACGGTGCCGGCCACGCGCGCGGCGTAGCCGTGCAGGTCTTCAATGGTTTCATAGCGGCGGCCTTCGGCGTCCCAGGCAAAGCCGTCCAGCAGCGCCTCGGGCAGCTCGCGCGGTATGGCGAAGTGCTGCACCACGGCGGCCAGCGCCCTGTCGCAGGGCTGCGCGCGCGCGCGGCCGTTGTACACGGCGTGCAGGCGCTGGCGCAGCCTGGCCACGGCGGCCTGTTGGTCGGCGCCGGTGTCTACCTCGTCGTCGGCCATGCGGCAAAACGCATACAGCGCGGATGCCGGCTGGCGCACCGCGCGCGGCAGGATCAGCGACGCGGCATAAAAGGTGTACGAGCCTTCGCGCAGCGTGGCGCGGCAGGCGTCCAGGTCGGCCTGGGCATCGGCACCCAGGGCGTGGCGTGGCAGTTCAAACTCGCGTGATGGTGTCTGCATGGGGAACGATGGTGTCCAGCACACGGGCTGATGAAAGTACGCCGGGCAAACCGGCCCCGGGGTGGGTGCCTGCACCCACCAGGTACAGGCGGTCGAGCTCTTCGCTGCGGTTGTGCGGGCGGAACCACGCGCTTTGCGTCAGCACCGGCTCCAGCCCGAATGCCGCGCCGCGGAACGACGACAGCCGGTCCTGAAAATCAAGCGGCGTAAGCACGCGCGAGCTGATGACTTCGTCTTTCAGCCCCGGCAGCAGGGTGTCTTGCAGGCGGCGCTCCAGCGCCTGGCGGTACGGCTCGGCCATGGCCTGCCAGTCGGTGCCGCTTTGCATGTGCGGCACGGGCGACAGCACATAAAACGCGTCGCAGCCCGGCGGCGCCAGCGACGGGTCGGTCGCGGTCGGCCGGTGCAGGTACATGCTGAAGTCTTCGGCCAGCAGCTTGCGGTCAAAGATGTCACCCAAAAGCTCTTTGTAGCGCGGGCCCAGGGCAATGGTGTGGTGCGCCACATCGGGGTACTGGCGGCGCGTGCCAAAGTACCAGACGAACAGGCTCATGGAATAGCGCGCTTTCTCGATGCGCGTGTCGGTCCAGCGGCGCCGGTGCTCGGGCGCCACCAAATAGCGGTAGGTGCTGGCCGAATCGGCGTTGGACACCACCACGTCGGCCGGTATCAGCTCGCCGCTGGCCAGCCGCACGCCGGTGGCGCGCCCGTCGCTCACGGTGATCTTGTCCACGGCCTGGTCGCAGCGCACCTGGTTGCCCTGGCCTTCTATCAGCTTGACCAGGCCCGTGACCAGGCTGCCGGTGCCGCCCATGGCAAAGTGCACGCCCCAGCGCCGCTCCAGAAACGCAATCAGGCAATAGACGGATGTGGTGGAAAACGGGTTGCCCCCCACCAGCAGCGACTGGAACGTGAGCACCACGCGCAGCTTGGGGTTGCGCACATGCTTGCTGGCCAGTGAATACACGGTGCGGTAGCCCTCCAGCTTCAGCAGCGCGGGCAGCACGCGGGCCATGTCGGCCCATGAATCAAACGGCACATGGCCCAGCTGCTCAAAGCCCACCTTGTAGATGGCCTCGCTGGCTTTCAGGAATCGCTCGTAGCCGGCCACGTCGGCCGGTGCGAAGCGGGCCACCTCGGCGCGCATGGCGGCGGCGTCGCCGCAATAGTCAAACACGCTGCCGTCGTCAAACCGGATGCGGTAGTAAGGCGACACGGGCCGCAGGTCGATGTCGTCGGCCATCTTCTTGCCGCACAGCGCCCACAGCTCTTCCAGCAAGAAGGGTGCTGTGATGACCGTGGGGCCGGCGTCAAAGGTAAAGCCGTCCTGGCGGTACACATAGGCGCGGCCGCCGGGGGCGTCGAGCTTTTCCAGCACGGTCACGCGGTAGCCGCGCGCGCCCAGGCGCACAGCGGCGGCCAACCCGCCAAAGCCGCTGCCGATGACGATGGCGTGCGGTCTGGCATCGGGCTGGGTTGCCGGGGAAGCCCCTGTAACCGAGGGCATGCCAGTTTGTGTGTACATGGATCGCATGATATAAGTGTCAACTTAATCTGACAACATATTTAGACAGATAAATGGACACATCCCGGAACACCGCTGTTTTGCGCCGGATGGCCAGTGCTTGCGGGGCCGCCAGATGAGCGCCACGCTGGACCTGGTGGACCTGGCCTGCGTGCGTGGTGGGCGGGCCCTGTTCAGCCATGTCAACCGGCAAGTGCGCGACGGTGAGCTGCTGCGCGTGAACGGCGCCAACGGCGCGGGCAAGAGCAGCCTGCTGCGCATGGTCTGCGGCCTGCTGGCCCCGGCCGCCGGCCAGGTGCTGTGGCGCGGTGAGCCGCCCGCGCGCCAGCGCGAGGCCCTGGGCCACGACCTGGTGTACCTGGGCCACACGGCCGCCCTGAAGGACGACCTGGGCGCTCTGGAAAACCTGCAATCCACCACCACCCTGGGCGGCCACCCCGCCAGCCGTGCCGATGCATTGCGCGCGCTGGCGGATGCCGGCCTGCGTGGGCACGAACACATGCCGGTGCGCCGCCTGTCGCAGGGCCAGCGCCAGCGCGCCGCGCTGGCACGCCTGGGCCTGGCCGCAGGCGCTGCGCTGTGGGTGCTGGACGAACCGTTCAATGCGCTGGACGTGGCCGCCACCGGCTGGCTGGCCGGGCTGGTCCGCGCGCAGCTGCTGCGCGGCGGCATGGTGGTGCTGACCAGCCACCAGGGCGTGCCGCTGGACGACGTGCCCCACCAGGTGCTGGCGCTATGAACACCACAGCCCTGGCCGCTCCCACGGTGCTGGCACAGCCCGAGCCCGGCCTGCTGGACGGCCTGCGCTGCATCTTTGTGCGCGACCTGCGCCTGGCGCTGCGCCGGCGCACAGATACGCTGGCCGTGCTGGTGTTTTTTGTGATGGTGGTCAGCCTGTTCCCGCTGGGCGTGGGGCCCGAGCCGCAGCTGCTGCGCAGCATGGCGCCCGGCGTGGTGTGGGTGGCTGCCCTGCTGGCGTCCATGCTGTCGCTGGCACGGCTGTTTGCCGATGACCACCAGGACGGCACGCTGGAGCAAATGCTGCTGTCGGCCCACCCGCTGGCGCTGCTGGTGCTGGGCAAGACAGCAGCGCACTGGGTCTGCTCGGGCCTGTTGCTGGCGCTGCTGTCGCCGGTGTTGGCGATCCAGTTTGATCTGTCGGCCAGCGCTGCGGGGGTGCTGGCGCTGTCGCTGCTACTGGGCACGCCGGTGCTGAGCCTGGTAGGCGCCATGGGTGCGGCGCTGACCGTGGGCCTGCGCGGCGCGGGCGTGCTGCTGTCGCTGCTGGTGCTGCCGCTGTGCATACCGGTGCTGATCTTTGGCGCCGGCGCGGTCGATGCCCACAGCGCCGGGCTGGGTGTGGCGGGCCATTTTTCATTGCTGGGGGCGTTGCTGGTGCTGTCGCTGTTTGCGGCGCCACTGGTGGCGGCGCTGGCGCTACGCATATCGGTGGAGTCATGAACGGCATCAACTGGTTTCATTACGCGGCTCCCCAGCGCTTTTACCCGCTGGCCGGCCGCCTGGTCCCGTGGTTTGGCGCGCTGGCCGCGCTGCTGACGGCCGCGGGCCTGTACATCGGGCTGTGGCTGGCGCCCACCGACGCGCAGCAGGGCGAGGCCTACCGCATCATCTTTGTGCATGTGCCCGCCGCCTGGATGTCCATGGTGGTCTACCTGGCCATGGCCGCCTGGGCCGGTGTGGGGCTGGTGTTCAATTCGCGGCTGTCGTCCATGATGGCCTGCGCGCTGGCGCCCACCGGCGCGCTCATGACCTTTCTGGCGCTGTGGACGGGCGCGCTGTGGGGCAAGCCCACCTGGGGCGCCTGGTGGGTGTGGGACGCACGGCTCACGTCCGAGCTGGTGCTGCTGTTCCTGTACATCGGCTTCATGGCGCTGCACGCGTCCATAGACGACCCGCGCCGCGCCGACCGCGCCGCCGGGCTGCTGGCCCTGGTGGGCGTGGTCAACGTGCCCATCATTTATTTCTCGGTGAAGTGGTGGAACACCCTGCACCAGGGCGCGTCCGTCAGCCTGAGCAAGGCGCCCAGCATGGCCACGCCCATGCTGCTGGGCATGCTGATCATGGCGCTGGCGTTCTGGATGTATTGCATTGCCATCGCGCTGGCACGTGTGCGCGTGGTGATGCTGGAGCGTGAACGCCACACCGCCTGGGCACGCCAGGCACTGGAGGCCGCATGAACCACTGGTCCAACTTTGCAGAATTTGTGCACATGGGCGGCTACGGCCTGTATGTGTGGGGGTCGCTGGGCATGTGCGCTGCGGTCATGCTGGCCGAGATGCTGATGCTCAAGGCGCGCCGCCGTGCGCTGGCGAATGACGTCAATGGCGCGCCAGTGAATGATGCTCACAGGAGCACACCATGAAGCAGCGCACACGCCGCGCGCTGGCCGTGCTGGTCGGCCTGGGCGCACTGGGCGGCGCCAGCGCGCTGGTGCTCAACGCCTTTCAGAGCAACCTGGTGTTTTTCTTCAGCCCCACACAGGTCATGGCCAACGAAGCCCCGCGCGAACGCAGCTTTCGTGTGGGCGGGCTGGTGGAAGAAGGCAGCATCCAGCGCGACCCGAACAGCCTGGCCCTGCGCTTTGTGGTGACCGACCGCGCACAGAAGATCCCGGTGACCTACACCGGCCTGATGCCCGACCTGTTCAAGGAAGGCAAAGGCGTGGTGGCCCAGGGCAAGCTGGGCCAAGACGGCGTGTTCCGTGCCGACCAGGTGCTGGCCAAGCACGATGAAAACTACATGCCGCCCGAGGCCGCCGCCGCACTGAAGGCCGCGCAGGGCCAAGGCATGAAGGCAGCCCCATGATTTACGAGCTGGGCCATTTCAGCCTGATCCTGGCGCTGGCCGTGGCGCTGGCGCAGGCGGTGTTGCCACTGGTGGGCGCGCAACAAAATCGCGCCGCCTGGATGGCCGTGGCACGGCCGGCCGCGCGCGCGCAATGCCTGTTTCTGGTGGTGGCCTATGCCTGCCTGACGCATGCGTTTGTGGTCAGCGACTTTTCCGTCGCGCTGGCGGCCAACCATTCCAACACCGCGCTGCCGCTGGTCTACCGCATCACCGCGGTGTGGGGCAACCATGAGGGCTCCATCCTGCTGTGGTCGCTGATCCTGTCGGGCTGGACGGTGGCGGTGAGCTTCTTTTCGCGCCAGCTGGACGACGCCACGGTGGCGCGCGTGATCGGCGTGATGGGGCTGGTCAGCTGCGGCTTCCTGCTGTTCACGCTGGCCACGTCCAACCCGTTTGCCCGCATGCTGCCTGCACCGGCCGACGGCCAGGACCTGAACCCCTTGCTGCAGGACCCGGGCATGATCATTCACCCGCCCATGCTCTACATGGGCTATGTGGGCTTTGTGGTGGCGTTCGCGTTTGCCATCTCTGCGCTGATGTCGGGCCGGCTGGACGCCGCCTGGGCACGCTGGTCGCGGCCCTGGACCACGGTGGCCTGGTGCTTCTTGACGCTGGGCATTGCGCTGGGCAGCTTCTGGGCCTATTACGAGCTGGGCTGGGGCGGCTGGTGGTTCTGGGACCCGGTGGAAAACGCGTCGTTCATGCCCTGGCTGGTGGGCACAGCGCTCATGCATTCGCTGGCCGTGACCGAAAAGCGCGGCGGCTTCAAGGTGTGGACGGCATTGCTGGCGATCATTGCGTTTTCGCTGTCGCTGCTGGGCACTTTCATCGTGCGCTCGGGTGTGCTGAGCTCGGTGCATGCGTTTGCCACCGACCCGGCGCGCGGCGTGTTCATCCTGATCTTTCTGGCGCTGGTGGTGGGCGGCTCGCTCGCGCTGTTTGCCTGGCGCGCGCCGCGCGTGGGCATGGGCGGCAGCTTTGCGCTGGTCTCGCGTGAATCCATGTTGATGGCCAACAACGTGCTGCTGCTGGTGGCCGCCGCCGCCGTGCTGCTGGGCACGCTGTACCCGCTGCTGATCGACGCACTGGGCATGGGCAAGCTGTCGGTGGGCGCGCCCTACTTTGCCGCGGTGTTTGTGCCGCTGGTCGCGCCGGCCCTGTTCCTGATGGGCGTGGGGCCGCTGGCGCGCTGGCGCGAGGCCCGCCTGGGCGACCTGGCCCACCGGCTGCGCTGGGCAGCGGGCGTCAGCGTGGCCAGCGCCGTGCTGGCACCGCTGATGCTTGCCAGCTGGTCGCCGCTCACGGGGCTGGGCCTTCTGCTGGCCGTGTGGATTGCCAGCACCGCCGTGCTGAATCTGGTGACGCGGTTGCGCGAGCACCCGGCACCCGGCTGGGCCGCGCGCGTGCGCGCACAGCCCGGCAGCTACTGGGGCATGCTGCTGGCGCACTTTGGCGTGGCCGTGTTCATCGTGGGTGTGACGGCCGTGGGCAGCTTTCAAAGTGAATCGGATGTACGCATGGAGGTAGGCGACACCACGCGCCTGGCGGGCTACAGCCTGCGCCTGGAGCAGGTGCAGGAGGTGCGCGGGCCCAACTATGTGTCGGCGCGCGCGGTGCTCAGCGTCAGCCACGACGGCCAGGCTATGGCGACGCTGATGCCCGAGCGGCGCATCTACACCGTCAGCCGCATGCCGATGACCGAGGTGGCGATAGACCGCGGCGTCACGCGCGACCTGTATGTGGCGCTGGGCGCGCCGGTCAGCGACACCGCCTGGAGCGTGCGCGTGCACCACAAACCCTTTGTCAACTGGATCTGGGGCGGCTGCGTGCTGATGGCCCTAGGCGGCGTGCTGGCCGTGCTGGACCGCCGCTACCGCGTGCGGCGCAGCGCGGCGGCACCGGCTGCGGTGAACAGCGCTGCCAACAACGCAAACCCGCCGCCGATGAAGCCCGTGCTGGCCGGCAAAGGCGCACTGCGATGAAGCGCTACCTGATTCCGCTGGCGGTGTTTGTGGCGCTGCTCGGCTTTCTGGGCGTGGGCCTGGGGCTGAACCCGCGCGAGGTGCCCTCGCCGCTGATCAACCGGCCCGCGCCTGCTTTCAAGCTGCCGACTGTGGGCGCGCCCGAGCGCATGGTGTCGGCGCAGGACCTGCGCGGGCAGGTGTGGATCCTGAACGTGTGGGCGTCGTGGTGCGCAGCCTGCCGGCTGGAGCACCCGGTGCTGGTGGAATTTGCCAAGACCAGCCCGGTAGCCATCTATGGCCTGAACTACAAGGACAAGCACAGCGACGCCGTGCGCTGGCTGGCCAATTTTGGCAACCCGTACCGCCATTCGCTTTCGGACACCGACGGCATGGTGGGCATTGATTTTGGCGTTTATGGCGTGCCCGAGACTTTTGTGATTGACCGTGACGGCATGATCCGGCTCAAGCTCACAGGCCCCGTCACGCCCGAGGCGCTGCGCAACACCATCCTGCCGTTGATTGGAAAGCTCGGTGCTTGAAAAACTTGCCCTGACATTGCTGCTGGCGATAGGCACACACGCCGCCGCCAAGGAAGCCGCGCCCGCGTCGGCCGACCCGGCGCTGGAAGCGCGCGTGATGGCCGTGGCCGAAGAGCTGCGCTGCCTGGTCTGCCAGAACGAAACCATAGCGGCGTCCAACGCCGACCTGGCGGTGGACCTGCGCAAACAGATCCGCCGCCAGCTGGGCGAAGGCCGCTCGCAACAGCAGATCCTGGACTACATGGTCGCGCGCTACGGCGACTTTGTGCTGTACAAGCCGCCGCTCAAGGCCAGCACGCTGGTGCTGTGGGGCGGGCCGTTTGTGCTGCTGGTGGTGGGGCTGGGTGTGATGGGCGCCAACATCCTGCGCCGCCGCCGCACGGCACAGCCCCCGCTGGGCGACGCCGAGCGCGCACGCGCACAACGCCTGCTGGACGGCGCGCAAGGCCAGGGGGGTGCGTCATGACGATGTTCTGGTTGATGGCCGCGGTGCTGACGGCACTGGCGCTGGCCATGGTGCTGCCGCCGCTGCTGCAACAGCGCACCACCGCCCCGGTGCGCGCAGGCCACCTGGCCGTCCTGCGCGAACAGCAGGCGCAGCTGGACGCCGAGCGTGCCAGCGGCGCCCTCACCCCGGCTGAATACGACCTGGCCCGCCTGGAGCTGCAACAGCGCGTGCTGGAAGAAGACAGCGTGCCCAGCACGCACACGCGCCCGTCTGTGCACGCCACGCGGTCACCGCAAACCGCCGTGCTGCTGGGCCTGGGCCTGCCCGTGCTGGCCGTGGCGTTGTACCTGCAGCTGGGCAACCCGCAGGCCGTGCTGCTGGCACCAGCAAACAAGGACAACGCCGTGTCCATGCAGGCGGTAGAAGACATGGTCAGCGCCATGGCGCAACGGCTGAACAACCCGCCGCCCGGCCAGCCGCCCGGCGCGCAAGACTGGGACATGCTGGCGCGCTCGTACGCCGCGCTGCAGAATTTTGCGCAGGCCGACGCCGCCTATGTGCGCGCCATTGCGCTGGCGCCGGGCAATGCCCAGCTGCTGACCGACCGGGCCGATGTGCTGGCCATGCTGCAAGGCCGCAGCGCCGCCGGTGAGCCCACGCGCCTGGTCGATCAGGCGCTGAAGATCGACCCCGACAACTTGAAGGCCCTGGCCATGGCCGGCAGCATTGCGCTGGACCGCGGCGACTATGCCGGCGCCGTGCGCCACTGGTCACGGGCGCGCGCGCTGTCGCCTGCAGGCAGCGAATTTGCCACCGGGCTGGACCG